>JAEUMK010000025.1 GCA_016792565.1 Alphaproteobacteria bacterium
GCACGACCGCCAATCTGACGCGCGGCGTCGTCAACCAGATGACGCTGATCGTCCAGCTGACGCAGGCCGAGCCAGGGACCGCGAAGCGCCAGGACCTCGCGGCGCGGGCGTCCGGCGCCTACGACATGTCGGTCGCCTACCTGCCCGGCGAGACCCTGCCCGCCGAACCCGGCACCACCGACACCCAGGTCGGCGAGCAGATCGGCAAGGAGCTGGACGCCCGGTTCGCCGAGCCGCACTGGTACGACGCCAAGCGCTTCGGCGAGTTCGTCGATTTGCGGGTCGTGGTGGACGACGGCGGCGTGCTGCGCTTCCTCATCGAGCGCAAGCGCTTCATCAACATCAACATGCATCTGTTCCCGATCTGGTCGGGGGTCTTCTCGCTGATCCTGCTGGGCGTCGCGATCCTCTTCCTGCGCAACCAGATCCGCCCGATCCAGCGCCTGGCGATGGCGGCCGAGGCGTTCGGGCGCGGCCGCGACGTGCCGGACTTCAAGCCCGCCGGGGCGACCGAAGTGCGCCGCGCCGCCATCGCCTTCATCGCCATGAAGCAGCGCATCGCCCGCCAGATGGCGCAGCGCACCGAGATGCTGGCCGGGGTGAGCCACGACCTGCGCACGCCGCTGACCCGCATGAAGCTGGAACTCGCCATGATGGGCGACGATCCGGCGACCGCCGACCTGCGCAGCGACGTCGCCGAGATGGAGCGGATGCTGAACGAGTATCTCGCCTTCGCGCGCGGCGAAGGCGGCGAGCAGTCCGGCCCCGCCGACATCGCCGAGCTGCTGCGCGAGATCGCCGACGACGCGCGGCGCCAGAAGGACGTACGGATCGACGTCACCTCCGACGGCGGCCTGGTCGTGCCGCTCAAGCGCAACGCGCTGAAGCGCTGCGTCGTCAACCTGGTGGAGAACGCGCTGAAATACGGCACGCGGACCGAAGTGTCGGCGCGGCGCGAGGGCGACCACCTGGTCATCGAGGTCGACGACGACGGCCCCGGCATTCCGCCCGAGCGGCGCCAGGAGGCGTTCCGGCCGTTCCGCCGCCTCGACGAGGGGCGCAATCTGGAAGCCGGCGGCGTCGGCCTCGGACTCGCCATCGCCCGCGACATCGCCCGCGGGCACGGCGGCGACATCCGTCTCGCCGACAGCCCGCTCGGCGGCCTCAAGGCGGTGGTGCGGATTCCGGTCTAGCGGTCCCAGCCCAGGCGCTTCGCCCAGCCTTCGGCCTCGCGCAGCCGCGTATCGAGCGCCGCCATGGTGCGCGACAGCCCCTCGTCGTCCTCGGCGAAGACGGCCAGCACCAGGAAAAGCGAACGTGACAGCGCCGCGATCCGCGCCGCCCCGGCCGCGCCGCCGGCGCCGAGCCCGGCGCGCTCCAGCGCCACGCGGGCGAACCGGGCGAGCGCCCCGAAGACCGGCGCGCCGGCGAGCGGACGGAAGCGATAGGCCGCCAGCATCGCGCCCAGGGCCGCGCGGCGGTCCTTCAGCGCGTCGAGCACGTTCATCGCCGCGTCGAACAGACGGTCCTTGGGACTGAGCGAGGCCTCGGGCGGCGGCGCCTCCATCGAGGCCGCGACGCCGCCGGCGAGGATCGCCGCGGCGACGTGGGCCGGCGTCTCGAACAGCGCGTAGACCTCGCCGAGCGGCAGCGCGGCAGCCGCGGCAAGGTCGTCCAGCGTCGCGCTGCGCCACCGCCCCGCGGCGGCGAGGCGGAGCGCGCTGTCGATGATGGCCGAGCGCGGATCGGCGGGGGCGGTCTTGGACTTGCGGGGTGCCATGCCGCCTTGTAGCGGCATTCGCGCTATTTGCCGAGGTCGCGCGCCCGTTTCACGGCGGCCTTCACCGCCTTCGCCATCAGCGCCGCCAGGCCCTTCTCGGCCATCAGCACGCCGAGCGCGGCTTCCGTGGTGCCGCCCGGACTGGTGACGTCGCGGCGGAGCTTTTCGGCCTGCTGGTCGGGCAGCGCCGCCAGCAGCGCGCCCGAGCCGACGATCGTCCGCCGCGCCAGACGCATCGCGAGGTCGGGCGCGAGGCCGGCCTCGATGCCAGCGGCGGCAAGGGCCTCGACCAGCAGGAAGACATAGGCGGGACCGGAGCCCGAGACCGCCGTGACGGCGTCGATGGGCGTCTCGTCCGCCAGCCACTCCAGATCGCCCGCCGCCCCCAGCAGCGCCCCGGCGAGGCGCCGCTGGGCCCCGGTGACCGCGCCATTGGCGGCCGCGACCGTGACGCCCGCACCGATCGAGGCCGGGAGATTGGGCATGGCCCGCACGATGGCGGCGCGCTCGCCCAGAAAGGACTGCAGGCGGGCGAGCGAGACCCCGGCGGCGATGGAGACGAAGACCGGCTTCGCGGCGGCGTAGCGGGCGGCCTCGCGGGCGACGCCTTCGAGCATCTGCGGCTTCACCGCCAGCACCACCGCCGAGGGCGGCGCGACGGCGGCAGGCTTGGGGTTCAGCCGGCCGCCCGCCTTCTTCAGCGCCCGCGCAAAGGCGGGATCGGGTTGCGGTTCGATGACCGCGATGGCGGGGCCGCGCCCCTCGGCGATCCAGCCGCGCGCCAGCGCCGCGCCCATGCGGCCCGCGCCGATCAGGAGGATGGCGCTCACGCCTCGCCGCGGCAGTCGAGGATCGCGGCGGCGATCGCGTCCTCGGCCGACTTGCCGCCCCACAGGACGAACTGGAAGGCGGGATAGAAGCGCTCGCAGGAATCGATCGCGGCGCGCAGCATCTGCTCGCACTGTCCGGCGGTCGCGCGCGCCTGCCCGCCCAGCGGCACGGCGAGGCGATAGAGGATCGTCCCGTCGGCCGGCGACAGGTCGAAATGCCCGAGCCACAGCCGCTCGTTCATCAGCGAGAGCAGGATGCAGAGCTCGCCGCGCCTGGGACGCGGCGCGCGGAAGTCGAAGGTCGCCGCGAGGGTGAGCGCCTCGTGTCCTTCGCTGAGCGTGAAGGCGAGATTGTAGTCGCACCACGACCCGCTGACGCAGACCGCGAGATCGCCGTCGCCGCAGCGCTCGAACGGCCATTCGTGATCGGCGACCAGCTGCTCGATGAGATCGATGGGATTCTCGGGCGCGGCGTCGGCCGCCATCAGCAGGGCGGTCATCGGCATTCCGGGGCGGTGAATCGGGCGCTGGGCATGAACCGAGCAAGACGCAGCCGCGCCGGACGAGTCAACGATTCGCGCGGGGAGCGCGAAAAACGAATCGTGGATAACGCCGCTCGCGTTGTTGCAGGCGCGCCGCGTCAGCGCGCCTTGAGCGCCGCGAGTTCGGCCTCGAGCGCCGCGATGCGCCCGGCCAGCGCCTCGTTCTCCTCGCGCGCCTTGACGGCCATCGCCTTCACCGCCTCGAAGGCGTCGCGGTTGACGAGGTCCATCTGGCCGAGCAGGCGCTCGGCCTGGCCGCGCACGATCGCCTCGACCTCCTGCTGGAGGCCACGCGCGGCGCCCGCCGCATTGGTCGCCATCTTGGCGATTTCGTCGAGGAAGCGGTTCGAGGTCTGCATGGCATCCTTATAGCCCAGCGCACGGATGCGTGAAACCGCTTCCGGGCTCCGGCCCGCTGCTTGACTCGGCGCGCCCGGCGCAACACACCCTCGGCGGACCCGAGGAACGCGCCCGATGCTGCAGATCCTGCCCGCTTTGTTGATCCCCTATCCCCAGATCGACCCGGTGCTGATCGAGATCGGACCCTTCGCGCTGCGCTGGTACGCGCTCGCCTATGTCGCGGGCATCCTGCTCGGCTGGTGGTATGCGGTCCGCCTGGTGCGGAGCGAGCGGTTGTGGCGCGCCTGGGGCGGCCCGCCCGCCACGCCGCCGCAGATCGACGACTTCATCCTGTGGGCGACGCTCGGCATCATCCTCGGCGGACGGCTCGGCTACATCTTCTTCTACGGCCTCGTCTACGAGCCGGCCCTCTACGCCGACCCGATGCAGTGGGTGAAGATCTGGGAAGGCGGGATGTCGTTCCACGGCGGCATGATCGGGGTGATCGTCGCGGTCGTCGCCTTCGCCCGCGCCAAGGGCATCGACATGGTGCGCTTCGGCGACGTCGTCGCCAGCGTCGTGCCGATCGGCCTGTTCACCGGACGCATCGCCAATTTCGTCAACGGCGAATTGTGGGGCAAGGTGACGGACGTGCCCTGGGCGATGGTGTTTCCGGGAACCGACGGCATGCCGCGCCACCCCAGCCAGATCTACGAGGCGCTGCTGGAAGGCGTCGTGCTGTTCGTCATCCTGCGGCTGATGGCGACGCGGCTGCGCGCCTTCGACCGGCCGGGCGCCATCGTCGCGGCGTTCCTGTTCTTCTACGGGCTCTTCCGCATCGTCGGCGAGATCTACCGCGACAGCAACCAGCTGATCGCCGGCGGCGCCTTCTCGATGGGCCAGGCGCTGAGCGCCGCGATGTGGCTGGGCGCCGCCTTCTTCGCCTGGTGGGCCTTCGCGCACCGGCCAAAGACCGCATGAGCGATTTCGCCCGTCACCTGGCGGGCCTGATCCGCGCCGACGGGCCGCTGCGGCTCGACCGCTTCATGGGCCTCGCCAACGCCCACTATTACGCGACCCGCGATCCGCTGGGCGCGGCGGGCGACTTCACCACCGCGCCGGAGGTGAGCCAGCTCTTCGGCGAGATGATCGGCCTCGCGCTGGTCGATCACTGGGAACGCAGCGGCGCCCCGTCGCGCATCCGCCTGGTCGAGCTTGGTCCCGGCCGCGGCACGCTGATGGCCGACCTGCTGCGCGCCGCGCGGGTGCGTCCCGCCTTCGGCGCGGCGGCCCATGTGACGCTGGTCGAAACCAGCCCCGCGCTGCGCGCGCGCCAGGCGGCGGCGCTGGCCGGCACAGAACGGCTGGACTGGGCCGAGGCCTTCGAAACGGTCGCCGCCGATGCGCCGCTCTATCTCGTCGCCAACGAGTTCTTCGACGCGCTGCCGATCCGGCAATTCGTGCGCTCGCACGGACGCTGGCACGAGCGCTTCGTCGGGATCGGCGCCGACGGGGCCTTCGGCTTCACCCTGTCGCCGGCGCTCGGTCCGGCGGAGGGCGCGGGCGGCGACGGCATCGTCGAGGTCAACGAGCCGGCCCGCGCCGTCGCGGCGGCGATCGGCGCGTGGCTGAACCGGACGGGCGGCCTCGCGCTGGCCATCGACTATGGCCATGCGCGCAGCGCCCCCGGCGACACGCTGCAGGCGGTCAGGGCCCACCGCTTCGCCGATCCGCTGGCCGAACCGGGTGAGGCGGACCTGACCGCTCATGTCGATTTCGAGGCGCTGGCCCGCGCCGCCGGGGCAACCGCGCACGGCCCCGCCGCACAGGGCGACTGGCTTCGCGCCCTCGGCATCGATGCCCGCGCCGCCGCCCTCGCCCGCGCCCGCCCGGACAGGGCCGAAACGCTGGCCTCGGGCCTCGCGCGGCTGACCGACCCCGCCGAGATGGGAACGCTCTTCAAGGCGATGGCGCTCACTGGACCCGGCGGTCCTCTTCCCGCAGGCTTCGGGTCATGATCCATCGGCGCGCCGCCTCGCTGGCCGGCCTTCCCGGCATCGCCCACGGCTTTTTCGGCCGCGCGGGCGGCGTCTCGGAAGGACTCTATGCAAGCCTCAATTGCGGCCTGGGCTCGCGCGACCGGCAGGCCAGCGTCGCGGCGAACCGGGCCCGCGCGGCGGCGGCGATCGGCATCGCGCCGCAGAACCTGTTGACCCTCTATCAGATCCACTCGCCCGAAGTGGTGACGGTGCGCGAGGCCTGGAGCGGACAGGGGCCGGAGGCCGACGGCATGGTGACGCGGACCCCGGGCATCGCGCTCGGCGTGCTCGCCGCCGACTGCACGCCGATCCTTTTCGCCGACGCCGCCGCCGGGGTGATCGGGGCCTGCCACGCCGGCTGGAAGGGGGCGCTCGCCGGGGTCGCCGAGGCGACCGTCGCGGCGATGCGGCGCGAGGGCGCGAGGGACATCGCGGCGGCGATCGGCCCGACGATCCGCCAGGCCTCGTATGAGGTCGGCGCCGAGTTCCGCGACGCCTTCACGGCCCGCGACGCCGGTCATGCGCGCTGGTTCGCGCCGGGAAAGGCGGCGGACAAGTTCCAGTTCGACCTGCCCGGCTTCCTCACCGCCCGCCTCGGTGAAGCGGGCGTCACCCGAATCGAGGATTTGGCCGTCTGCACCTATGCCGACGGCGGCTATTTCAGCTATCGACGCACGACCCATCGCGGCGAGCCCGACTACGGCCGCAACCTGTCCGCCATCGCCCTCGCGCCGGAACCCGCGCCATGATCCGCGCCGCCGTCCTCGCCCTCGCCGCCCTCGTCCTCGCCTCGTGCGGCGGACTGGAGGAGGCGACCGGCATGCGCGATCCCTTCGCCACGCCGCAGCCTTTCCGCGGCACCGGCAACCCCGAGATCGTCGGCGACGTGATGGGCGAGCGCGCCGTCTATGTCGGCGCGATCACGGGCCTCGCGCCCGCCGACGAGGCGACGCTGCGCAAGGCCATCGCGACCAACGCGGCGGCGCTCGACGTGCTGGCCTCCGCCGACACCGTCCCGGCCGGGAGCCTGACGCTGAGCGGCGCGGCGACCTCCGGCGGCGCCGACTTCACGCTGAGCGACGGCGGGACGGCGCTTGGCCGCTTCAGCGTCAGCGGCGATCTGGCGCTTGTCGCGGTCGGGGCGGCGCGGGCCCTCGCCGAGGCGATGGGCCGGCTCGGCAGTCCGCCGCCGCAGGAGGCGGCGGAGGCCGCGGCGGCGCGGCCGACGCCCGCCGCCCATGTCCGCGAGATCAAGACGCCCGAGAAGGGCCAGGCCGAGCCGCTGCGCCGCGCCGTAAGCGAGGGGCTGGCCCGGCTCGGCGTCCGCATGAAGGACGCGGCGGCCGAGGACACCTACGCCATCACCGGCGCGCTGACGCTCGGCCCCGACCAGGGCGGGCGCATGGAGGTCATCATCGTCTGGACCGTCTATGCCCCGGACGGGCGCAATCTGGGCATGGCGACCCAGGAGAACGCGCTGCCGACGCTCGACGTGCGCAGGAACTGGGCCGAGCAGGCGGCGCTCGCCGGCGGCGCGGCGGCGCGCTCGATCGCCGAAATCATGGCGAGCGATTTCGGCAAGGCGCGCTAAGGCCGCGCTTCCATTGCGGCCTGCCGACCGCTAAAAGCCGCTCGCGTCATTCAATCGTCATCTCTCGACAGGGGCGCGCCGTCCGGCCGGCGGCGTGTGGGGGCATGAAACTTCTCGCGGGCAATTCCAACCGCACGCTCGCCGAAGGCATCGCCAAGGTGCTGGGGCACTCCCTGGTCAAGGCCAACGTCAAGCGCTTCGCCGACAACGAGGTCTTCGTCGAGATCCTGGAGAACGTGCGCGGCCAGGACGTGTTCGTGATCCAGTCGACGTCGTTCCCGGCGAACGACAATCTGATGGAATTGCTGATCATCATGGACGCGCTGCGCCGCGCCTCGGCCAAGCGCATCACCGCCGTGCTGCCCTATTTCGGCTACGCCCGCCAGGACCGAAAATCCGGCGGCCGCACGCCGATCTCGGCCAAGCTCGTCGCCAACCTGATCACCGAGGCCGGCGCCAACCGCGTGCTCACCGTCGATCTCCACGCCGGGCAGATCCAGGGCTTCTTCGACATCCCGACCGACAATCTGTTCACCGCGCCGGTCTTCGACCGCGACATCACGCTGAAGATCGGCGTCAAGAACCTCACCATGGTCTCGCCCGACGTCGGCGGCGTGGTGCGCACCCGCGCCCTCGCCAAGCGCGTCAACGCCGACCTCGCGATCATCGACAAGCGCCGCGAGCGGGCGGGCGAATCGGAAGTGATGAACGTCATCGGCGACGTCGCCGGCCGCACCTGCATCCTGGTCGACGACATCGTCGATTCGGCCGGCACGCTGTGCAACGCCGCCGAGGCGCTGATGAAGAAGGGCGCCGAGCGCGTCTTCGCCTACGCCACCCATGCGGTCCTGTCGGGCGGCGCGGTCGAGCGGGTCTCGAAATCGGCGCTGGAGAGCCTGGTCGTCACCAATTCGATCGCCCCCACGCCCGACATGATCTCGTGCGCCAAGATCCGCATCCTCGACATCGCGCCGCTGCTCGGCGAGGCGATGCGGCGCATCACCAACGAGGAATCGGTCTCCAGCCTGTTCGACTGAGGCGGCCCGGTCCGATTCACGGAATGTTCCGCCGGCGCCGCCCCGGACGGCGGCGCGGAAACCGCGAATCCGGGAGGCGTTGCGGATCCGTCACCTTCGGGTTGCACACCCCCATCGCGTGCTGTAAAGAGCCCCACTTTCCGGGCTGCCTTCGCGCCGCCCGGTCCGGCATTCAGTTTGATGATGCGCGGCCAGCGCCCGTCCGTTCGATACGGATCAGAGGCGGCGTTCGCGCGTGAAAGGTGAGTTAGCGAGATGGCTCAGGTTCGTCCCCTCAAGATCCAGGCGCGCGAGCGCACCGGCACCGGCGGCGCCCGTGCGACGCGCCGTGCGGGCCTCGTGCCGGGCGTCGTCTATGGCGGCAAGGACGCCCCGGCGCCCATCGCGATCGAAACCCGCGAGCTGGAGAAGGCGATCACCGGCGGCGGCCGCTTCACCTCGTCGCTGTTCGAGGTCGAGATCGGCGGCGCCAAGACCCGCGTCGTGCCGCGCGCCGTGCAGTTCGACCCGGTCACCGACCGCCCCGTGCATTTCGACCTGTTCCGCCTCGAGAGCGGCTCGAAGGTCTCGCTGTTCATCCCCGTGCGCTTCGTCAACCACGAAGCCTCGCCCGGCCTGAAGCGCTCCGGCGTCCTGAACGTGGTGCGCCACGAGGTCGAGCTGATCTGCCCGGCCGACAATATCCCGACCGAGCTGGTCGGCGACCTGACCGGCCTCAACTTCAACGACTCGCTTCACATCTCGGCCTTCAAGCTGCCCGAAGGCGTGACCCCGGCGATCCGCAACCGCGACTTCACGATCGCCTCGATCGCCCCGCCGTCGGTCAAGGGCCTCGAAGAGGAAGCCCCGGCTGCCGAGGGCGAAGCCGCCCCCGCCGCCAAGGCGCCTGCCGGCAAGGCGGCGCCCGCCGCCAAGGCCGCCGCGCCGGCCGCCCCCGCCAAGAAGAAGTAAGGCCGCCGCGGACGCGCGTCCGCGCCGCCCGCCGGGGGCTGACCCATGCTGCTGCTCGTCGGTCTCGGCAATCCCGGCCGCGACTATGCGGGGCATCGCCACAATGTCGGCTTCATGGCGGTGGACGCGATCGCCGCGCGCCACCGCTTCGCGCCCTGGAAGAAGCAGTTCAAGGCCGAGACCGCCGAGGGCTTTCTCGACTCGCCCAGGGGCCGCGTGAAGGTGCTGGCGCTGAAACCCCAGACCTACATGAACCTGTCGGGCGAAGCGGTGCAGGCGGCGGCGCATTTCTATCGCATCGATCCCGCCGACATCGCCGTGCTCTATGACGAACTGGATCTCGCGGCCGGCAAGATCCGCGTGAAGACCGGCGGCGGCGCGGCCGGCCACAACGGGATCCGTTCGATCGCCGGGGCGCTCGGGCCGGACTTCCGCCGCATCCGCATCGGCATCGCCCATCCCGGCGACAAGACCCGCGTCACCGGCCATGTGCTGGGCAATTTCACCAAGGACGACCAGGCCTGGCTCGCGCCGCTGCTCGACGCCGTCGCCGAGGCCGCGCCGTTCCTGGCGGCTGCCGACGACGTCGGCTTCATGAACAAGGTCGCGGTGCTGCGCGGCGAGCCGCCAGAGAAAGCCGAGAAGCCCAAAGCCGAAAAGCCGAAGGCCGAGAAGCCGGTCCCCAAGGACCCGTCGTCGTGACCGCCCCGGCTCTCGCCGTCGCGGACGCCAAGGCCGGCGATGACACTTCATACGACTCATTGAACGAAGGCGCCTGAATCATGGGCTTCAAATGCGGCATCGTCGGACTGCCCAATGTCGGCAAGTCGACGCTCTTCAACGCGCTGACGCAGACCGCCGCGGCGCAGGCGGCGAACTATCCCTTCTGCACCATCGAGCCCAATGTCGGCGAGGTCGCGGTGCCCGACCCGCGGCTTGAGACGCTGGCCCGCATCGCCAAGTCGCAGAACGTCGTGCCGACGCGCATCTCGTTCGTCGACATCGCCGGACTGGTGCGCGGCGCCTCGAAGGGCGAGGGCCTCGGCAACCAGTTCCTCGGCAATATCCGCGAGGTCGATGCGATCGTGCATGTCCTGCGCTGCTTCGAGGACGGCGACGTCACCCATGTCGAGGGCCGCATCGACCCGATCGCCGACGCCGAGACGATCGACACCGAGCTGATGCTCGCCGATCTCGACAGCCTGGAGAAGCGCATCGTCCCGCTGGAGAAGAAGGCCAAGGGCGGCGACAAGGAGGCGATCGCCCTCGCCGCGCTGATGACCAAGGCGCTGGTGCTGCTGCGCGAGGGCCGCGCGGCGCGCGAGGCGAAGCTGGACCCGGAGGAGGCCGCGCCCTTCTCGCAGCTCGGCCTCATCACCTCCAAGCCGGTGCTCTATGTCTGCAATGTCGACGAGGCCTCGGCCGCGACCGGCAACGCCTTCTCGGCCCGCGTCGAGGAGATGGCGAAGGCCCAGGGCGCCGAATGCGTCGTCTTCTCCGCCAAGATCGAATCGGAGATCGCCGTACTGCCGTTCGAGGAGCGGGGCGACTACCTGGAGGCGGCGGGCCTGCCCGAGGCCGGCCTCGACCGCATGATCCGCGCCGGCTACCACCTGCTCGGCCTCATCACCTATTTCACGGTGGGTCCGAAGGAGGCGCGCGCCTGGACGATCGTGAAGGGCACCAAGGCGCCCAAGGCCGCCGGCGTGATCCACACCGATTTCGAGAAGGGCTTCATCCGCGCCGAGACCACCGCCTTCGACGATTTCGTCGCGGCCGGCGGCGAAGCGGGCGCCAAGGAAGCCGGCAAGATGCGCCTGGAAGGCAAGGACTACGTCGTCAAGGACGGCGACATCCTGATGTTCCGGTTCAATACGTAACCCGCGCCATCATTTCTTCTTCCGCGCCGCCGCCGCCGCTTCGTGCATCGCCACGTAGCGCTCCATCGGCACGCGCGCGATCGCCTGCCCCACCAGGTCGAGCGGCAGGTCGTCCAGCTTCCTGAACCGCACGCACCCCGCGCCCATGTCGAACCGCTTGCCGGTGGCGCGGTAGGCGGTCTCGAACCAGCTCTGCATCGCCGGGTCCATGTAGGCGGCGACCAGATGCAGCGCCATCGCAGTCTTGGGTGCGGCGATCGCCGCCAGCATCAACGGCTGCTTGTTGTAGGTCTTTGGAAAGCGCGACAGCGGCACGACATAGCTGATCATGCCGCCGACAAGTTCTTCATAGCCCTCGGGCAGGTTGGCGCGAATGGTCTCGCGCACCGCCTTCAGCGCCGCTCGCCTGTCTTCCGGCAGTTTCCCGAAAAAGGCTTCAACCGCGTCCTCGCCCGCCGCCTTGCCCGCCACTTTGCGCTCCCCAAGTTTCGGCCCCAAGCATGTCCGATGCACCCCGCCTCCGCCAGCCCGGCGCGACAGCTTGTGCCTTGCGCGCCGCGCCGCCGCCGCGAGAAACTGGCGGGCAAGACAACATCCGGACCGAGGACACGCCATGGGCCACTTCATCGACTTGACCGCCTCCGACGGCTTCACCTTCGCCGCCTATCACGTCGAGCCCAGGGCCAAGCGGCGCGGCGGGCTGATCGTCGTGCAGGAGATCTTCGGCGTGAACGCCGACATCCGCGCGACCGCCGAGGATTTCGCGGCGCTCGGCTACGAGGTGCTGGCGCCCTCGATGTACGACCGCGTGAAGAAGGGCCTCCAGATCGACAGCCACAGCCCCGAGGCGCTGGCCGAGGCGGTGCCGATCGCCCAGGCGAACGGGCTGGAGAAGCCCGTGATCGACCTGCAGGCCTGCGTGGACTACCTGAAAAGCCGCGGCCCGGTCTTCGTCACCGGCTTCTGCTATGGCGGCTCGGCCTCGTGGATCGCCGCGACCCAGGTCGAGGGCGTGGCGGCGGCGAGCTGCTATTACGGCTCGCTGCTGCCCAATCTCGCGCACCTGAAGCCGAAATGCCCGGTCATCGCCCATTTCGGCGCCACCGATCCCTTCATCCCCATGGAGAACGTCGAGCGCTTCAGGTCCGAACAGCCGAATGTTCCGGTCCATCTCTACGACGCCGGCCACGGCTTCTTCACGCGCGGCGGCATGGCCCATGACGAGGCGGCGATGAAGCTGTCGCTGGAGCGCACGCTCGCGCTCTTCGACGGCGCGGCGGCGGCGGCATGATCGACATCTGGTTCGAGGACCTGCCCGAGGGCCGGACGCTCGATCTCGGCGAGCGCCTGGTGACGCGCGAGGAGATCGTCGCCTTCGCGACCGAGTTCGACCCCCAGCCGCACCATCTCGACGACGAGGCGGCGGCGAAGTCGATCCTCGGCGGGCTGTCGGCCAGCGGCTGGCACACCTGCGCGATGATGATGCGGATGCTGGTCGACGGCCTCGCCATCCGCGCCGCCTCGATGGGCTCGCCCGGCATCGAGGAGGTGCGCTGGATGCGCCCGGTGCGCCCCGGCGACGTGCTGCGCATGAAGGGCGAGGTGAAGGCGGCGCGGGTGTCGAAGTCGCGCCCCGAAATGGGCATCGTCGACATCGAATGGACGCTGCACAACCAGCGCGAACAGGTCGCCTGGATGAAGGCGACCGGGCTCTACGGCGTGCGCCATCCGGCGGCCGGAGGCTCTGCGTGATGTGGTGGGAAGACATCGAACTCGGCGTCACGACGCAGCTCGGGGCCTACACCTTCACCGAGGCGGAGATGGTCCGCTTCTCGCGCGCCTACGATCCCCAGCCCTTCCACATCGACCCGGAGGCGGCCAAGGCCTCGTTCTATGGCGGCATCATCGCCAGCGGCTGGCACGTCGCCTCGGTGTGGATGAAGCTGATGATCGCCAGCTCGCAGAAGCGCGCCGCCGAGGCGGGCGAGCGCCGCACCGGCGGCGTCTCGCCGGGGTTCCTCAACCTGCGCTGGATCAAGCCGACGCGGCCCGGCATGACGCTGCACTACGACAGCACGACGCACGAGAAGATCGCGCTGAAGTCACGCCCCGACCTCGGCCTCGTGCGCTCGCTCAACATGGCGGTGGACGACAACGGCGAAACGGTGATGAGCTTCACCGGCCAGGGCTTCTGGCCGCGCCGTCCGAAGGAGTAGCCCATGCCGATGATCCTCGTGCGCTCCGTCAGGGACGGCTATGCCTTCCGCGCCTATCACGCGCCGGCCAAGGGCGCGCGCAAGGGCGGCCTGGTGCTGGTCCAGGAGATCTTCGGCGTCACCGATCACATCCGCCAGCTCTGCGACGAATACGCCGCCGACGGCTACGAGGTGCTGGCGCCCTCGCTCTACGACCGCCAGGAGCGCGGCTTCGAGGCCGACTACACGCCCGAAGGGATCGCCGAGGCGATGAAGCTGCGCGACGGGCACGACATGGCCGACTCGGTCGGCGATGTGCAGTCCTGCATCGACCGCTTCCGCGACGCGTCGAGCGATCCGGTCTATGTCACCGGCTATTGCTATGGCGGCTCGGTCGCCTGGGTCGCCGCCTGCCGCTGCAAGTACCTGGCGGCGGCATCCGGCTACTACGGCCGGGCCATCGTCGATTATCTGGACGAGACGCCGCGCTGCCCGGTGATGCTGCATTTCGGCAAGACCGACGCCTCGATCCCGCCCGACTGGGTCGATCGCATCGAGGCGGCGCACCCGGAAGTCCAGGTGTTCCGCTACGACGCCGGGCACGGCTTCAATTCGGACCGCCGCAAGGACTACGACATGACGAGCGCGGAACTGGCGCGTCAGCGCACGCTGGCGCATTTCGCCGCCCACCGCACGACGCCGCCGCCGCGGCGCGACCAGTTCGGCAATCCGGTCTGACAGGCTTCAGGAGCGCGCCATGAGGTGGCTAGCGGTTCTCGGTTTCGCCCTTCTCGCCGCCTCGACATCCAGAGCCGCCGCCGCGCAAAATTGCGCGGCGATGTGGCAAGGCGCATTTAGCGGCGCGCTCGCCTGCGAGCCCTACACGCCTTCGACGGCGGCGGACGGCGCAACCTTCTACGTCGAGACCGGCGGCTCGGCCTCTGACGATGTGAAGAAGGCGGTGCTCGATATCGCGGCCGACGCCTTTGTCGCCGCGAAGGCGGTCTATTCGCAGTGGGGCGCACTCGCCCCCGTGGTCTTCATCGCGGTGAAGGACAACCACCCGTCCTACAACGCCAACACCGCTGCGATCTGGGGCCTCGCCATCGTCGACAAGCGGCGCCCGGGCGAAGCCTGTCCGGTCGTGCTGTACCCGGCGATGGGCGACGCGGCGGACGGACAGCGGGTCCGCCAGCTCGTGGCGCACGAGCTCTGGCACTGCTTCCAGTTCGACAATCTGCGCGCCCAGCTCAACGGCGACCCGCCGCCCGGCGTCCAGCAATACTGGACCGATATTACAATGTGGTGGGCGGAAGGATCGGCCGACTATTTCGCGAATCTCGTCTTTCCGGCGGCGAATCTCGAGCGCAACGGCCAGACGCGTTTCGACTTCAAGAAGCCGCTCCATCTCCAGTCCGGCGCCGGCGCCTATGGCGTATCGCTCTTCTTCCAGTCCATGGGCAACACCAACAGCCCCGAAGCGGTCGTCGCCTTCCTGAAGGCGCTGCCGGCCAACGGGAACCAGGACGCCCAGCGCGCGGCGCTCGCCGCCTATGGCGGGCTCAATACCGACTTCCACATCTTCGCGAAGGAAGTTCTCAACAACGAACTGATGGACAGCGACGGCAAGCCCGTGGCGATCGACTTCACCGGCGACCAGCGCCAGACGGAACTGGACGAGGGCACGACGCGCATCGCCATGGACATGAAGCCCTTCGTGATCCGCCCCTACGTGTTCAAGCTGGAGAAGGGCCGGCTCTACACCTTTCCCGGCCTCGGGAAGCTCGCCTTCGACGAGCACATGAAGGCGTCCTACCGCTTCGAGAACGTCTGGTACGAGGCGAACAGCGATCTCAAGATCGACACGCGCTGCGAGGGCATGCCGGTCAGCGACGTCCTTCTGCTTTTCACGCGCACGGACGATTCCGCGGGCGGCGAAACGGCGGGGCAGACGCCCGCCGAAATGGACGTCAAGGCCGAGACGAGCGAATGCCCCTGCGACGCCATGGAGGCTGTGCCTGCGTGCTACGCCGGCAACTGGCTGCTGGACAACAACGCGATCGCGCTCGCGATGGCCGACACGCAGGCAAAGATGAAGTTCGATGGCCTCTCCGGCGCGATCCGGGCGCAGATCGGCGCCGGCGGAAAACTGACGCTGCGGCTCGCCGACTGGACACTCCTGTGGAAGCGGGCGAACGAGAACGACAGCGATACCCTGAAGAGCCTCAAGCTCGTGTTCAGCGGCGAGTTCGAAGGCTTCATGGGCAAGGCCAAGAGCGGCAAGATGTGCTTCATTCCGACCGCCGACCGGACCAAGCTGTTCTATGAGGCGATGGTTTCCTATTGGGGCATGTCGGACGAAATGGGCGCGGCGCTCACCAATCCGATGAGCGAGCCGATGACGGCGACCGAGGCCGACTTCAACTGCGTCGGCGACGAGATTTTCTATTCGTTCCCCGTCAACGGGAAGACCTTTCAGGGCCGCCTGACGCGCGAACCCTAGCCGCCGCTAGGACGCGCGCCGCTCGGGATAGAGGGTCAGCAGCCCCGCTTCGCTGGCCGGGGCGTTGCCGCGTTCGGTGATGAAGCCGGTGACGAGGCGGGCCGGGGTGACGTCGAAGCCGGGATTGGCGGCCGGGCTGCCGGGCGCGGCGATCTCGACCGTCGCCAGCGAGCCGTCGGGCAGGCGGCCGGTCATCTTCAGCACCTCGTCGGCCGAGCGTTCCTCGATCGGGATCGCCCCCACCCCCGCCTTCATCGACCAGTCGATGGTCGAATAGGGCAGCGCGACATGGAACGGCACGCCGTTGTCCTTCGCGGCGAGCGCCTTCAGGTAGGTGCCGATCTTGTTGGCGACGTCGCCGTTGGCGGTCACCCGGTCGGTGCCGACGATGCAGAGATCGACGAGACCGGCCTGCATCAGGTGGCCGCCGGCATTGTCGGCGACGATGGTGTGCGGCACGCCGTGCGCGCCCAGCTCGAACGCCGTCAGCGAGGCACCCTGGTTGCGCGGGCGGGTCTCGTCCACCCAGACATGGAGCTTCAGGCCCTTGTCGTGGGCCATGTAGATGGGGGCGAGCGCCGTGCCCCAGTCGACGCAGCCGAGCCAGCCGGCGTTGCAGTGGGTGAGGATATTGACGGTCGCGCCCGCTTCCTTCACCCCGGCCGCCGCCTCGATCAGCTTCAGCCCGTTCTCGCCGATGCGGCGGCAGGTCTCGACATCGTCTTCGCAGAGCTTCGCGGCGCGGGCATAGGCGGCGGCGGCGCGCGCCGAAGGCGGCAGATCGCGCACCGCGGCGGCGACTTCGCCGAGCGCCCAGCGCAGGTTGATCGCGGTCGGCCGCGTCTCGGCGAGCAGCGCGCTGGCCGCCGCGAGCGAGGCGTCGGAGGGATCCGCCCGCAGCGCCATGGCGAGGCCATAGGCCGCCGTCGCGCCGATCAGCGGCGCGCCGCGCACCACCATGGCGCGGATCGCCTGGGCGCAGTCTTCCGCCGATTGCAGCGTCATCGTCTCGAAGCGGTGCGGCAGCGCCGTCTGGTCGATCACCGTGACCGACCAGCCGTCCGCGTTCGGCCAGATCGTGCGATAGGGTGTGCCGCCGATCTTCATCGGCTCAGTGCCCTTCGAAATCGATCAGCGTGAGGACGGTCTTGCCCATCGCCTCGATGCGCTGGCGGCCGCCGAGTTCGGGCAGGTCCACGATGAACGAGCAGCCGATCACCTTGCCCCCCGCCCGCTCGATCAGCTTGATGCCGGCCTCGCAGGTGCCGCCGGTGGCGATGAGGTCGTCGACGATCAGGACGTTCTCGCCGGGCTTCACCGCGTCCTCGTGGATCTCGACGATGTCCTGTCCGTATTCCAGGTCGTAGGATTGCTGGATCGTCTTGAACGGCAGCTTGCCCTTCTTGCGGATCGGCACGAAGCCGATCGACAGCTGGTGGGCGATCGCCCCGCCGATGATGAAGCCGCGCGCCTCGATGCCCGCCACCTTGTCGATGCGCACGCCCGCGAAGGGCTGCACCATCAGGTCGATGGTCGTGCGGAAGGCGCGCGCATCGCCCATCAGCGTCGTCACGTCGCGGAACATGATGCCGGGCTTGGGATAGTCCGGGATCGTGCGGATGGCGCCGCGCAGGTCGAACATGGGGTGTCTCCGGTTCAGGCCTTGAGGACGCGGCCCGCGACCGCATCGAGCTTGGCGAACAGCTCGGGGTCGCGCTTTTCGGGCGCGGTGATGAAGGCGGTGTCGAGCGTGCGCTCGATGCCGGCGGGCGAAGGCGTGCGCGCCGGCCCCAGCTTCGGCGCGACCCGCTTCACCAGCGCGCGGGCATTGTCGGCGTTCTGGCCGAGGATCTTCACCACCTGGTCGACCGTCACGTGGTCGTGGTCGGGGTGCCAGCAATCGTAGTCCGTCACCATGGCGACCAGCGCATAGGGAAGCTCGGCCTCGCGCGCCAGCTTGGCCTCGGGCATGCCGGTCATGCCGATCACCGAACAGCCCCACGATTTGTAGAGCCGCGATTCGGCGAGGGTGGAGAATTGCGGCCCTTCCATCGCCAGATAGGTGCCGCCCTTGGTCACCGCGAGGCCCACCTCCTGTGCCGCCGCGAACAGCGCCGCGTCGAGGCGGGCGCAGGTCGGATGGGCGAGGCTGACATGGGCGACGAAGCCGGGGCCGAAAAACGATTTCTCGCGCGCGAAGGTGCGGTCGATGAACTGGTCGACCACGACGAAGTGGCCGGGCGGCAGCTCCTCGCGGAACGAGCCGCAGGCCGAGACCGAGATGAGGTCCGTCACCCCTGCCCGCTTCATCGCGTCGATGTTGGCGCGGTAGTTGATCGAGGTCGGCGAATGGACGTGGCCGCGGCCGTGGCGCGGCAGGAAGCGCATCTCGACGCCGTCGAGCGAGCCGAACAGGATGTCGTCGGAGGCCTCGCCCCAGGGGGTCGCGACGCGCTGCCACTCGGCGTCCTTCAGGCCGTCGATCTGGTAGACGCCGCTGCCGCCGATGATGCCGAGTACCGTCTGCGCCATCGCATGTGTTCCACGATTTCAGAAGAGGGCGCGTTTTATCACGCGCCGCCCCCCGCGCAAGAAGAACGGCAGGCCGTGGCGACCCTCAGCGGCCCGGCGGCCGGGGCGTGCGCAGGAACAGCATGAAGAGCGCGAGCGGCCGCTTGAAGGCCAGCAGATAGGCGACGTGCAGGCCGACAAGCAGCGCGAGCAGGTTGCCGGCCGTCTCGTGGATCTCCTCCAGCACGCCGCCGTCGTGGTCCCTCTCGCGCCGCTCGCCGGCCGGCGACGCGTAGGTCTCGTCGTCGTCGTCCGCCAGCGCCGCCGGGATCGCCGCGGCGGCGGCGAGGCCCAGCGTGCGGCCGCGGTCCATGACCAGGCCGGTCGAGGTCACGGCGATCAGGCTGAGCGCGATGGCGAGCAGCAAGGTCCGGCTGATCGCCGGGTGGGTGGCGAGGTTGCCGAGCCGCAGGCCCTCGAAGTGCGGATAAAAGCGGAAGAGGCCGAGCTGCGGCGCACCGCCGAAGGCCAGCGCCAGGCGGATCAGCAGCACCGCCGCGACGCCATAGCCGAGCCAGGCATGCACGACGCCCGCCTCGCCCGTCAGATAGGCGGCCGTGGCGAGCACGGCGAGGCCGGCATGCATCCATCGCAGCCTGAAGAGCGCATTCATCGCGGATGTCCTGTCTGCCTGCATCGCCGGGCTGGCGGGCATGGCGCGGAATAGCGGCCGGATGCCCGCGCAGCTTTGATGTGGATCAGCGCCGGGGGCAAACGAAAACGGCGGCCCTCGGGGCCGCCGTCTTGCATCCGCCGTCCGGCGCGCCGGTCAGTGGTCGACGTTGCGCCACACCCGGCGGTAGGACAGGAACAGAAGGCCGGTGAGGATGCCCAGGAAGAGGATGGCGCCGAAGCCGATGCGCTTGCGCGCCTCCATCTTGGGTTCGGCCGCCCACATCAGGAATGCCGAAACGTCCCTGGAGTACTGCTCGACGGTGCGCGGCACGCCGGCCTCGGCGTACTCCACCTGATCGTCGCTCATCGGCTTGGGCATCGCGATGATGCCGCCCGGGAAGTAGGGATTGTAGTTGCCGCCCTCGGGAACCGTGACGCCCTCGGGCACTTCATGGTCGTAGCCGGTCAGCAGGGCGTGGATGTAGTCGGCGCCGCCCTCGCGGGCCTTGGCGATCAGCGAGAGGTCCGGCGGCATCAGGCCATAGGCGCTCTTCAGCGTCGCCTTCTGGTCGGGCTGGGACTGGTAGGGGAAGCGGTCCGCCAGCGTGCCCTTGCGGGTCGCCGGCTGGCCGGCCTCGTCGAGGATCGGGATCTCGACCTCGGCGGCAAGCGCCTTGGCCTCGGCCTCGGTGAACTCGGGGCCGCCCGGATCCTTGAGGTTGCGGTAGGCGATCAGGTGCAGGCCGTGACAGGAGGCGCAGACCTCCTTGTAGACCTGGAAACCGCGCTTGAGCTGGTTGCGGTCGAACGTGCCGAAGACGCCGTTGAAGCTCCAGTCGATGGCCTCGGGATGGGCGGCGGTGCTGGCCGCCAGGGCGCCAGGCATTGCGCCGGGCATCGCAGCGGCGGCGAGCGCGAGGGCAGAAGCCAGAACGATCTTTCTCATGGGGTCCACCGCTCCTTACACGCGGCTCTCGGGCGCCGCGGCGGCACCCGCAGGAGCGCCCGCCGCGCCGCCCTTCTTGGCGAGGACCGCCTTGGCGATGCTCTCGGGCAGCGCGCGCGGCGTCTCGAACAGGCCGAGCAGCGGCATGATGATGATGAAGAACGCGAAGTAGTACGCGGTGCCGATCTGCGACAGGTGCGTGATGTTGAAGCCGGTCGCCGCGCCGTCGGCGTCGACCCCGGTCTGCAGCAGCACCGAGCCGGCGGGCTGCAGCCCGGCCCAGCTGAGGATCGCGTAGTTCACCACGAAGATCCAGAAGCACCACCAGTAGACCGGGCGGTAGCGCGCCGAACGGACCTTGGAGGTGTCGAGCCAGGGCACGATGAACAGGATCGCGATCGCGCCCAGCATGGTCAGCACGCCGAGCAGCTTGGAATCGAGGAACAGGATGTTGAAGTCCATCGCCCGCAGCATCGCGTAGAAGGCGCCGAGATACCATTCGGGCGCGATATGCGCGGGCGTCTTCAGCGGATCGGCCTCGACATAGTGGTCGACGTGGCCGAACAGGTTCGGCGCGTAGAAGACCACGGCGGCAAAGGCGATCGTGAACAGCGCGATCACGAAATAGTACTTCGCCGTGTAGTAGGGCATCAGCGGGACGGTGTCCTGCGGGCCCTTGGGGTCGATGCCGGTCGGATTGTTGTTGCCGACGTGATGCAGGGCCCAGACGTGCAGCACCGAGATGCCCAGGATCACGAAGGGCAGCAGATAGTGCAGCGAGAAGAAGCGCTGCAGCGTCGGATTGTCGACCGAGTAGCCGCCCCACAGCCACTGCGTGAAGTCGGTGCCGAGCAGCGCGCCGAGCAGATTGGTGATCACGTTGGCGCCCCACAGCGACATCTGCGACCAGGGCAGCGTGTAGCCGAGGAAGGCGGTCGCCATCATGACGAGGAAGATCAGGACCCCGAGGATCCACAGGACCTCGCGCGGGTCCTTGTACGAGCCGTAGTAGAGGCCGCGGAAGATATGGACATAGACGGCGATGAAGAAGAACGACGCGCCGTTCATGTGGATGTAGCGCAGCAGCCAGCCGTAGTTCACGTCGCGCATGATGTACTCGACGCTGTTGAAGGCCAGCGCCGAGTTCGGCACGAAGTGCATCGCCAGCACGATGCCGGTCACGATCTGAACCACCAGGCAGTAGAACAGTATCGCGCCGAACGTATAGGCGTAGTTGAGGTTCTTGGGCGTCGGGAACGACAGGAGGTTGTCGTTCGCGAAGCGCAGGATCGGCAGCCGCGCATCGAGCCAGCGCGTCAGGCCGTTCGAGGGCGTGTAGGTGGAATGACCCGAGGCCATGTGCGGAACCCTTCGCTTAGCCGATGCTGATGAGCGTGTCGGAGACGAACTTGTACGGCGGAACCGGGAGGTTCAGCGGCGCAGGCCCGCTCAGGATACGGCCCGAAGCGTCGTAGACCGAGCCGTGGCAGGCGCACAGATAGCCGCCCGGCTGGCCGACATTGTCGCGATTGGGAATGCAGCCCAGATGGGTGCAGATGCCGATCACCACCAGCCACTCCGCCTTCTGGACGCGCTCCTGGTCGGCCTGCGGGTCCTTGAGCTTGGCGTTGGGTATGGCGCGGACCTGCTCGACCTCCTCCGGCGTGCGGCGGCGCACCCAGGTGGGCTTGCCCTGCCACATCACGGTGATCTGCTGGCCCGGCTGGATCGGCGCCAGGTCGACCTCGGTGGTGGCCAGCGCCTGAGTCGCGGCGCTCGGGTTCATCTGGTCGATGAACGGCCACGCGGTCACCGCGACGCCGGCGGCGGCGGCGGTGCCTGAAAAGACATATAGAAAGTCACGGCGCGTCGCGTCGTCGTGCTGCTGTGCTGACACGGGCTGGAACCCCTAAAATCTCACTACCCCGGGCAGGGGCATACATCGCGGCAAAACGGATTTCGACTGAAATCTTGATGGCCGCGCCGCTTCTTGCGCGCCGGAGGCGGTAACGCAACGGAAACCGGGCGCCGGCGGCGGCGGCGCTTCGACAGGACGGGCCGATTGGAGTATGGGCGGGGCCGGGCGGGCCGAATCCCCGCCGGCGGCGCCTGCCGCCGGGCGGGGGCGGCTTTCCGGCCCGCTTTGGCCTCGATTCCGCCGCCGGCGCCCGCCGCGGCGGCGCTTCACATGGATGAGGATGCCTGCGATGAGTCTCCCTGGCCTGATCGGACGCGGCGCGGTCTTCGCGGCCGCGCTGAGCGCGAGCGCCGCCGCTGAAGGCGTCACGATCGCCGACTTCGCGGGCCAGTGGGTCGGCAAGGTGACGGTCGAGACGCTGGGCCCGTCCGACTTTCCGACCTCGGTGCGCGATTCGGGCGTCACGCTGACGCCGGACGCCGCCGGCGGCTTCACCCTGGAGTGGTCGACCGCCAAGCGCGAAAAGGGCGACCCGGAAGACCCGATCGAGACCGTTCAGGACACCCAGGTCGTCTTCGTTCCGGCCGCGACCGGCGGGCGCTGGCGCGCCGAGGGCGCCGATCCGGCGGCGGGCGCGCCGCTCTGGCTCGCCCGGCTCGAGGAGAACACGCTCGTCGTCAGCGGCTTCGTGGTGACCGCGGCGGGCGAGGCCGAACTCCAGACCTATCGCCGGACGCTGGAAGACGGCGCGCTCGGCCTCAGCTATACGCGCGTCGTCGATGGCGTGACGACGCGGCGGGCCTCCGGCGCGCTCACCCGTTTCGCGCCTTAGGTCCTGCGCTCCATGTTCGACTTCATTTCCGCCTCGGAACTCAGCGCCCTGTGGCAGGTGCTGATCATCGATCTGGTGCTGGCCGGCGACAACGCCATCGTGGTCGGTCTCGCCGCCGCCAGCGTCGCGCCGGAACTGCGCCGCAAGGTCATCGTCCTCGGCATCGCGGTCGCCGTGATCATGCGCATCGGCTTCGCCGTGGTGACCGTCCAGCTGCTGGAGGTGCCGGGCGTCAAGCTGGTGGGCGGCGCGCTGCTGCTCTGGGTGTGCTGGCGCTTCCTCGACGATCTGCTGAAGCCGCCCCATCGCATTCCCGACCTCGACGCCCCCGAGCGGCCCGGCCGCCACGGCGAGCACCGGCTGGGACGCGCGATCCTGCAGATCGCGCTGGCCGACCTTTCGATGTCGCTCGACAACGTGCTGGCGGTCGCCAGCGCGGCCGGCGGCCACGAATGGGTGCTGGTGCTCGGTCTCATCGTCTCGATCGTGCTGATGGCCATCGCCGCGACGCTGATCGCCGGCCTGCTGGAGAAGCACCGCTGGATCGGCTGGATCGGCCTCGCGGTGATCGTCTATGTCGCGGTCAAGATGGTCTGGGAGGGTTTCGCCGACTTCGGCTGGGTCGGCCACTGGCCGATCTGAGGTGATCGGCCTGCGGCGCCGGGCTATGGATGCGCCATGACCGATCGCCGGATTCCCGCGGAGCTGGAGTTGGATCTGCGCGCCGCTGCAGCCGGCCTCGGCGAGGCGGACGTGGCGCTTCGCCGCAACCGCTTCGGCTACAACGACATCCTCACCCCCGCCCCCCACGGCTGGCTCCACATCGCCCGCGATACCGCGCGCGATCCTATGGTCTGGTTCCTCATCGCCGTCGCGATCCTCTTCCTGGCGATCGGCAATCGGACCGAGGCGCTGATCCTAGCCATCGCGCTCGCGCCTCTGATCGGCATGGACGCATTCCTGCACCGGCGCACGCAGGCTTCGACACGGGGCCTCGCCACACGCCTCGCGGCGCGCGCCGTCGCCATTCGCGACGGAAAGCGCCTCGAACTGCCCGCACGCGACCTCGTACCCGGCGACCTCGTCGAGCTTGGGACAGGCGACTTCGTGCCGGCCGATGGCGTCATCGTCGGCGCCGAAGGCTTGCAGATTGACGAGTCCTCGCTGACCGGCGAAGCGGCTCCGGTTCGCAAGAGTCCGTTCGCAGGCAACGCGGCCGAGTCGCTGGTCGCCGGTCGTCACTGGGCTCTCGCCGGCACCCGGCTACTTGCCGGACGGGGGTGCGTCCGGCTTGTCTTCACGGGCCCGCAGACGCTCTACGGCGGGATTGCCCGGACAGCGGTTGCAGGCGGCGAGCAGAAGACGCCGCTCCAGTCGGCCATCCTCGACCTCGTCGGCCGACTGCTGATCGCGGCACTCGCACTCTGCGTTCTGCTTGCGGCGATCCGCCTGGTCCAGGGATATGGCTGGGTCGATGCGCTGCTCAGCGCCCTGACGCTCGCCATAGCCGCGCTGCCGGAGGAGTTTCCCGTCGTCTTCTCGGTGTTCCTCGGCGTCGGCGTCTATCGCCTCGCCCGGCGGCAGGCATTGGTGCGTCGCGCGGTCGCTGTCGAAGCCATCGGCCGCACCACCTGCATCTGCACCGACAAGACCGGCACAATGACCGAAGGCCGCCTTGCATTGGACCGCCTGCTGCCCGCAGGCGGCCAGACGGAGCGGAGTCTGCTACGCTGGGCCGCGCGCGCCGCGCGCCCCGAAAGCGGCGACCCGGTCGACCGGCTGCTGATCGGCGCCGCCGGACTGGACGAGGCCATCGAGCGGCTGGCCGTCCACCCCTTCACCGAGCAGCGCCGTCGCGAGACGGCGATTGTCCGTTTGCCCAACGGCGAAACCTGGGCGATCGCCAAAGGCGCTCCGGAGACGATCTTCGCGCTCTGCAGCGACGCGCCGGCCCAAATCGAACGCTGGACGCAGTTGGCGGAAGCCGATGCCCATCTCGGACACAAGGTGATCGCGTGCGCTGCGCGACAGCTGGCAGCCGGAGAGCACAAGGCCGTCGAGCCCAGCGGGGGCTACGCGATCTTCGGGCTGGTGACCTTTGAGGATCCCCTGCGTGACGGCGTGCACAGCGCGATCGCCGAGTGCCGGGCGGCCGGCATCCGCGTCGTGATGGTGACCGGCGACCACCGGGCGACCGCCGGCGCCATCGCGCGGGCGGCCGGGCTGGGCGGCGCGCTGCCCTCGATCGCCGAGGCCGACGCACTGGGGAGCCACGGCACGATCGATGCCGCGATGCTGACGGGCATCGACGTTGTGGCGCGCGCGACACCCGCGCAGAAGCTCGAGCTTGTTCGGGCGCTGCAGCGGGACGGCCATATCGTGGCGGTGACTGGCGATGGGGTGAACGATGTCCCCGCTCTCAAGAGCGCCGACATCGGTATCGCGATGGGCGGGCGCGGCACGCAGAGCGCCCGAGAGGTCGCCGCCATCGTTCTCCTCGACGACAGTTTCCGGACCATCGTGCGGGCGATCGCAGAGGGCCGCCAGCTGTTCCGCAACCTGCAGCTCGCATTCGCCTATCTGCTGATGATCCACATCCCGCTGGTCCTCACGGCGGCGATCGTGCCTCTGTCCGGGCAGCCCCTGCTCTATCTGCCCATCCACATAGTCTGGCTGGAACTTGTGATCCATCCGACCGCCATGCTGGTGTTCCAGGAACTGCCTGGGACTGAGCGCTTGGAACATCGGCAAACCTCTGCGGGCGCGCGGTTCTTCGACCGTGCGGCCTGGGCGGCGATCGTCTTCGGCGGTCTTGCCCTCACGGCGGCCGTCCTGGGCGCGTACTGGTTCGGCGCGCGCGGGACGGGCGATACGGATGCCGCGAGATCTCTGGCGCTCGGCACGCTGTTGGCGGGCAGCGCCGGCATTACGGCAGGCCTCAGCCGGCTGGAGACACCGGCGTCATGGCTGGTGCCGGCCATCTCGACGGCGGCGCTCGGCGCGGCGCTCCAAGTGCCGGACTTCGCGCACGCTCTTCATCTACAGTCTCTTTCTGGCGCAGGCTGGGCCATACTGGCCGTCGTTGCGGCCGTCGCCTATGCGGCGGCGGCGTGGACTCGCCGTTCGATGTCCTTTCACGGCGTGCCGGCGGGGATCTAGCCGCAGCGCCCGACACAAGTGGAGCCGCCGATGTTCAAGTCGATCCTCGTGCCCATCGACATCGCCCACGAAAGCAGCTGGCGCTTCGCGATCCCCGAGGCTGTGGAATTGGCGCGCGCGTCGGGCGGGCGGCTGACGATCGTTACGATCGTGCGCGAGCTATCTGCATTGTTCGAGAGCGCCCATCTCGCCTTTCAGCTGGAGCGCATGGTGTCCGACGCCCGGGCCCGACTGAGGACCATCATCGCCTCAATCGAGACCGCCGGCGTGCCGCTCTCGCAAGACGTGAAGTTTGGAAGCATCGGCCCCGAGATCTTGCGCGCCGCCGCCGAGCAGGCGGCCGACCTGATAGTCATGGAGTCGCATAGGCCGGAAATGCTCGACTATGTGATCGGACCCAATGCCGCCCACGTAGCGCGGCACGCGATCTGCTCGGTTCTGGTTCTGCGCAAGGCCGCTGCCCCAGACTGACGGCGGCGCGGGACAGGCTTCAGAGCTTGTCCCACTCCACCTCGACGAAGGACGGGTCGCCGGGTTCGAGCAGCACCTGAAGATACTGGCCGCGCCGCATGCGCGCGATGTGCGCGTGCGGCACCGGCAGCGTCACCGACATGCGATAGGAATCGCGCGCCTTCGGCGAGACGAACAGGTCGATGTCGTAGGTTCCGTCCGGATTGGGCTGCAGCGCCTCGATCCGGGCGCGGCCGCCCTCGCGGCCGGCGGCGGGCTGCGGCGCAGGCGCCGCGATCTCGCGGCGGTCATCGGCCGCATCCGGTGCGTCGCCGGTGCCGCGCATGGCGGCCGCCGCGCTGGCCCCGGCGAGGCCGGCCATGCCGAGCCCCATCTCGACGAGGCGGCGCAGTTCGGGCGAGAGCTGGGCGAGATCGGCCGACTTGCCGCCGACCGTCACCGCGACGCCGCCCATCGCCGCCTGCCCGGCTCCGCCCTCGGCCTCGTCCCAGGCGATGAAGACATTGGTCTCGTTCGCCGGATCGACATAGACCGGCACGCGGGCGCCCTGCAGCGGCGCCATGTCGAACAGCGAGGCGACCCGCGTCGCCTTGTGCTCGCGCGCCGGGCGGCCCGGTTCCTCGATCCGAAGCACGACATGGATCACGCGCGACGGCAGTCCGCCGCCCATCCGCACCGTCATCGAGGACGGCGTCGCGGCGATCACCGTCGCCTCCGCCCGCCGCCCGGTGGTGCGCAGCGCCGTGTCGCCGCCGCGCACCGCTCGGCGCACACTGCGGAAGGTCATGACGATGGTCGAGATCAGGACGATCGGAAACAGCACCGCATAGCCGCCGATCACCCACCCATAGTAGGGGCTGAAAGGCGACAGCGTGCTCATGCCGACCGAGAATCCGATCGCCAGGACCAGGATGAGCGGAATGCCGATCGCCAAGGGTCGCAGCATGTGGGAACTCGCAGAGCCGTGGACGGGACGTCTAGGATTCCCCGCGGCCGGCCGAAACGCCACCCCTTTCGCGCCATCGCCACACACGGCACATAGTGTCTGCGCGACGAGGGAGACGACCGCCATGAAGACTGCAACCATCCTTGCCCCGGCCGCGGCCGTGATGGCGCTGGCACTCGCGGGCTGCGGCTCGACCCGGAACGCGGCGACGGCTGCCGGACCGCAGAGCTGCTTCAACGCGGCGCTGGTGTCCAACTACGCCGTTGTCGACCGCGAGACGGTCAACCTCCGGGTCGGGGCGGGCGAGTACTATCAGATCAAGCTGCTGGGCGTTTGCCCGGACATCAAATGGTCGGACGCCATCGCCCTGGAATCGGTCGGCAGTTCGCAGGTCTGCACCGGCCTCGCTCTGACCATCCACGCCCCCGGCCCGACCGGCCCGCAGCAATGCGCCGCCGATTCGATCCGCCGCCTCGGCGCCGACGAAGTGGCGGCGCTGCCGGCCGGTCAGAAGCCGTAAGGCTCACGCCGCCTCCGGCCTCGCGCCGTCATAGAGCGCCTCGGGCCGGATCAGACGTCCGGCGCGGGCGTGGTGCTCCATCGCGTGCGCCGTCCAGCCCGCCACCCGCCCCACCGCGAAGAGCGGCGTGAAGAGCGCGCGCGGCAGGCCGAGCGCATCGAGCAGGAGCGCGGTGTAGAACTCGACATTGGTGTCGAGCGGCCGCTCGGGATGACGGGCTTTCAGCTGCGCCCGCGCCTCCCGCTCCACCTCCAGCGCGAAGGCGAGGCGCGGCGTCGCGGGGGCGAGACGCTCCAGCGCCGCCTTGAGCACGTCGGCGCGCGGATCCCGGGTCCGATAGATGCGATGGCCGAATCCCATCAGCCGCTCGCCGCGCTCCAGCGCCGCCGCGATCCACGGCGCGATGGCGGTCCGGTCTCCGATCTCGTCCATCATGTCGAGCACCGGCCCCGGCGCGCCGCCGTGCAGCGGCCCGGACAGCGCGCCATAGGCGGCCGTCACCGCCGAGACGAGGCTCGCCCGGGTCGCCGTCACCACCCGGCAGGCGAAGGTCGAGGCGTTCATGCCGTGATCGCTGACCGTCGTCAGATAGGCGTCGAGGGCCCGCGCCTCGGCCGGCGAAGGCGGCGCGCCGCGCAGCATCCGCAGCATGTCGGCGGCATGGCCGAGCGCCGGATCGGGGGCGAGCGGCGCGCGCCCGGCGCGCAGCGCCTCCAGCGTGGCGATGAGAACCGGCACCGCCGCCACGATCGCCGCCGCAGCGCTTGGGCCATCGGCGATGTCCAGCGCGGCGAGCGCGGCGCGCAGGCCGTCGACCGGCCCGAGGCGGACGAGCGAAGGGCAGATGTGCAGCGCCTGCTCGAACGCGGCGGCGCGCAGACGTCCGAACGTCGCCGGCTCCACCGCCTCGGCCCGCGGGTCGGCGATGCGCCACAGCCCCGCCGCCACGGCCTCGAAAGTGAGGGTTTCCGCCAGGCGCTCGACGGAGAGACCGGCGATCACCAGAACGCCGTTCTCGCCGTCCACCAGGCTGAGCGCCGTCACGGCGGCGGGGATTCCGTCGAGACCGATCGAACGGCCGGTGAGGGGCATGTTCATGGGTTTTCTCCTTGCAGCGCGGCGAGACTCACGCGATTCTAGAAAGCACTCAATATTGACGAGCATGATCAATATGAATGATGGCCCGTCCGCCCTCTACATGACCGCGCAGGAGGCGGCGGCGACGCTTTCCGTCTCGCCGGCCACGATCTACGCCTATGTGAGCCGCGGCATGATCCGCTCCGAGGCCTCGTCCGACGGGCGCGCCAAGCGCTACCGCGCCGACGACGTGCGCGCCCTGAAAGACCGCCGCGCCCCGCCCGAAGCCCGCCTGCCGATCGAGTCGTCCAGTCCGCTGGCGCTCGACTCGGCGATCTGCCTGATCACCCCGGACGGCCCCTTCTATCGCGGCGCTTCGGCGGTGGATCTGTCGGCCAAGGCGAGCTTCGAGCATGTCGCGACGCTGCTCTGGGACAGCGCCGATGGCGATCCCTTCGCCGAACGCGGTCTGGAGGCGCTGTGGGCGGCGCTCGCCGGCGCTGCCGCTGCGCTGGAGGGCCGCCCCTTCATCGATCGCGCCGCCGCTCTGATGGCGCTGGCGGCGAGCGGCGATCCCGCCGCCTTCAACGGCACGGCCGCAGGCGGCGCGGCGATCGGCGCGCGGGCCGTGCGCATCCTCGCGGCGCTGGCCGCCGGACGAACGCCGTCGCGCGATCCCGTCCACCGCACCCTGGCCGCAGCTTGGGCGCCCGGCCATCGCCATGCCGCCGACCTCATCCGGCGCGCCCTGGTGCTGATCGCCGACCACGAACTCAACGCCTCGACCTTTGCGGCCCGCGTCGCGGTCTCGACCGGAACGTCGATCTACGATGCGCTCGCCGCCGCGCTGGCGACGCTGAAGGGTCCGCGCCATGGCGGCGCCTCGGCCCGCGCCGCTCGCTTCGTCGCCCAGATCGACGCCGATGCGCCCGAACGCGCCATCAAGGATCTGCGCAGCGGCGGCGAGCGCCTGCCCGGCTTCGGCCATCCGCTCTACCGTGCCGCCGATCCGCGCGCCGTGGCGCTGCTGAAGGCGCTGGCGGCGGCCGGCGCCGACCGGCGCCTGACCGAGGGCGTGGTGCTTGCCGCGCACGAGATCGCGGGCGTCGATCCCAATATCGATTACGCCTTCGCGGTGCTGTCTCACCACCTCGGCCTGCCGCCGGAAACCGGGCTGACGCTTTTCGCCATCGGGCGCACCGCCGGATGGACCGCCCATGCGATAGAACAGCGCGCGACCGGCCGCCTGATCCGCCCGCGCGCCCGCTACACCGGCCCGGCGCCGCGCGCCCCGTCCACAAACGCGCCATAATAGCGGGCGACAAGGATCCGCTATGCTCGGCCGGCTCGCCTTCTTTCTGCTGCTTGCGACGCTCGGCCTCGGCGCGGCGGCGCTGGCGTTCGACTGGCGCGTGACGCTGCCGCCGGCGCTGGCGGACGCGATCGGCTGGCGCGCGGGGATGAGCGAGGAGGGGATCGTCGAGGCGGATACGCGCTGGTATCTGAACGATGCCAAGGCGATGCAGCTGATTGCCGACGCGGTGGCGCGCGAAGACAGCGGCGACGCCGCGCTCTTCCTCGATATCGCGCGCAAGCTGAACATCCCGCTCGCCGGCGGCCTGGAGGCCGCCGCGCTGGCGCTGGAAGCGCGCGAGGACAGCCTGGAGACGCAGTTCGCCGACTACCTCGCCGGCTTCGTCAGCGGCGAGGGCGAGACGCTCGCCGGCCTGGGCGGCGCGATCACCTCCGACCTCACGGTCTATGGCGACATCCGCGACATCGTCGTGGAGGGCGGCAAGATGATCGCCGGCGAAGACTATTCCGCCTTCATCCTCGGCCTCTCGACCGTCGGCCTCGCGGCGACCGCCGGCACGATCGCGACCGGCGGTGGCGGCATCGTCGTCAAGGCCGGACTGTCGTTCGTGAAGTTCGCCAAGCGCTCGGGCCACCTCACCGCCGCCTTCGCCGCCCGGCTCACGCGCCTTGCCGGCGAGGCGATCGACATGCCGGCCCTCAAACAGGCGCTGCGGCGGGTCAATCCCGCCGATCCGGTCGGTTCGTGGGCGGCGCTGGCGACCTACGCCCGCACCGTGAAGGGCGCGCGACTCTTCGACCTGCTCGGCAAGATGGAGGACATCCGCGCCGCCGTCGGCACCGCCGAGGCGCTGCGCATCCTCAAGCGCGTCGAGACCCTGGAGGAGATCGACGACCTGCACGGCCTCGCCAAGGTCGCGGGCAAGCGCACGCGCGGCGTCATGGAGCTGACCGGCAAGACCTCGCTGCGCGCCATCAAGTACACCGCCAACGTGCTTCAGATCCTCTTCGAATACGTCTGGGCTCTTGTCCTGTGGATCGCCGGACTTCTGGCGGCGGTCGCGCTGCGCGTGGCGGTCTCGGCCTGGCGGCTGGGGCGCACGGCGTGGCGCTTCGCCCGGCGGCGGGGCGGCGCGCGGCTTGCCGCGACGGCGAGGTTGTGACACGCTTCGTGCCATAATAATCGACGGCCACAGGGGGAACGCGATGGCGGGTCTTTGGGTGTGGGGCGTGGCGCTGGCCGCCTATGGTCTGTTCCTCGCCTGGTATGTGAACTGGCGGGGCGCCATCGCCCCCGCCGAGGTCGAGCGCCTGATCGACGCCATCAAGGCGGCCAATCCGGAGGCCGGCGCCCGCAACGAGATGGGCGCGCTCCGCCGCTTTCTGGAAACCGACGACGGTCGCGAGTTCTTCATGCTGAACCTCGTGAAGCTGGCCGACGGCGAAGTGCCCGATCCGGCGACCGGCGCGCCCCGGCCGGCCCGCGCCGTGATGGAAGGCTATACGAAGATGTTCCTGCCGGCCCTGCTGCGCAAAGCCGGTCATCCCGCCATCGCGGCGCGCAAGATCGGTCCCTATTTCGACGCCTGGGGCGTCGAGCCCGATCCGGGCTGGTCGATCGTCGGCTACATGCGCTATCGCAGCCGCCGCGACATGGCCAGGCTGGTCGCCGATCCGCGCTTCGGCGGCGCGCACGACTTCAAGTTCGCGGCGATGCCCAAGACCTTCTCGTTCCCGACCCGGCCGATGATCCTGACGCTGGCCAGCCCGCGCATTACGGTGGGCCTGGCGCTCGGCTGCCTCGCCGCGCTGGCGCAGAACGCCATCGCCCTTCTCGCCTGAGCGCCTCTTCATCATGGTTAAGCCGGCGTTAACCGCGCCGGCGCAGTCTTTCCGCATGGCGTCGCCGAACTGACGAAAATTCTTTGCGGCGGTGCAGCGTCCCTCGGCTAATTTCGAAGGACGAGTTGATTCGGATCCTTCAGTCCGGGTCCGAGCTTACGAGGGGAGACGCCCCAGGGTGACGGAACGCGCCGGCGGCCTTGCCGAGCTTCCATCCGACCGGTTCCCGGCCCACGGCCGCGCGGACCCTGGCGTCCTTCACCGCACCATCACCCCTTTCCGCCCGCGGCAGAGCATCGCCGCGCGCGGCTTGTTGCGTCGGTTCTCACCCATGAAAGGACGACACGATGGCGAAGCGGGCAACGCGTGAAAAGACGCGGAGCTATGAAGACCGGTCCAAGTCCAAGGTCAGGGCGCTGTTTCCCGAAAAGCCCGCCTGGTCCCCGCTCGATCGCGAAGGCACGGAAGCCCGCGACAAATCCTATGTCCGCAACATCCGCCCGTGCAGCGACAACCAGCGCCTGCTGCTGGAGGCCATCGACAAGAAGAACGTCGTCGTGGCGCTCGGCCCGGCCGGCACCGGCAAGACCTATCTCGCCATCGCCAAGGCGGTGGAGGCCTTCGAGGCGGGCCGCATCGGCCGCATCATCCTGACCCGGCCGGCGGTCGAGGCGGGCGAGAATCTGGGCTTCCTGCCCGGCGCGCTGGAGGACAAGCTCGCCCCCTATCTGCGCCCGCTCTACGATGCGCTCTCCGACCGGCTCGGCGCCAAGCGGCTGAAGCTGCTGCTGTCGGACGGTTCGATCGAGATCGCCCCCATCGCCTACATGCGCGGCCGCACCCTCAACAACGCCTTCATCGTCATCGACGAGGTGCAGAACTGCACCTACGGCCAGATCAAGATGATGCTGACCCGGCTCGGCTGGCACTCGACCATGGTGCTGACCGGCGATCCCGACCAGAGCGATCTGCTGCCGGGCCTCTCGGGCCTCGCCACGGTCGGCGACAAGCTGTCGACGCTGGAGGATGTCGGCGTCATCCGCCTCGGCGACCGCGACATCGTCCGCCACCCGCTGGTCGCGGGGATGCTGACGGTCCTCTGAAGGCTGCGCCTGGCGCAAATGCAAAAACGGGCAGCCGCGAGGCTGCCCGTTTCGCGTGTCGCGGCGGCAGCGGTCAGTAGACCACGCCGTCGTAGTAGTAGTAGCCGTCCGAGCAGATGCAGGGCTCGCCGAGCGGCGCATAGCCGTCCATGTAGCAGTAATCGACGCTCGTCACGAAGCAGCGGTCCGAGACCGTCACCTGGCCCATGGTCTGCGGCTTGGACTGGCGGCCCTTGGTGAAGTTGCTGCCCGCCTTGGAGAAGCCCTTGGCGTCCTTGGGCAGCGCGCCTTCCTCGATCTGCGGATTGGGAATCATCGGGCCGCCGGTCAGCGAATCGGCCGCCATGGCCGGCAGAGCCGCAAACGCCACCGCGGCCGCCAGGACGGCGCGGCCGAACTTGTCAGAAATCATCATAGAGTGTCTCCCCTCACGGCGCGGCCCCAGCCTGTCGCTGCGTCACTACTCGCGCAGAAAACGTTGCGCCCGAAAAGACTTAGCCGCGCATCGGGGTTGCGCGAAGTGACGCAACCTGCGCGGGAAAATGTGCGCTGGCGCACATCTTGACCTCGTTTGTGATCTGCGTCACATTAATTTCCGGGCAATTCAGGCTTTCTCAAGGCGCGACTGTGATTTGGCTCACGGTCGAGGGGAGAGGGCGGACACATGCTGGAATCCAACACCATGACGGCGAACGAGACGGGCCACACCGATCACGCCGCCTATGACACATCGCACAGCCACGAAGGCCGGGCGGCGCTGGCCGAGTTCCCGCTGTTCCGCGGCGCGGCGGCGGCGACCCACGAGATGATCTTCCGCCACGCCAATCTGCGGCGCTGCAACGCGGACGAGGAGATCCTCAGCCGCGACGAGCAGGCAGGCGACGTCTACTTCGTCCTCAAGGGCGAGGTGCGGATCGTCAACTACTCGGCCTCGGGCCGCGAGGTCGCCTATGCGATCATTCCCGCCGGCGGCTATTTCGGCGAATTGTCGGCCATCGACGGCCGTCCGCGCTCGGCCAACGTGCTGGCGGTCGACGACTGCCTGCTGGCGACGCTGACGCCGGGCGCCTTCAAGGAGGTGCTCGCCTCCGACCCCGCCATCGCGGCGCGGGTGATGGAGAAGCTGGTGCGCATCATCCGCTCGGCGGACGACCGCATCCTCGATCTGGCGACGCTGTCGGCCTATCAGCGCGTCTATGTCGAGCTGCTGCGGATGAAGAAGCCCGATCCCGTGCGTCCCAATTCGTGGCTGATCTACCCGCTGCCGACCCAGGCGCAGATCGCGGCGCTCGCCTCGACGACGCGCGAGACGGTCGCCCGCGTCCTCTCGCAGCTCAACCACGACCACATCGCGGAGCGCAAATCGAAGACGCTCTACATCCGCGAGCTGGCGAAGCTCCAGGCGCTCGCCGCCAAGAGCCAGTCCGAGACCGGCAAGCCGAACTGACGCCCCCCGCTCGTCGGCATTGCTGATCCCCGGCGCATTGCCCCATGCGCCGGGGATTTCTTTTCCCGCCGTGTTCACAGGACGATGCGCCATGCCTTAGGGTCGCCGCATGACCCTGCCGCCCTACCCCATCCAGCCCGCCGACACGCCCTGGCCCGAGCGCGACTGGCCGCGCGGCGCCCTGCCCGCCAGCGCCGACGCCGCCAGGCTGAGCGCCCTGCTCGACCGGGCCTTCGATCCCGCCGCGCACCAGGCGATGGGCGAGACCCATGCCTTCCTCGCCGTCCAGCGCGGCCGCATCGTCGCCGAGCGCTATGCCGGCCACGGCCATTCGGCGACGTCGACCTATCCGTCCTGGTCGATGGCCAAGAGCATCACGCAGCTGCTGATCGGCTTCCTCGCCGCCGAGGGGGCGATCGACGTGGATGCGCCGCTGGCCGCGCCGGAATGGCAGGGCAAGGACGACCCGCGCGCCGCGCTGACCTGGACGCAGCTGCTGCACATGTCGAGCGGCCTGGAGTTCCGCGAGGACTATGTCGACGGCGCCGTCAGCGACACGATGGAAATGCTGTTCGCCAGCGGCAAGGCCGACATGGGCGCCTTCGCCGCCAACAAGCCGCTGGCCCACTGGCCGGACACCGTCTTCAACTATGCCAGCGGCACCAGCAACATCCTCGCCCGGGCGCTGGGCGCCATCGTCGGCGGCGGCGAGGCGGGGATGCGCGCCTTCATGGAGAAGCGCCTGTTCGCGCCGCTGGCCATCGCCCGCACGATCCCGAAATTCGACGGCGCCGGCACCTTCATCGGTTCCTCCTACTGCTTCATGCCGGCCGAGGACTTCGCCCGCATCGGCCTGCTGGCGCTGCGCGGCGGGGTGTGGGCCGGCGCGCGCCTGCTGCCCGAGAGCTGGATCGACTTCGCCCGCACCCCGGGACCGGCGCAGCCCGAGGACGGACGCGGCTACGGCGCGCATTGGTGGCTGGAGATGTTCTCGCCCGGCGGCTTCTCGATGAACGGCTATGCCGGGCAGTGGGTCGCCTGCTGTCCGCACCGCGATCTCATCGTGGTGCGCCACGGCAATTCGGTGAACGAAGCCGGCGTGCTGCGCCAGGACGCGGCCTATGGCTGGCTGGTCGAGGCGATGGCCTGTTTCGGCGCCTGACGCCGCTCAGGCCGCCTGCTCTTTGCCGCGGCCGCGGATGCGGGCGCCCAGGCGCCGGATGCGGCCCGGTTTCTTCGGCGCCGGCGCGCCATGAGCCGGCGTGTCGCGCTCGTAGACGACGGTGTTCCAGAACCGCGCGCGATGGGCGCCGGAGACCTTGCGCCAGCCGCGCAGGCCGAGCGTACGGCCCAGAATGGCGTTGAAATAGCCGTGCGCCACCAGCACCGCGATGCCGTCGCGCTCCGCCGCCCCGGCCAGGAGATCGGCCGCCTTGCGCGCCCGATGCTTCGACTGGCCGTAGCTTTCGATGCCCGGCTTGAAGCCGCCATGCCAGGCGACGCGGGCCACCACCGCCCAGGCCGGGGCCTTCAGGCGCAGGGCGGGCAGCTTGGGCGAGGCGAGCGGGGATTCGGTGAAGAGCGGCGTCGAGACAAGTTCCGCCGAGGGCAGGAGCCGGCGGGCGCTGTCGATCGAACGCTGCAGCTCGCTGGCGAAGATGCGCGTCGCCCCGGAGACCAGCGCCACCAGCTCGTCCGGCGGCGCGCTGCCCTGTTCGAGCCCGGCCGCCTGATAGTCGTCGATGTAGCGGGCGAAGGCCGCGTGGCCGATCCAGCGGCTGCGGCCCATCGCCGGACGGCCGTGACGGATAAGGACGATTCTCATCGGCCGCACCATACCGACGCGCGGCCCGGACGCCAGTGCGTCGCGCACCGGACCGAAGACGAAGACGACGCGATCGGCGGAAGGCCGGGCGGGACCGGATCGCCGCCGGCCCCGCCCGCGCCGCTTACTGCGGCGAGCCTTCCGGCGGGGTCTCGCCGCCGTGACGGCGGCCGTGGCCGCGTCCCATCTTCTCGCGGATCGCCTGGCGCTCCGCCTCGGTGACCTTGCCGTCGCCGTCGGCATCGGCCCGCTTCAGCCGCGCCTCGGCCTGGGCCGCCATCTCCTCGGCGGTGATCTTGCCGTCGCCGTCGGCGTCCGGGCGGTCGAACAGGCGCGGCGCCTCGTCCGGCGTCAGGACGCCGTCGCCGTTCTTGTCGAGCCGCTTCATGCGTTCCGCCGAGGCCGCCCGCACCGTCTCGACGGTGATGTTGCCGTCGGCGTCGAGCATGGCCTTGCCGGGCCCGCGGCCTTCGCCGTGCTCGTGCGCGATGGCGGCAAGCGGCAGGGCGACCAGAATGCCCGCCAGCGCCAGATATCTCGTCTTCATTGATGTCTCCAAGGGTTTCCCAGCCCGCATCGTGGCCATTCAACGCGCCGGGCGCCGTTCTCCGTCGGCCCGCCGGTCTTGACGCCCCGACCGCGCCGGTCTTTGTCGGCCGGACGACGCAGCAAACGGGGAGCGCGGGACATGCGGCTGGACGGCAAGGTGGCGATCGTCACCGGATCGGCGACGGGAATCGGCGCGGCGGTCGCCGAGAAGCTGGCGGCGCGCGGCGCCAGCGTGATCATCAACTACACCAAGAGCCGCGCCGAGGCCGAGGCGACCCAGGCCGCGATCCAGAAGATCGGCGCCCAGTCGCGGATCGTCCAGGCCGACGTCTCCAGCGACGCGGACTGCCGCCGCCTGGCGCGCGAGACGCTCGACGCCTTCGGCCGCATCGACATCCTGGTCAACAATGCCGGCACCACCAAGATCGTCGACCACGCCGACCTGGAAGGCCTGACCGCCGAGGACTGGCACTGGATCTACGGCGTCAACGTCGTCGGCGCGTTCCAGATGATCCGCGCCTGCGCCCCGGCGATGAAGGCGCAGGGCTACGGCGCGGTGGTGAACGTCTCCTCGATCGCCGGCGTCGCCGGGATCGGCTCGTCGGTCGCCTATGCCGCCTCGAAGGGCGCCATGAACACGATGACCATCGACCTCGCCCGCGCCCTGGCGCCCGAGATCCGCGTCAACGCCGTCTGCCCCGGCTTCGTCGGCACGCGCTGGTTCAAGGACGCGCTCGGCCAGGACGTGCACGACAAGATGGTGGCGATGCAGGAGAAGATCACCCCGCTGCGCCGGGCCGGCATGCCCGACGACGTCGCCGATGCCGTCGTCTTCTTCTGCGCCGAGGGGGCGCAGCACATCACCGGCGAGTTCCTGATGACCGACGCCGGACTGCACCTTTCGTTGACACCCCTGTCCCAGCGCTGAGCAGGAAATGCCTGTTCTTTAGGCAGCGAGAAACGCTGTCCTGTTTTTAGGCATTTCTGTCACCGAAAGGACACGTTTTTCCGCATCGCAGCAATTGTGTTTTCCTGAAAACCGCCAAAACTCAACCGGCCGACACTGCAATGCAGCGCGGTCTTGGGTGCGGGAGCGAAAGCCCCCTGGCGTCCGAGCTCAGCGTCTTCAGGAAGACCGGCCACCGGAAACGGGGCCGGACACAACACGAGGTGATGCGATGAAGAAGTTCCTTCTGACGGCCGTCGGGGCCGCCGCCCTGTGCGCCGGCTCCGCTGCCGCGGACGAGCCCTGGACCATTTCGGGCTCGGTCGCCGCGACCAGCAACTACATGTTCCGGGGCATCACGCAGACGCTGGACGATCCGGCGATCCAGGCGGGCGTCACCTTCGCCCACGAGAGCGGCTTCTATGCCGGCTTCTGGGGGTCGAACATCAATTTCGGCGACGCCGAGGCGGACCTCGAGATCGACGGCTTCATCGGCTATGGCGGCTCGTTCACCGACAGCCTGAGCTACGACATCAACTTCGTCTACTACGCCTATCCCGGATCGCCCGGCGAATGGGACTACGACTTCATGGAGTTCGGCGCCGGCCTGAAATACAGCTTCGAGGGCGGCGCGATCGGCGTGAAGGCGGCCTACTCGCCGGCCTTCTTCGGCGACACCGGCGACGCCTTCTGGCTGGGCGGCAACGCCTCGATCTCGATCGTCGACTGGCTCGCCATCAGCGGCAATGTCGGCAAGCAATGGCTGGACGACGAGACGCTGGACTATGTCCACTACGATATCGGCCTGACCGCGACGGTGGAGAACGTGTCGTTCGACCTGCGCTGGATCGCGACCGACATCGACGGCGACGACGACGAGATCGTCGGCACGGTCTCCTTCGCGTTCTGAGGGGTTTCGCAGGCGCGTCAGGCGGCGGCCCGGGAGCGATCCCGGGCCGCCTTCTGCCGGTCTGAGGCTTTCGGGCAACGGGGCCCTGTGCAAGACCGCACGATGTGACGCAAACGACACAGTGTTCGCGCGAGTTCCGTTTGATTTCCGCCGGAAAAGGCTCGATCACTCGTTCTGCTGGAATTGGCGCCGGACGGGGCCGCGGGGGCGTAAGCTTCGATTAACCGTCTTGGCGTTTCTGACGATGTGGCCGTCCGCGACCGATCGGCGCGGTGGTGTGAAAACAGGAGTGAAACGATGAAGCGCCTTCTCTTGTCGGCTGCCTGCGCGGCCTCTCTGACCGCCGGCATCGCCGCCGCCGAGTCGCCCTGGTCGGTCGCCGGCACGTTCGGCATCGTCAGCGACTACATGTTCCGCGGCCAGTCGCAGACCAACCACGACGCCGCGCTGCAGGCCAGCATCACCGTCAGCCACGAGAGCGGCTTCTATGCCGGCCTCTGGGGCTCGAACGTCGATTTCGGCAACGACACCGATTTCGAACTCGACATCTATGGCGGCTATGCCGGATCGATCGACGACAACACGTCCTTCGATATCGGCCTCGCCTATTACTCGTACCCGAACGCCCCGGACGGCACCGAGTACGACTATTTCGAGATGCTGGGCACCGTCACCTATTCGATGGACGCCTTCTCGATCTACGGGAAGATGGCCTATTCGCCGGAGTTCTTCGGTGACACCGGCGCGGCGTTCTGGCTCGGCACGGGCGTCGGCTACCAGATCTCGGACGACTTCAAGGCGACCGCGAACATCGGCTACCAGTGGATCGAGGACAACGCCTTCGCCGGCATCGACGACTACTTCCACTACGATCTCGGCGTGACGGCGACCTACGGCATCCTGTCGATCGACCTGCGCTATTTCGGCACCGACGTGGAAGAGATCGCCTGCTACGGCGGCACGGACCTGTGCGACGAGCGCTTCGTCGGCTCGGCCATCCTGAACTTCTGATCCGCGTCATCGCGGCGAAGCGGCAAGGCCCGGCGCAAGCCGGGCCTTCGTCGTTCCGGGCCTCGCCTCAGAGCCGGTCCTTCAGCGCATACCAGGCCATGCCGAGGGCCAGCAGCGGGGCGCGCAGCAGACGCCCGCCCGGGAAGGCCCGGTGCTTCACCCGGGCGAAGACGTCGAAGCGCTCCAGCGTGCCCCGCGCCGCCTCGGCCAGAAGCTGCCCCGCCAGCGTCGCGGTCGCCACGCCCTGGCCGGAGAAGCCGTGCGCGAAGAGAATGCTCGGCCCATTCCAGCCGAAATGCGGCATGCGCGAAATCGTGACGCCGACCGGCCCGCCCCAGGCATAGTCGATGGCGACGTCCTTGAGCTGCGGAAAGACCCGGTGGATCGGCCGGGCGACGAAGGCCTTGAGATCGCGCGGATAGCGCGCCGTGTAGGTTTCGCCGCCGCCGAACAGCAGCCGGTGGTCGGCGGTGACGCGATAGTAGTCGACCGCGAACTTGGTGTCGGCGACAGCCGCGCCCGAGGGGATCAGCGCCCGTGCCGCCGCTTCGCCCAGCGGCGCCGTCACCCCGATGAAGGAATTGATCGGCAACGCCCGGGCGCCCGCTGCGGGGTCGAGATCGCCGAGCCAGGTGTCGCAGGCAAGAATGACGTGCTGCGCCGTCACCGTCCCGCTCGCCGTGCGGACGGCGGCGCCCCCCGGCGCGGGCGCGACGGCGAGGGCGCGCGTCGCCTCGTGAATGGCGGCGCCCGCCCGTTCGGCCGCCGCCGCGAGGCCGCGCGCATACGAGAGCGCATGAAGATGGCCGCCGCCCGGATCGAAGACGGCGCCGTGATAGCGCGTCGAGGCGATCCAGCGCGCGGTCTCGGCCCTGTCGAGCCAGGTCGTCTCGTAGCCATAGACCGCCCGCATATGCGCGGCGTGGGCCTCCAGCGCGGGCGCCTCGCGCGGCTTCCAGGCGGCGTGGATGAGACCGTCCTTCAGGTCGCAATCGATGGCGTGATCGGCGATGAGCCGCCGCACCAGCGCCTTCGCTTCCTCGGCGAGCGCCCAGAAGCGCCGCGCCTCGTCCGCGCCGAAGCGCTTTTCCAGCCAGTCCTGATCCTGGCGCTGGCCGGAATGGATCTGCCCGCCATTGCGGCCCGACGCCCCGGCCCCGACCGCTGCGGCTTCCAGCAGCACCGTCTTCAGCCCCGCCTGCGCGCAGTGAAGCGCCGCCGAGAGGCCGGCATAGCCGCCGCCGACGACACAGACATCGGCGGCCAGATCGCCCGCCAGGGGCGGCCTGTGGGGGGCGGGGCGGGCGGTCGCTTCATACCAGGTCATGGACGCCACTCTTGACCGGAACCGCTGCGCGCTTCAAATGCGGCCCCAATCAGGGTCCGCAACGGGCCGCACCCGACGACAAGGAAGCAAGGCCATGGACCGCAAGGACATGATGCGCGTGGAGACCTATCTGCGCGACACGTTCCGCAACGAGGCGATCAATTTGCGCCCGCGCGCCAACCTCAAGGATTCGGTCGAGGTCTATCTCGGCTCCGACTTCCTCGGCGTCGTCTCCGAGGACATCGAGGACGGCGAGACGAGCTACCAGTTCAACATGGCGATCCTCGACATCGACCTGCCCGAGAAGAAGTAGCCCTCAGCCGGGCGGCGCCTCCAGCCGGGTCAGCAGCGCCTTCACCGCGTCGTCGATGTCCTTCCAGTTGCGCAGCCGCCCGCCGCGGAAGCTGTAGATCGCCGTGAGGCCCTCGCCCCACGCCATCTCGCGCAGGCACAGACCGCCGATGTCGTGCTCCTTGTCGTCGGCCGAGCAGATCACCACGGCGAACTCGCCGCCGTCGAGCTCGCGCGTAAAGACCTTCTGGTCGACATAGCCTGAGTCTTCGGCCATCTGCATCACGGTGAGGCCGAAGTAGTCGTAAGGCGGCTTCAGCGGATCGGCGTTGCGCCGGTAGATGCGCTCGAAGCGGTCGCGCTCGGAAAGTTCGGGCGCCCCGGCCTTCAGGATCAGCGCCACCACCGGCGAGTGCCGCGAGACGTCGCGCAGCCCCTCGTCGTCGGCATCGGCATAGCCGTGCATGTCGGGCAGGAAGGCCTGCAGCTCGATCTCGCTGGCGGGACCGGCGCGGCGCTGCGCCGGCAGGCGGATATAGTTGCCAGGGATGGCGAAGCGCCGCGTGCCCAGCGTCACCGCGACCGGCGCCTGCTCGCTGGTCGGGCGCACCGCGGCGCCGGTCAGTTCGTCGAGGCCGGGTCCCACGTAGAGATAGAGGATCACCGCGCCGATCGCCGCCGTGATGGCGAACAGGATCAGCGGATAGAGCCAGCCCGGCCGTTCCTCGGGCTCGTCGGCGGCGCGTCGGTCGTCCGTCATGGATCGCAGCGGGCCTTTCACGCGTTTCAATCCGGGACGCCGCCGATGGTCCCCGCCTTGCAGCGGCCGCGCCGACACGCCTTTTGCCCCAAGGATACGGTCATGCGCAAATCCGCCGCCCTCATCGCCGTGCTGCTGCTGACCGTCCCGTCCGTTTCGGCGGCGGTCGACAAGTCGGGCGGACGTCCCTCGGTCAATCCGTGCGACGCCAGCGCCGACGCCTGCGGCGGCGCCGCACCGAAGACCGAGGAAGAGATCCACGGCATGTCGGAGCCGATGGTCATCTTCCTCGACGCCGAGGGCAACACGCTGGTGCGGATGCCTCTGTCGAAGTTCCGCAAGGCCGAGCCGGACGCCAAGCTGCCGCCCGACCTGGAGAGCCTGAGATAGGGCCGATGTCCCGTTTCGGCACGCCAAGGCGCGGCGCGCCCTGTGCATCGCAAGGCGCGAAAGACGTCAGCACGCCGGGGGCCGCATGCGCGAAGGGCTGATACTCCTGATGGTGGTCGCCACCGGTTTCGTGGCATCGGGCCTGATCGCCAGCCTCTACATGCTGCTCAGCGGCCAGCGCGAATACTCGCCCAAGGCCGAGACCGACGCCGGACGCCTGGCGGCGGTCGGCCTGACGATCTTCACCGGCCCGTCGATCCTGGCCTTCGGCGCCTTCCGCCGCCAGAGCGAACCGCCGCCGCCCGGCTATCGCATCGCCATCCTGCTGCTGGTGACCTTCTGGAGCTACGTGCTCGGCCTCCTGATCGTCAGCATCGCGCTGAAGCTGCCTTCGCCGTTCTAGCCGCGCCGCACACCCTGTCGGCGCGCAGGGCGGCGCGCTAAGATGCGGCTTCGGGATCGGCCGGCCGCTTCGGGCCGGAGGCCATGCGGAGACAGACGGACATGACGGCGCTGACCACCAACCAGCTTGAGGCGTTCTGGCTGCCCTTCACGCCGAACACCGAGTTCAAGCGCCGCCCGCGCATCGTCTCGCGCGCCGAGGGCATGTACTATTTCGACCAGGACGGCCGCCGCGTGCTCGACGCGGCCGCCGGCCTGTGGTGCGCCAATGCCGGCCATTGCCGCGCCCCGATCGTCAAGGCGATCCAGGACGCCGCCGCGACGCTCGACTTCGCGCCATCCTTCCAGTTCGGCCACCCCAAGGCGTTCGAGGCGGCGGTCAAGATCGCGGCGCTGGCGCCCGGCGATCTCAACCACGTCTTCTTCACCAACTCAGGTTCGGAATCGACCGACACGGCGGTCAAGATCGCCGTCGCCTGGCACCGGGCGCGCGGCGAAGGCACGCGCACCCGCATCATCGGCCGCGAGCGCGCCTATCACGGCGTCGGCATGGCCGGCATCTCGGCCGGCGGCATGGTCAACAACAAGCGCTGGTTCAACGCCCTCGCCTTCCAGGCCGACCACCTGCCGGCGACCTACAGCCGCGCCGAGCAGGCCTTCACCAACGGCCAGCCCGAATGGGGCGCCCATCTGGCGGACGAGCTGGAGAAGCTGGTCGCCCTGCACGACGCCTCGACCATCGCCGCGGTGATCGTCGAGCCGATGGCGGGTTCGACCGGCGTGCTGCCGCCGCCCAAGGGCTATCTCGACCGGCTGCGCGCCATCACCAGGAAGCACGGCATCCTCCTGATCTTCGACGAGGTCATCACCGGCTTCGGGCGCCTCGGCGCCGCCTTCGCGGCCGAGCGCTTCGGCGTGACGCCCGACATGATCACCTTCGCCAAGGGCGTGACCTCGGGCGCGGTGCCGATGGGCGGCGTCGTCATCGACAAGGCGATCTACGAGCAGTTCATGACCGGCCCGGACCATGCGATCGACATGTTCCACGGCTACACGTATTCGGGCCATCCGCTGGCCGCCGCCGCCGCCTGCGCGACCATCGACCTCTACCGCGACGAGGGCCTGTTCCAGCGCTCGGCCGAACTGGAGCCCTATTTCGGCGCCGCCGTGCACAGCCTCAAGGGCGTGCGCCACGTCGCCGACATCCGCAATGTCGGCCTCGCGGCGGCGATCGACCTCGACCCCATCGAGGGCGCGCCGGGCAAGCGCGGCTTCGAGACGATGAAGACCATGTTCTTCGACAAGGACGTGATGTTCCGCGTCTCGGGCGACACGCTCGCCTTCTCGCCGCCGCTGATCGCCGAGAAGAGCCATGTCGACGAGATGTTCGGCAAGCTCGCCGAGGCCCTTGCTGCGGCATGACGCCCGGCCTGCGGGCGTGGGAATCGTTCCGGGGCGCGTGCTAGGCTGAGCCCCAAACGCGGCGCGCCGGCGGCGCGCCTTCTTCAGGAGATTTCCATGCTCATCGGCGTTCCCAAGGAGATCAAGGTCCACGAGTACCGCATCGGCATGACGCCTTCGGCGGTGCGCGAGCTGATCGTCCACGGTCACAAGGTGATGGTGCAGAAGGGCGGCGGCGCGGCGATCGGCCTGACCGACGAGATGTACAGGGGCGTCGGCGCGGAGATCGTCGACGGTCCGGCCGAGATCTTCGCCCGCGCCGACATGATCGTGAAGGTCAAGGAGCCCCAGCCCTCCGAGACCGCGATGCTGCGCGAGGGCCAGGTGCTGTTCACCTATCTCCACCTCGCGCCGGACGAGGAGCAGACCGAGGCGCTGCTGAAGTCCGGCTGCATCGCCATCGCCTACGAGACCGTGACCGACATCCGCGGCGGGTTGCCGCTGCTCGCGCCGATGTCGGAAGTGGCGGGGCGCATGTCGATCCAGGCCGGCGCGCATTGCCTGGAGGTGACGCAGGGCGGCCGCGGCATGCTGCTGGGCGGCGTCCCCGGCGTGCCGGCCGCCAAGGTCGTCATCATCGGCGGCGGCGTCGTCGGCGCCAACGCGGCCCGCATGGCGATGGGGCTGGAGGCCCATGTCACGGTCATCGACAAGTCGCTGCCGCGCCTCGCCGAACTCGACCAGCAGTTCGGCGCCAAGCTGAACACGATCTACTCGACCTACGACGCGATCGAGGAACACGTCCTCGCCGCCGACCTGGTGGTCGGCGCGGTGCTGGTGCCGGGGGCCGAGGCGCCCAAGCTGATCACCCGCGACATGGTGCGCCAGATGAAGCCGGGCTCGGTCATCGTCGACGTCGCCATCGACCAGGGCGGCTGCGCCGAGACCGCGCACGCGACCACCCATGCCGAGCCGACCTATGTGGTGGACGGCGTGGTGCACTACTGCGTCGCCAACATGCCGGGCGGCGTCGCGCGGACCTCGACCTTCGCGCTCAACAACGCGACGCTGCCCTTCACGGTGCAGCTCGCCGACAAGGGCTACGCCCGGGCGATGAAGGAGAACGCGCACCTCAAGGCCGGGCTCAACGTCCATCGCGGCAAGCTGACCTACGCCGCCGTCGGCGAGGCGCAGAACCTGCCCACCATCACCGCCGATCAGGCGCTGGCGGGCTAGGTGGCGCGGAACGGGCGAGAGCCGGATCTCGACATGTATGGCCGGCCTGTCGTCCGCGAGGGCGCGGGCGAGGTGCCCGCCGGCATCGGGGGCTGGCTCGTGCTGCCGCTGATCGGCCTGGTCGGTACGCTTCTCCTGACGCTGGCCAATCTGGTTCTGCTGACGCTGGAGATGGACGCGGCCCTCATCGAGGCCCTTGTCAACGCCGAAGAACCCCCGCTCACCACTCTGCGCGCCGCCGCCGTCGTCTCGCTCCTCGCGGGGTTCGCGATCATCGGCACAGCGGCCTCGGCGCTCTACCAGTTCCTGCGCAAGAAGCGGACTTTGCCCGGCGCGATGACCGTGCACTATCTGGCGCTCATCGCCGCCTGCGCGTGCGAGTACTACGCGTCCGGCCTGATCGAGAGCATCGCGCCCGGCCAGGGCGATGTCGAAGAGAGCCAGAAATGGCTGATCCGCGCGATGGTCGGCGGCGCCATCTGGACCGCCTATTTCTGGCGGTCGGAGCGCGTTCGCAAGACCTTCGTCAACTGATCAGGGCGCGGCCTCCAGCGTCTCCGCCAGCAGCGCCAGCGTCGCTTCGGCGAAGCGCCACATGTTCTCCACCCGGTCGTCGAGGCCGGTGCGCAGCGTGCGCACCGCGCAGACCGGGCCGGCGACCGCCATGCAGGTGTGGCCCGAGGGATCGCCGTAGGGGTTGCCGCCCGGCCCCGCCGCGCCGGTCTCCGACAGGCCCCAGGTGACGCCGCCATGCTTGCGCCGGATCGTCTCGGCGAGGATCTCGGCATAGGGCTCGGAACTGGAGCGGATGCCGCGCCCGCGCAGCTCGTCGAACGAGAGTTCGAGCAGGCCGCGCACCGCGCGCGCCGAATAGGTGACCGCCCCACCCGCGAAATAGGCCGAGGCGCCCGGTACGGCGAGCAGCGCGGCGGAGACGAGCCCGCCCGCCGAGGTCTCGCCGACCGCGATCTTCTCGCCGCGCGCCTTCAGCAATGCGCCGGCGCGCGCGCCCATGCTCAGGAGGTCGCGCATGCTTCAGCCCGGAAAGGTCTGGACGCCGAGCTTGTAGAAGCCGCCGCCCTCGGCGTCCTTCACGATGCAGGCCATGCTCTCCATGCCCTGCACATAGCAGAAGATCGGCGCCTTGGAGTCGCGCACCTTGGTGTAGGCCGCCCGGTCGATGCCCTCTTCGGGATAGAAGGCGAAATCGCCGAGGACCGGACTCTCCGCGCCTTCGGCCCACTCGGGCAGATCGCCGGTGGTCGCGAAGGCCGGCTGCGCGGTGTCGATCCACGACTTCAGCGCCGCTTCGAGGTCCTTCGGCGTCGCCATGCCGGCCAGCACCATCACGAACTCGGCCGGATAGACCTCGTAGTAGGCGGCCGCGCCGGTCTCGTCGCGGATGACCAGAGCCGCCATCGCCGTCTCGCATTTGGAGCCGCTGGCGAAGGCCTCGATCGTGACGCCCTTGCCGGCGCTCTCCCACACGCTGTCGGCGCTGGCGGTGCATTTCTCCGCCGCGACGGCAGGCGCCGCGAAAAGCGCCGCGCCCATGAGCGTGGCGGCGATGGTCTTCAACATGGATAGTCTCCCCGGATGAGTCCGCCGCCTGGCCCGGGCGGCGCGCGACCTCAGAAGACCGTGATCGGCGTGGCTTTTCAATGGCGGGCGAGAGGTTAGTCTCATCCTCATGTCCCTCATCCTCCCGACGCTCCGCCGCCGCACCGTCCTCGCCGGCCTCGCCGCCGCGCCGCTCGCCGCCGCGCTTGGCGGCCGCGCCCGCGCCGCCGATGACGGCCTCGTCGCCGCCGCCGTCGCCGAAAGTGGCGCGCCGGCCATCGCCGCCGCCGTGTTCGACGCGGAGACGACGCTGTTCCTGGAGGCCGCCGGGGTTCGCGCGGCCGGGGCCGAGGCCGCCGTCACGACCGGCGATTTCTGGCACCTGGGCTCCAACACCAAGGCGATGACCGCCCTCCTCCACGCCCGGCTGGTCGAGCAGGGGCGCATGGCGCAAGGCGCAACGCTCGCCGAGCTGTTGCCCGACATCGCGCTCGATGCCGCCTATGCGGCGCTCAAGCCCGAGGACCTGATGGCTCATGCCGCCGGGCTCGGCGACGAGCCGGTGCTGGGCCGCGCCTGGCTGCTGACCGCCCGCGCCGACACGCGCTCCCTGCCCGAGCAGCGCATGGCGCTCGCGGCCGCGGCGCTCGGCGCGCCGCCGGCCTTTCCCGAGCGCGGCTTCCACTACGCCAACATCAATTTCGTCGTCATGGGCGCGATCCTCGAACGGGCGACCCGACGCTCTTGGGAAGACCTCATGCGCGACGAGCTGTTCGGCCCGCTCGGCATGGCTTCGGCCGGCTTCGGCGCGCCGCAGGGCGACCAGCCCTGGGGCCATGCCTTCGGCGTCGCCGTCGAGCCGCGCATGATGGGGGCCGACAACCCGCCCGCGCTCGGTCCCGCCGGCACGGTTCATTCAGGTCTTGAGGACTACGCGAAGTTCCTGCGCCTCTTCATGACCGATGGCGGCGGCTACGTCTCGGCCGAGGCGATGGCCCGCATCGCGACCGCGCCGGTCGAGGGCGACGGCGCCTATCGCTGGGGCTGGATGGTCTATGGCCAGCGGCCCTGGGCGACGGGACCGGCGCTCGCCCACGAGGGCTCCAACACGATGTGGCACGCCATCGCGCTGGTCGCGCCGCTGCGCCGGATCGCCATCGTCGCGGCCAGCAACGACCATGACAAGGGCGGCCCGGCGGTCCAGAAACTGGCGCTGGAGCTGGTCCGGCGCTTCGCCCCTGGCTGAGCTTCTAGCCCCGCCAGCGCGTCACCAAGCCGGCAAGATCGGGACGCGGCCGGTCCTCCAGCGGCGCGGCGGGCGTGCCGAGATAGACGAAGCCGGCGATCCGTTCGTGGGCCTCAAGGCCGAGCAGCGGCCGGACTCGTTCGTCATAGGCCGGCCATTCGGACAGCCACGAGCCGGCGAAGCCCTGCGCATGGGCGGCCAGCAGCAACGCCAGGCAGGAGGCGCCGGCCGAGAGCACCTGCTCCCATTCGGGCACCTTGGCGTTGCCCTCGGCCCGGCTGATCACCGCCACCACGACGGGGGCGCGCAGGAAGCGGCGGCGCTCGGCCTCCACCAGTTCCGCGATGGCCGCCGGATTGGCCGCCTGGAACAGCGCCGCCAGACGCTCGCCGAAATCGGCCCGACCCTCGCCCTCGAAGACGACGAAGCGCCAGGGCGCGAGCTTGCCGTGGTCGGGCACCCGGGTCGCGGCGGTCAGGATGATGTCCAGCTGGGCCGCCGACGGCCCCGGTCCGGTCATCGCCTTGGCCGAGCCCGAGCGGCGGGTCAGCAGGAGGTCGAGCGGGCCGGCATCGGCGACGTTGAGGGGGGCGGTCATGGGGACGGTCCGTCTTGTGCTGGGCCCGATGTGGCACCGGCGGCGCGAAAAGCCAAATTTGTCGAAACTGTCATCAGGTTCTTTGTGGATTTATCAGGACTCTGGCGTAATCTTGTCATGCAGCGAAGCAACGGGGCGGGGGCGCTCGATGGGCTGGATTGCAGTTGCGTTGTTTCTGGTAGCTGTGTTCGCGGTGGTCTCCACCTCGAGCCAGCGTTCGTCCTGGTCGCGGCGGCAGAGCCGGCTGGAAACGGCCTTCTTCCGGGCGCGCGGCCAGCGCATGACCTCGAACGGCATCCGGGGCGAGCGCTTCTGAATCCGGGGCGAGCGCTTCTGAATCCGGGGCGAGCGCTTCTGACGCTGTTCCGGCGTTCCCGATGACCTCGCGGCGCGGACCCTTCGTCGTCCATGGCGCCCGGACGGTCTATGACAATCCCTGGATCACGCTGACCGACCACGACGTCTCCGTCGCCTCGGGCCGGCGCTTTTCCTACACCGTCGTCGGCTTCCGCAGGCGCGCCGCGGGCGTCGTGCCGCTGCATGAGGACGGGACCGTCACGCTGGTCGGCCAGCACCGCTTCCCGCTCGACGCCTATTCCTGGGAACTGCCCGAAGGCGGCGTCGAGCCGGACGAGACGCCGCTACAGGCGATGCAGCGCGAACTCGCCGAGGAGGCGAGCCTCGCCGCCGCCGACTGGCGGCAGATCCTGCGCCTGCACCTCTCCAATTCGGTGACCGACGAGGAGGCCTTCGTCTATCTGGCGCTCGGCCTCACCCCGGCCTCGGGCGAGCCCGACGACACCGAGGAGCTGGCGGTTCGCCGCCTCCCCTTCGCCGAGGCGCTGGCGATGGCCGCCGACGGGCGGATCACCGATTCCATCTCGGTGGCCGCCCTCCTCCGGGTCCATCACATGGCCGTCAACCGCGAGCTGCCGGGCGGTCTTAACGATCTTCTGGCCGCGCCGCGCTAGGATGGGCGGCAATTCGCCCCTTTTCGCGGGGGGCCGGGCTGCCTACATCCCCTGTGGGCATCACGCGAAAACGCGGATGGGGAGAGAGACCATGACCGTCGCCGCCGAACGCATCGCCAGTCTCGACCCCGTCTGGTCGGGCCTGCGCGCCGAGGCCGAAGCCATCGCCGCCGGCGAGCCGATGCTGGCGAGCTTCGTCCACGCCTCGATCCTCGCCCACGCAAGGCTGGAGGACGCCCTCTCCTTCCATCTCGCCAACAAGCTGGCCGACGCCGACATGGGCGCGATGAAGATTCGCGACACCTTCCAGGCCGCCTTCGCCGCCGCCCCCGAGATCGGCCAGGCGGTGCGCGCCGACCTCGCCGCGATCCGCGAACGCGACCCCGCCTCGCGCGGCTTCGTGCAGCCCTTCCTCTTCTTCAAGGGCTTCCAGGCCCTTCAGGCCTACCGCATCGCCCACTGGCTCTGGCATGCCAACCGGGTGTGGATGTCTCTCTATTTCCAGAGCCGGATCTCCGAGACCTTCGGCGCCGACATCCACCCCGCCGCCCGCATCGGCCGCGGCGTCTTCATCGACCATGCGACCGGCATCGTGATCGGCGAGACCGCCGTGGTCGAGGACGACGTCTCGATGCTGCATGGCGTGACGCTGGGCGGCACCGGCAAGGAGCGCGGCGACCGCCACCCCAAGGTGCGCCAGGGCGTGATGATCGGCGCCAACGCCTCGATCATCGGCAATATCGAGATCGGCGCCCATAGCCGGGTCGGCGCGGGCAGCGTGGTGCTTCAGGCGGTGCCCGCGAACTGCACCGTCGCGGGCGTGCCCGCCAAGGTCGTCGGCTGCGCCGGCTGCGGCAATCCGAGCCACGCCATGAACCAGAACTTCCTCGACCAGATCGTCTCGGATTTCGACATCTGACGGCGCGGCGCCTCAGCGCGCCAGGAACGCCAGCACCGCCGCCTTCGTGCCCTTGTCGCCGACCGCGCTCATGTGGTCGCGGCCGGGAATGATGCGCATCGCCGCGCCGGGGATCGCCGCCGCCAGCGCGTCCGGCGGCCCGGTGACGGTATCGTTCTCGCCGCAGACGACGAGCACCGGGCGGGCGATCCGCGCCAGCCCGCCCGCATCGAACGCCGTGCGCGGCCGCCGCCAGCAGGCGGCGAGCGCCACCCGGTCCTGCTTCTGCTGGTCGGCGAAGAGACGGAATGCCTTGGCCCCGCGGTCGGCGATGGTCTCCGGGTCGTCGGCGAGCAGCGCGTCGGGGACGGCCGGCGCGAAGTCGGGCGGTTCCAGGTAGTTGCGGCCGAGCCCGGCCAGGACGGCGCGGTCCACGCGGGACGGCGCATCCAGCAGCAGCCGGATCGCCACCATCGCCCCCATCGAGTAGCCGACCACGTCGGCGCGGGCGACGCCGCAGGCCTCCAGCACCTGGACGCAGTCGCGGGCCAGCAGGCCCTCGTCGTAGTCGGCGGCGGCGTGGCTGCGCTCGCTCTCGCCGTGGCCGCGATGGTCGAAGGCGACGACCCGCCGCCCCGCCTCGGCGAAGGCGCGGTACCAGCCCGTCGCCTTCCAGTTGGTCTGGCGGCTGGAGGCGAAGCCATGGACCAGAAGGACCGGCGGCCCCCGTTCCGGTCCGGCGGCGGGAATGTCGTCATAGGCGAGCGCCAGCGTTCCGCCATGCGCCCGCGCCACTTCCAGCGATCTCGTCATGTCCCCTCCGGCCTTGTGCGAGAATACATCGCCTGGGGCCGCCGCACCCCTTTTCAGCGCAGTCGTCCGGGCCGATGATGGCCCATCGATCGGAGGATGACGGCATGGACGTGGAAGCCCTCAAGCGCGACGCCTGCGCCGCCATCGACGCGATGGCGGGCGATCTGGTCGCGGTCTCGCACTACATCCACGCCAATCCCGAACTCGCCTTCAAGGAGGAAAAGGCCGCCGCCCGCCTCACCGCCGAGGTCGAACGCGCCGGCCTCACCGTCGAACGCGGCGCCTACGGCGTCGGCACCGCCTTCGCCAGCGCCTTCGGCAAGCCGGGCGCGCCCGAGGTCGGCATCCTGTCGGAATACGACGCCCTGCCCGGAATCGGCCATGCCTGCGGCCACAACGTCATCGCGACGATCGGCCTTGGCGCCGCCCTCGGCCTGGCGAAGCTGGGGGCGCGTCTGCCGGGGCGCGTGCGCTATCTGGGCACCCCGGCCGAGGAAGCCGGCGGCGGCAAGGAGTTCATGGCGCAGAAGGGCGCGTTCGACGGGCTCGACGCCGCCATGATGGTCCATTCGGCCGGCTTCGACATCGAGACCATGCCCTGCATCTGCGTGGCGACCGTCGACGTCGTCTATGAAGGCGTGCCGGCGCACGCCTCGGCGATGCCGCACAAGGGCGTCAACGCCCTGGACGCCCTGGTCCTCGCCTATCAGGGCATCGCCGCGCTGCGCCAGCACATCCGCCAGAGCGAGCGGCTGCACGGCATCATCACCGATGGTGGCCAGGCGGCCAACATCGTGCCGGCCCGGGCGGCGGGCCAGTGGTTCGTCCGCGCCCCCGACGCCGCCTCGCTCGCCCGCCTCAAGACGCGCGTCGAAGGCTGCTTCCAGGCCGGGGCCTTCGCGACCGGCGCCAAGGTCGATATCCAGTGGGCGGCGGTCGACTATCTCGACCTCAAGACGAGCTGGCCGCTGGCGAAGTCCTATCGCCGCAACGCCGAGGCGCTGGGCCGGACCTTCGTCGACCTCGACACCCTCCCGGCCGGCATGGCGGGCTCGACCGACATGGGCAATGTCAGCCACCGCGTCCCCTCGATCCACCCGATGATCGCCGGCGGCCCGGCCAATGTCGTGATCCACCACCCCGATTTCGCCGCCCACGCCGTCAGCCCCAAGGGCGACCGGGCGGCGATCGACGGCGCCAAGGCGCTGGCCATGACCTCGATCGACCTTTTCTGCGACGCCCGGTTGCGGGCCGACACCCGAGCCGCCTTCGAGGCGAGCGCCGGGGAGAGCCGTGCGGCGCTCGCGAAAGCCTTCAATTCCGCCGCCCCGATGGAGGCGATCGGGGGCTGCGGCTGCCGCTAGTCCCCGCCCGGCGGCACAAGTCCTTGCCGGACCGGGCAAAAGGGGGGGCCGCCCTGCCCCCAAAAAGACACAACTCGCCCCTTGTCTTCGCGTTCGCGTAAAGACATCTTGCGCCGCAAATCGCCGCAGGCGTTACGGCCCACCCGGATCGGGGCGGGCTCGGGGGATATTTCTGAATGTCGCAGCTGATCATGACACAGCTGAGCACCGGTTCGGCGCTCTGGTCGCAGGTCAACGACCTGCTCGTTCTGGGAGCCTGGTGCTTCTTCGTGCTGGCGCTGGTCATCGTCTGCGGGCTGGGGCTGCACCTGCTGACCCTGACGGCGATGTTCGCGGCGAACCGCGGCAAGGGCGCGGCGCTCCAGGCGAAATACGCCGCCCTGCCGCTGCCGGCCGAACCGCCGCGCGTGCTGATCCAGCTGCCGACCTTCAACGAGTCCGGCGTCGTGGAGCGGGCGCTGGAGGCGGCGGCGGCGATCGACTGGCCGCGCGACCGGCTGCGCATCCAGCTGCTCGACGATTCCACCGACGGCACGGTCGATATCGCCCGCGCCAAGGTGGAGGCGCTGAAGGCGCGCGGCGTCGATGCCGAGGTGATCCACCGGACCAACCGCGAGGGCTTCAAGGCCGGCGCGCTGAAGAACGGGCTGCTCTACGACGATTGCGAATTCGTCGCCATCTTCGACGCCGACTTCATCCCTCCCACCGACATCCTGAAGCGCACCATCCCGACGCTCGCGAACGATTCGAGCCTCGCCTACGTGCAGACCCGCTGGGACCACATCAACGAAGGCGCCAATCTTCTCACCCGCGCCCAGTCGCTGATGCTCGACGCCCATTTCGCGGTCGAGCAGGCGGCGCGCAACTGGTCGGGCCTCTTCATGCCGTTCAACGGCACCGGCGGCGTCTGGCGCCGCAAGGCGATCGACGACGCCGGCGGCTGGGAAGGCGACACGCTGACCGAGGACATCGATCTGGCGATCCGCGCCGCGATGAAGGGCTGGTCGACCGCCTTCCTGCCGTCGGTCGCCATTCCCGGCGAACTGCCCGAGAACGTGCCCGCCTGGCGCCAGCAGCAGTTCCGCTGGACCAAGGGCTTCACCCAGGTCGCGCTCAAGCTGCTGCCGCAGGTCTATCGCTCGGACCGCCTGACCTTCTGGCAGAAATTCGCCATGACCTTCCAGCTCTTCCAGGGCTGGGCCTATCCGGCCGGCGCGCTGGCGCTGTTCTCGGCCCTCGCCGCCATGGTGCTGACCTCGACCCAGCCCTGGGGCATCTTCTTCCTCGGCGTCTTCTCGACCGCCTTCGGCGGCTTCGCGGTCTTCGCGATGACCCTGGCCGGCCAGCTTCAGCTGAAGCGCAAGGTCGGGCTGCGCACGCTGGTCTCGTTCTTCACGATGCTGGCGCTGAACGGCGGCCTGACGCTCTCCAACACCCGTTCGATCTGGGAAGCCGTGCGCGGCACGCCCTCGGCCTTCGTGCGCACCCCCAAGGGCCGGGACGCCGAACTCGACAAGGCGCGTCCCACCAAGGGCCATAGCGGCCTCGGCGAGCTCTTCCTCGCGGTCGGCGCGATCGCGGTGGCGATCTGGGACGAGGCCTGGTACTCGCCCTTCTTCGCACTGACCGTGTTCGGTCTCGCCCTGGTCGGCTCGGCGACGCTCACCGCCCGTCTCGCCCGCCAGGCGTGACGCGGCCCGCCGAAGGGCGGGTCTGCGTGAAGCTTTCGTGAAATCCGAAATCCGCTAAGCGGGCGTTCACCGGGCTCGCGGATCGTGGCCCCGCAATCAAGCGAGCGGGCGGGGCGCGCATGTATTCGGTGGCGGTGCCGGGCGGACGGGCGCCCGGTCTGGACGATTTCGCGGATCGGGTGACGCCCGTCGGGCCGCGCCTGCTCTGCCAGGATCTCTATCGCCGCTTCTCGGCCGACCCCGACCTCCTGTCGGTGCCGGTGGTCGATGGCGGCATGCCGCTCGGCCTCGTCCATCGCGGCGACTTCATGATGCGTCTCGCCCATCACTTCGGCCGCGCGCTCTACGCCAAGAAGCCGGTCACGGTGCTGATGGACCCCGATCCGCTGACCCTCGAGCGCACGGTGGCGCTGGAGAGCGTCAAGGCGACGATCGCCGGCAGCCGGCCCTGCGCGCTGATCAAGGGCTTCATCATCACCGATGGCGGCCGCTACGCCGCGCTGGGGACGGCGCTGTCGCTGATCCGCCACTCGCTGGCGCAGGCCGAGCAGCACGCGGCCGAACTCGCCGCCGCCCTCGATGCGGCGCGCCGGGCGGGCGCCGCGAAGTCGGCCTTCCTGGCGACCATGAGCCACGAGCTGCGCACCCCGCTCAACGCGGTGATCGGGTTTTCGGACCTCATCGCCGAGCAGGCCATCGGCCCCATCGACGAAGGCTATGTCGGTTATGCCAGGGCGATCAGGGAAGGCGGCGATCATCTCCTGTCCATCGTCACCGACGTGCTGGACTTCGCCAAGGTCGAGAGCGGCGAAGTGGAACTCCACGAGGAAGTCTTCGATCTGCGCGAGGAGATCGAACGCGCCGCCCGCATCCTGGGGCCCCAGTCCGCCCGGCGGCAGGTCGCGCTGGACGTAGTGCCGGGCGGCCCGGCGACGCTGCTCGCCGATCCGCGCCTGACCCGCCAGATGCTGCTGAACCTTGCCGGCAACGCCGTGAAGTTCACGCCCGCCGGCGGCCATGTGCGCCTTTCCTGCGGGATGGATGCGGACGGCGCGGCGTTCTTCGCCGTCGCCGACGAGGGCTGCGGCATGGACGAAGCCGAGATCGAGATCGCCCTCCAGCCCTTCCGCCAGATCGATAACGGCCTCACCCGCCTTCACGAAGGCACCGGGCTCGGCCTGCCGCTGGTGAAGGCCTACGCCGAGGCGCATGGCGGCACGCTGGCGCTGGCGAGCCGCAAGGGCGCCGGGACGACGGCCCGGGTCGCGTTTCCGGAGCGCCGCAGCGCCGCCGCCGAACGCGCCGCCTGAGGCGCCGCCGGGACGACGCGCCGCCCGACAGGGCATCCGGCAAAGGAAAAGGGCGGCCTCGCGGCCGCCCTTTCGCGTTGTGCGCCGTCCGGGTCCGTCAGAACTCGTAGCGGACGCCGATCTGGATCTGCCAGTAGGAGCTGTCGGCGACGGACTCGCGCGCCCCGACCGCCGGCAGGGTGTTGACGTTGTAGCTGTAGCAGCTCGTCGCCTGCGTGCAGCCGCCGACGCCGCTGGCCACGATGCTGGTGTTCAGCACGTTCGCCGTCGGCGGGAAGGTGATGCTGGTGAACCGGCCCCAGTTCTTGTTGAGCAGGTTGGTCAGGTTGAAGATGTCGAGCTCCAGCGTGACCTTGTGGTCTTCCCAGATGGTGACGTCCTGCTCGAGGCTCATGTCGATGCGGCTGGACCACGGCCCGAAGAACTCGTTGCGGGGAGCGATCGATCCGGCATGCTCGATAAGGCCGGTGCGCTGGAGATACGAGGTGAAGTTCGCCAGCTGGGCCGGCGTCGTGCCGGCGGCATAGACGACGCGCGGGTCGGACGTCAGCGCGATGTTGCCGCTGGCATCGACCTGCGGCACGTAGAACAGGTTGGCGCCGTTCTGCTGGTTGGTGCCGAAATTGCCGTTCGCGCCGCTGGCGAAGGTGTAGCTGAAGGGCTGACCCGACATGCGCACCGCGAAGAAGTTCAGCCGCGTCTCGTAGCCGTCGAAGAACGAGTAGTTCAGGCCGAGATTCATCGTGTAGCGGTGACGGCGCTCGAAGTCCGAACGGGCCAGCTCGGGATCGTTCAGGTTCGTGTAGGCGCGGTTGGTGAGGTTCGAGTTGGCGACCGACGAGGTGCCGCCGCCGATGTCCTTCACGTCCGACCACGTATAGCCCATCGACAGGTCGATGCCGCCGTCGCCTTCGAAGACTTCCCAGTACTTCTTGGCCGCCAGCACGATGTACTGCGCCTCGCCCGCGTCGACGTTGGTGAGGACGATGTCGCGGAAGCCGCTGCCCGTGCCGGACGGACGGCCGGTCCTGAGGTCATAGCGCTTGCGGCCGAGATCGGCATCGGGGGCCGGCGTGTCGAAGGCGTTGACCGCCGCCGTGTTCGCCGGGTCGGTCTGGCGCAGGTCGCGCCAGAACAGCTGGTCGAGGCCCTTCATGTAGAGGTACTCGACCGTGAACTGGTAGCCGGCCCAGTCGCCGTCGAGACCCAGATTGAAGCGCCACGTCGAGGGCATCTTGAAGTTGGGGTCGAGCGCGTTGACCGTGCCGCCGCCGGCCCGCGTGGTGAGCGCGTCCTGCAGGGCCTGGGGAACGGGGAACGGATCGAAATTGACCGGCGCGACGCCGAGGAAGTTCGCCGCCGGGAAGTTGATCGGGCTGCCCGAAGCGATCGGTCCGCCGGGCAGGCCCTGGATGACCGAGATGACCGTGCCGGAGTTCGAGTAGTTGTTCGAAATCCACACATTCGGCGCGCCGCCGGAATAGCGGCCGACGCCGCCGCGGGCGACCAGCGACAGATCCTCTTCCTCGGGGATCTCGAAATCGTAGGAGAACGAGAAGCGCGGCAGGAAGATCGACTTGCCGTCGAGGTCCGAGGTGTTGGCGAAGCCGTAGGTCGACTCGAAGCCCGTGTTGAGCGGAATGAAGCCGTTCGACGAGAACCAGTCGTAGCGGACGCCGGCCATGACCGAGAACTGGTCGTTCACGTCCCAGTCGTCCTGGATATAGACCGAATAGAGGTCGTAGCCCCAGATCGCCGCGGCGTCGTCCGAATTGTTGCTGACCGCGTTCTGGTACTGGATCGACCAGGTGCCGGGCGTGACGTTCGTGCGGCTGTCCGCCGCCGAGGCGACGATGCCGTTGGCGAAGTCGGTGAGCGAGTTGAAGCGGTAGGTGCCGCGCGCGCCCTGGACGAAGGCGTTGTAGATGTCGAGCTGCTTCAGCTCGGCGCCCGCCTTGATGACGTGCGCGTCCAGATCGTAGGTCGCCGTGAACTTATACTGGTCGAGCGTATAGTCCATGAAGTTGTAGTGGCGCGAGAAGTCGGGGCCGAAGACGATGTAGCTGTCGTCGGCATTGCCCGCGACGTTGTCGGCGCCGTCGGTACGCACCCACATCTCGGGGAACTCGTTGCCGCCCAGCGGGGTCTGGTTGCCCTTCACCTCGACATGGCCGTAGCGGAACTCCGTCGACAGCCTGTCGGTCCAGTCGGAGAAGAGCTGGAAAGTGTAGGTGTCGAGGTCTTCGGCATCCTTGTACCAGTTCGACGCGAGATAGAGGACGCCGGCGCCCGAAGCGCTGGAGACCGCCGGGGCGCGCTGCGTCGTCACCGACAGCGTGCCGCCGCGCACCCGCTGATACGACAGCTGGGCGCGGTGCTGGTCGGTGATGTTCCAGTTCAGCTTGGCGAACCAGCGCTCGTTCTCTTCGGTGTAGCCGCTGGCGAGGCCCAGCGGGTCGAAGCCCCACACCGTATTGGCGGTCGCGGTGACCGCATCGATGTCGGCCTGGCTGACGCCCGGCACCTGGAAGGTGAAGGTGTTGGCGGCGGCGCCCTCGCCCGGTCCGATGGAAATCGGGGTCACGCGCTCGATCTTGTCGTAGCCCAGGAAGAAGAACAGCGTGTCCTCGACGATCGCGCCGCCGAAGGTCGCGCCGTAGGTCTTTTCCTCGAACACCGGAGCGGTCGTCAGCTCCTTGCTCTTGGTGCCGCGCAGGCCGTCGTCCTTGAAGTAATAGTAGGCCGAGCCGTGGAAATCGTTCTCGCCCGACTTGGTGACGACGTTGATCACGCCGCCGCAGAAATCGTTGTATTCGGTGTCGTAGGGCGACACCGCGACCTGGATCTGCTTCGACCAGTCGAACGGCAGCGGCGAGCGCGCCGTCGGATAGCCGCCGCGGTTGAGGCCGAAGCTGTCGTTCTGGGGCACGCCGTCGACGAGGAAGGCGTTGCAGCGCGGGTTGGCGCCGGCGATCGACAGGGGCGAGTCGGTGTCGCCGAAATCGATATAGGCGAGCGGGCTCTGCTGGACGACTTCCTTGATGTCGCGCGTGACGGTCGGGATGTTCTTGATGCTGGTCGCATCGAACTGGGCGCCGACGCCGCGGGCGTCGATCGCCGGATTGGTGTCGCGCACGCCGATGACGGTCACTTCCTCGGAGGCGACGGTCGCGTCGGTCGAGGTCACCGTCACTTCAAGGCGCAGCGGCTCGCCGAGCGTCAGGTAGACGTCCTGGACCGCCGTCGGCTTGTAGCCCTCGGCCGTCACCGTCACCGTGTAGGGGCCGCCGACCGGCAGGCCGGAAGCGTTGAAGAAGCCGCCCTCGGACGAGGTGGTGGAATTGGTCTGGCCGGTCGCTTCGTTCCTGATCTGGATCGCCGCGCCGGGAACGGCGAAGCCGTCGGCATCGACGATCGTGCCGCGGATGCTGGACGACACCGCCTGCGCCATGGCCGGCACGGCCATCGCGAACGCGAGTACGGGCAGCGCCACGCCGCCAAAAAGGCTTGAATACTTCATCGAGAGACCCCCACCGGTTTCGAGCCGGACGCGCATCGCGGCGATCGGCGCCATTGCTGGCGCTCACCGCGTGCCACCCCATTGCCAACGGTCTCTAACGGATATGTGACAGTTGCGTGAAACAGAACCGCTGAGTCTGTGGATAACCGGATTCGGGAACATGTGTGTCTTTCGCGCCGCAACATGATCCGATTCGCAGCTGCGGCAGACGGGGGCCCGGGCCGGCCCGCCGCCCGCCCCTACGTCGATGGGCCTGAAATCTGGCCGAATCGGCGGCGCCGGCCGGGCTTTCCGCACCGCGACCTTTCGCTGCCGTGTCGTGACCCGCTATGACGGTCGGCGGGACGCGGGCCGCCAAGACGCCCGCGCCGGGAACAGGGACGAAACGACGGTGCACTACGCGGAACTGAATGCGGCCTGGGCCGAGCTGACGGCGCCGGGCGCCCCCTTCGAAATCGCCGCGACCGAAGTGCGCGGCGTCGCGCTGCGCGGCTTCAGGAACGCCCCGCCGACGGTCCGCGAGGTCTGGCTTTCCACCCTGCCCTTCGCCGAGCGCGACTACCTCGTCTACGAGGGCGAGCGGCTGACCTACGGCCAGGCCCACGCCCTGGTCGGCGCGATCGCCGCCTGGATGGCGAGCCGCGGCGTCCGCCACGGCGACCGGATCGCCATCGCCATGCGCAACTACCCCGAATGGATGTTGATCTACTGGGCCGCCGTCAGTTCCGGGATCGCCGTCGTCGGCATGAACGCCTGGTGGACCGCCGCCGAAATGGCCTACGGCTTCAAGGACGCCGGCCCCAGGATCGTCTTCGCCGACGCCGAGCGCCTCGCCCGCATGGCCGAGCAGCCGGGCATGGCCGGCGACGCGCTGGTGGTCGGCGTTCGCGCCGGAACCCTGCCGGCCGGCGCGATCGCCTGGTCCGAGGTCGTCGCCCGTCCCGGCACGCTGCCCGAGGTTGCGATCGATCCCGACGACGACGCCTGCATCTTCTACACCTCGGGCACCACGGGCTTTCCCAAGGGCGCGCAGCTCACCCATCGCGGCTGCGTCAACAACCTGATGAACATGATGTTCGCCGGCCAGGTGACGGCCCTCGCCACCCAGCGCGCCACCGGCCTCGCCGTCGATCCCGACGCGCCGCCGCCGGTGCCGGCGACGCTCGTCACCACGCCGCTCTTCCACGTCACCGCCAACAATTGCGGCGCCTATGCCACCACGGCGGCGGGCGGCAAGATGGTGCTGATGTATCGCTGGGATCCCGCCGAGGCGCTCAAGCTGATCGAGCGCGAGAGGGTGACCTCGGCGAGCGGCGTGCCGGTGATGGCGCGCGAGCTCGTCACCCATCCCGACTTCGCCAAGCACGACACCTCCAGCCTGCTCAGCGTCGGCGGCGGCGGCGCCCAGCTTCAGCCCGACCTGGTCGCCAAGATCGACCAGACCGTCGCCACCGCCCGGCCCAACACCGGCTACGGCATGACCGAGACCTGCGGCATCATCACCTCGATCTCGGGCGATTTCTTCGTCGACAAGCCGGCGAGCTGCGGCCGCGCCATGCCGAGCTTCGAGGCCAAGGTGGTGGACGATCTCGGCGACGAGGTTGCCCCCGGCCAGCCGGGCGAACTGGTGGTGCGTGGCGCCTCGGTCATCAAGGGCTACATCAACCGCCCCGAGGCGACGGCCGACTCCATCCGCGACGGCTGGCTGCGCACCGGCGACGTCGCCCGCATCGACGAGGACGGCTTCATCTTCCTGGTCGATCGCAAGAAGGACATGGTCCTGCGCGGCGGCGAGAACGTCTATTGCGTCGAGGTCGAGGCGGCGATCCACCAGAACCACGCCGTCGCCGAATGCTGCGTCTTCGGCGTGCCGGACGACCGGCTGGGCGAGGAGGTCGGCGCGGCCGTCGTGCTGCGCCCCGGCGAGGAACTGACGCCGGACGAGCTGCGCGCCCACTGCGCCGCCCGCATCGCCCGCCACAAGATCCCGCGCTACATCTGGATCCTCGCCGAGCCGCTGCCGCGCAACGCCAGCGGCAAGTTCCTCAAGCGCGAACTGCGCGACAGGCTGAAGGTCGAGGACGCGGCCTGACGGGCGGTTGCCCCGATCGGCGGGCGATGAGACTCTGAGACGGGCGCATCAGGGAGCGCGCGCACGATGAAACTTCTGCTGACGGCCTTGATGCTGGCTGCCGCCGCCGAGAGCCTCTCGGTCCCGGCGGACCTCGTCCAGGGCGGCTGGCTCTATACCCGCGTGGACCAGGAAGCGCCCGCCCGGGCCATCGTCTTCGCCGAGGTGCCGCCCGGCGCCGCGCGCGGCCGCATCACGGTCGTCGAGCGCAGCGCGGCGGAAGACGGCGGCGAGCTGGCGCTCGGCATGTGGGGCTGGCGCACGGTCGAGGGCGGCGAGGGCGAGGTGCGCCTCGAAATCGTCGGCGAAGGCAGCACGCTGGATGCGACCCTCTCTCTTTTCTCGGCGGACGCAGGCTATGTCAGCCGCGATCCGGAGAGCGGCGAGGATATCGCCCGCCTGACGCCGACGCCCTGCGACCTGCGCTTCGAGCGGTCGAACGAGACGGCCATCGAAGGCTGCGGCTGGGTCGAGGTCGCGGGCGAGATGCTGAAGAAGGCCTGGCTGCTGGAGGCCTGCCGGCCCGGCGGCGCGTGCTACCTGCTGGTACCCGAAGCGCTGCTGCCCTGATCGCGGTCCGCCGGCGAGCCTTGCAGGATTTCGATCTGGATTTCGTTGCGGCGGAACATCGGCAGCGTCCAGGGCGGATCGTAGCGGGCGACGACAGGCGCGCCGGCAGGCGTCATGCCCTTCGCCGCCAGCCAGCGTTCCAGCGCCTCGGTCTCCCGCCGGACCGCACCCTCGCCCGTCGTGCCGGCGAAGCGGACGACGGCCACATGGCGGCCGTCCTGGCGGCGCAGGACGACCCTGGGATCGTTCGGGGTCGGCAGGGTGTCCAGCGTCCACTCGGCGGGCATCACAAAGCCGACGACCCACGCCGACCCGGCAGGCGCCTGCATGACCGGCGCCGTCATCGCGATCTCCTGACCGTCCTGCGCCTGGGTGACCGGCGCCGTCATGGCGATCTCGGCCTTGGCGGTGTTGTTGCCGAATATGTAGTCGGCAAGGATGCGGAAGCCCGCATTCGCGGCGGCGCCGCGTTCGCCTTCGATCCGCGTCTCGGCGACGATCATCGGCTGGTAGGCCCTCACCTCGAACGGCGCCTCTGCGAGCACGACCCGATAGGCCGGTTCGGCCACGCTGGCGCACCCGGCAAGGGAGAGCAGCCCGGTGGCGGCGATCAGGCGGAACATGGCGTCTCCTCGCTAGTGCTAAAGGAGATACGCCCGCCCCGCGCCGCCGGATGGCGCGGCGTCGCCGCACGGCACGCTGGTGACCCCTGCCGGACTCGAACCGGCACGCCCTTTCGGACAGCAGATTTTAAGTCTGCGGCGTCTACCGGTTCCGCCAAGGGGTCGCGGCGCCCATGTCCGGCCATGGCGGGGGCGGCGTCAAGCGGCCGCTGCCGCCCGCCCGCCCGTTCGCCGCTTTGGCCGCTCGCTTCCCCCAAACGAAAGCGGCGGCCCGAAGGCCGCCGCGCCGTTCGCCGCAGGGGTGCGGACGATCAGACCTTGCCCTGCCACACCGGCCAGCAATTGGCCTTGCCGCCGGCCTTCAGCGATTCGTACAGCTTGAGCTGCGCGTCCTCGGCGGTCGAGCCGTCCTGCGTCGCCGTCGTGCCGGCTTCGCCGCCCGTGCACCAGACGTAGAACTGGTGCGTGCCGGCGGTCAGGTACACTTCGCGCGAGGAGTCGAGCGCCAGCGCGCCGGCCGTTCCGGCGGCCATCGCGGCGACCAGGGCCGCACCGGCGAGCGTCTTCTTCATGAGCGTCATCCTAAGTCTCCCGTTCGTTTGGTTGGGTGCGCCGTTGGCCGGCCGCTGTTGTGGTGCGCTTCCGTATGCCCGGTTTCGCGCCCGTTCGGGGCGTCCCGCGGCTACCCCGCGCATGAGTCTCTCGAAAGCGGCGCAAATTCACCAGATTTCGGCGGGCGAAACAAGAGAGCCGCCGCGCCGCGGCGCCCGATTCAGGGGCTTTCCTCGTCGAACGGCTCGCCGCCGATGCCGATAAGCATCACCCGCACCGCCTCTGCCGCTTCGTCAAGGCGGGGGGGGTGGGGGGAGCGGAGGACCAGGCTGGCGCCGTACTTGCCGTCGCGGGCAAAGGGATACGACCCGATGGCGACGTCGGCAAAGCGGCTTTGAAGCGCCGCCAGGGCGGTTCCGAAGCGTCCCTCGGGCAAATACACGCCGATCGAGCGCGACAGCATCCGCGCGCCCCCCTCCAGCAGCGGCAGCGCCCCTTCGAGCATGACGTGCATGACCCGCGGGATACCCGCCATCACGAAGACGTTCTCCATGCGGAAGCCGGGCGCCTTGGAGACCGGATTGGGGATGAGGCTGGCCCCCACCGGGGTCCGCGCCATGCGCTTGCGCGCCTCGGTGAACTCGCCCGGCGGATAGGTCGCCTCCATCATGGCGTAGGCTTCGGGGTGGTAGTCGCAGGCGACGCCGAAGGCCGCCGCGACGCTGTCGGCGGTGATGTCGTCATGGGTCGGGCCGATCCCGCCGGTGGTGAAGACATAGGCATAGCGGGCCCTGAGCGCGTCGAGCGCCGCGACGATCTCGGCCTCGATGTCCGGCACCACGCGGGCCTCGCGGACCTGGACGCCGACCTCGTTCAGCTTGCGCGAGATATGGGCGAGGTTGGCGTCCTGGGTGCGGCCCGAGAGGATCTCGTCGCCGATCAGCAGGATAGCGGCGGTATGGGGTTCCCGGGTGCTCATGGCCTCGCCTGTTCCGTTCTGGGCGCGGCGAGACTATATGTCGGGAAAGGACGACCGCCATGGCCTATATCGACGCCGCCCAGAGCCCGGACCGCGCCACCCACGCCGTGAAACTGCACGGCCCGGAGGGCTTCGCCGGCATGCGCAAGGCCGGACGGCTCGCCGCCGAGTGCCTCGACATGATCTGCGCCCATGTGAAGCCGGGCGTGACGACCAACGAACTCGACCGCCTCGCCTACGATTTCGGCCGCGCCCACGGCGCGCAGCCGGCGACGCTGTTCTATCGCGGCTATTCCAAGTCGCTGTGCACCTCGATCAACCACGTCGTCTGCCACGGCATTCCCAGCGACAAGCCGCTGAAGGACGGCGACATCGTCAACATCGACGTGACGCTGCTGGTCGACGGCTGGCACGGCGACACCAGCCGCATGTATCTGGTCGGCGAGGTGCCGCTCAAGGCCCGCCGCCTGGTCGACGTGACCTACGAAGCGCTGATGCTGGGCGTCGCCGCGGCGAAGCCCGGCGCGACGCTGGGCGACATCGGCGCGGCGATCCAGGAGCACGCCGAGGCGGCGCGCTTTTCGGTGGTGCGCGATTTCTGCGGCCATGGCCTGGGGCGCGTCTTCCACGACGCCCCCAACGTCGTGCACTACGGCCGCCGCGGCCAGGGGCTGGAACTGAAGCCCGGCATGATCTTCACCATCGAGCCGATGATCAACGCCGGCCGCTGGGAGGTGAAGCTGCTCTCCGACGGCTGGACGGCGGTGACCCGCGACAAGTCGCTGTCGGCGCAGTTCGAGCACTCGATCGGCATCACCGCGGACGGCTGCGAAATCTTCACCAAGTCGCCGGCCGGCCTCGACAAGCCGCCCTATGGCGGCTGAGGACGGCGCGCCGGAGAAGCCCGCCTCGCCCCATGCCGGGCACCGCTCGCGCCTGCGCCAGCGCTTCCTCAAGGCCGGGGCCGAGGCGCTGGCGGATCACGAACTGATCGAATTGCTGCTGTTCGGCGCCCTGCCCCGCATCGACACCAAGCCGCTCGCCAAGCAGATCATCGACCGCTTCGGTTCCTACGAGGAGGCGCTGGCCGCCCCGGCCGAGCGGCTGCGCGCCGTGAAGGGCATGAGCGACGGCGCGGTGGCGCTGCTCAAATCGGTGGAGGCCGCCGCCATCCGCCTCGCGGCCAAGCAGGTGCACGGCAAGCCGGTGCTCTCGTCCTGGTCGGCGCTGCTCGACTATTGCAAGACGGCGATCGCCCGCGCCCCGGTGGAGCAGTTCCGCCTGCTGCTGCTCGACCGCAAGAACCGCCTGATCGAGGACGCGGTGATGGCCGAAGGGACGGTCGACCACACGCCGGTCTATCCGCGCGAGATCGTCAAGCGGGCGCTGGAGGCCGGCGCCAGCGCCATCATCCTGGTGCACAACCACCCGAGCGGCGACCCGGCCCCCAGCCGCGCCGACATCGAGATGACCAAAGCGATCGCCGCCGCCGCCAGGCCGCTGGGCGTCGCCATCCACGACCACCTGGTCATCGGCCGCACCGGCCACGCCAGCTTCCGCGAACTGGGGCTGCTGTAGGGGGCTGCCCCGCCTGCAACGGCACGGGCACGGCGAGGCGGCTGCCGCTGGCCGAGCTTCTGGTGGTGTCGGAAGCGCAGCGCCGCCTCATCGCCGCCAGAGCCGACCCCGCCGCCTTCGAGACCCAGGCCCGGGCCGACGGCATGACGCCGCTGGCGGAGGCGGCCGCGCGGGCGGCGCATGCCGGGTCGATCTCGGAAGCCGAGGCGCGCCGGGCGGTGCATGCGGGCGGGTAGATCGGCGCGGCGACCGTGGTGACGGTGCACTCAGCACGGATTTCTACTCAGCCCCCGCCGGCGACGCAGCGCGGTGGGCGAAGAACGAAGACCTTGGAGGACGCCCGTCGGGGGCAGGCTCAAGAAGCCGGTCTTTCTCACAATGACCGGACCAGCGTCGGGGGCAGGCTCACAATGACGACCGGATTGCAGTTCCCGCTGGATGAGAAACAGGGGGCCGCCACAGATCCCAGACTCCGGCTAAGGAAGCAACGGAATGCAAATGTCGAAGACTCACTCCCTAGGATAAACGTGTATTCTGACACTATACTTACTATACCCTCTTTTTCCAGCGGAGGACCTCAGCCGAAACCGTCTTCATGATCTGCTCCATATGAGCGAGATTCAAGATGTCGATACGATAATCGACCTGCGCGCCATCAATGAACTGCCGCACATGGATGACTACCTGGTACCCCCCTGTGCATATCGCGCAATGGAATTCCCCATAGGTGCCAATTACGTCATCGGTCGTCTGCGGAACGCTGTCGCACGAGCGCAGGACATAGCCGTAGAGACTGTTTTCGCTTGTATGCGAGCCGCAATACGGCCCCAACGGTTCACACCGGGCACCGTAACCGCAAGGTCCGTCCTTCAACTCGGCCTGGACACTGGCGAGCCAAGCCTCCCGCGCCTTTGGGGTGTCCGGCCCGTCGTAAAACATGCCGTTCGCCCTCAGTTCAAGACGTCCGTTCATCGTGCTGTACCCTGGGATACGGGCGGCGAGCCACTCCGCCGGGAAGGCGATCACGGCGCTGCCCGCAGAGGAATCGAACGGGGAGCCGGGTTCAGGTTCCGGCAGTTCCGACGACGGCGGTCCCAGCAGAACGAATTCGGACGGGATGTCGAAACGACCAACCGCGACGGGGCCATCATCGATCATTCCCCCTCCCGCGATGGCCAATCCAGCAATCGCGAACGCAGACAAGATGGAACAGCGCGCAATCCATCCAAATCGGGAAAAATGCTCCATTCAGTATGGATCCTTGCTTAGGGTATGTGGTCGCATCCATCGCACCAACCCGTGAGGCCGTCCCAGAAATCCATCTCAGTTCTTGTGCCGGTAACAGGGGGGGGGCACCCGCATGGAGGTGCTTGGCCTCATTCAGCGCGCTGCAAGTGTTATCGAACGAGCTTCGTCATCAAATCTTCAACAAGAACGGCGCAATATCTTCCAATTCCATTGAATATTGATTCACATCGGGATGCTCTACTCGCGCTCTTCGTCTAATATCACTATAAGCCTCCGCAATACTTCTAAGATACATAGCGGCATTAAGGCGCGCCTCAGCCCTCCCCACTTTAAGAATTAAATCCCCATTTTCCGTCACGCTTACGGTAACAAAACGACCCGTTTCGCCAAGAAGAATACT
>JAEUMK010000029.1 GCA_016792565.1 Alphaproteobacteria bacterium
GCAGAGCTTCTCGCCGGGCCGGAGGCGGATCGCCTCGCCGACGAAGAAGCCGTTGTTGAGGATGTTGTGGTGCGAGAGCGTCGCGCCCTTGGGAAAGCCGGTGGTGCCGCTGGTGAACTGGATGTTGATGGGGTCGTCGAATTGGAGCGCGTCCGCGAGTTCGGCGAGCCGCGCCGCCTCGGCCGGACCGCCCAGCGCCACGACATCGGCGAAGGCGTGGCAGCCGGGCGCCTCCTCCGTTCCGATGAGGATGACGGTCTTCAGATGCGGCAGCCGCGCCGCATCGAGCGCGCCCGGCCGGGCGGCGTCCAGCTCCGGCGCGAGGTCGCGCAGCATGTCGAGATAGAGGCTGGTCTTGTGGGCGCGGGCGAGCACCAGCGCCCGGCAGCCGACCTTGTTGAGGGCGTAGTCCAGTTCGCTGACCCGGTAAGCCGGGTTGATGTTGACGAGGATGAGACCCGCCTTCGCGGTGGCGAACTGGGTCAGCGTCCACTCGGCGCAATTGGGCGCCCAGATGCCGATGCGCTCGCCCGGCCGAAGCCCGAGCGCCACGAAGCCCGCCGCCAGCGCATCGACGCGCGCTTTCAGCTCGCCATAGGTCCAGCGGATGTCCTGATGGCGGACGATCAGCGCCAGCCGCTCCGCATGAGCCGCGGCGGCCTCGTCGAAGAACGCGCCGATGGTGCGCCCGATCAGCGGCGGCCCGCCCGCCCCGTGCGCATAGCTGAGATCGCTCACGCCGTTTCTCTCCCCGCCGTCTTGTTGCGGGGAGGCTAGCGCGCCTTTGCGGCGGGGGGAACTCGTGGGGCGGCGCGGACTACTCCTTGCGTTCGTAGCCGCCGTACTCGCCCTTCACATAGGTGACGCCGTCGAAGGAGAGATCGCGATAGCCGTTGGTCGAGGTGTCGAGCAGCGCGACCCCCTTGGCATAGGGATAGCCAAGCGAATCCCAGCCGCCGCTGAGCTCGGACTGCAGCACCCAGATACGGCAGGCATCCATGCCGCCGGAACACCAGTACATGTGGGTGATCTTGACCAGCGCCTCGTCGGTGCCGTCGCCGTTGAGATCGATCGCCGCCGACTCGATGCGTGCATCGGCCGGCGCGCCGGCGGTCTTCACCGCTTCGATCGCCCCCGCGATGCTGGCGGGCACGGTCTCGGACAGGGTCACCGGGCCGGCGGACGGCGCGGCAGGCGGCACGGCGGGTGCAGCTTCAGGAGTCGTGCCGGGAGTCGGTTCGGCAGAAGCGGCAGGCGTCGGCTCGGGTGCGGCGGAAGGCGTTGGCGCCGCGCCGCCGCGCGTCATGGATATCGCAAGCCGCTCGCCCTCGGTTGGCGAGCGGAGAATGCCCTTGCCGGCATCGCGACCCTGGAACTCGACATCCAGATAGATGTCGTCGGCGGGATCGGCATCGAGCTCCTTCTCGTCGAGCAGGATGCTGGCGGACGCGGCGGTTGCGGCCGTCACGAGCCACGTGCCCGTCTCGGCGTCGCTCTCGTCGGAGAAGCCGATGGTCAGCACCCCGCCCGGGGCGAAGAGGATATTGACCGACTGCGCATCCGCCTCCTGGCCGTCCGGCGGCGTCATGGTCAGCGTCCATTCGCCCTGGATCCAGTCCTTGGCGGCCGCCGCATCCGGCCCCACGGCCTCGGCGGGCGGCGCGGACGGCACGGCGGGCGGAGCGGCGGCGTCCTGCGCGCGGGTCGTCGAGAGCGAGGCCAGCATCAGAGCGGCGGCCAGTCCGGCAGTCAGGTTGCGCAGAGCCACGAGTTCGTTCTCCAGCTTTCGGGCCACGGCGGCCGCAGATAAGAATTCTACGATGCGGCGCTCGATCCTCCTTGACCTTCGTCAACGGCCGCGAGCGCGCCGATTGTCTTTGATCAATGCCCGCCCCGCAGCGGCAGGCGATCAAAGGCTGCGCGCCGCCTGCCGAACCGGCGCGCCGGAGATTCGACGATGCGTATGCGACTGACCTTGCTGGCAGCCTCTACGGCGGCGCTGCTCAACACCGCCGGTGCGGTTACGGTGGAGGAGATCGTCCGGCCGCAGCGCGATGCCATCGCGCATTGCGAGGATGCGCGAGCGGAGCTGGCGCGGCAGGGCGCCCTGCGGATGAAGCAACTGGAGGAGGTGAAGGCCTGGCACCAGAGCCTTGAGCAGGCGCTGGCCGACCTGATCGCCTTCCAGGAGCAGGAGTACGAACGCGCCAAGGCCGCCGAGGCGCTGTTCGTCTCGCGCGCCGCGTCGCTGGTGGTCGAGCCGGGCGAACAGTCATGGGTGCCGCATATCGGCTGGGGCATCTTCGGCTACTTCGAGAAGCGCCGCGACGACACCAACAAGGCGATCGCCGAGGCGGAAGGCGCGATCGAGCGCGGCGAAACCCAGTTCAACGTGCAGGGCGTCGGCTGGCTGTCCGGCAAGGCGCTGAAGGACTTGCTGGCCGCCGACGCCAAGGCGATGGCCGACCTGCAGACCGCGCTCGACACCGGCGTCTGGCAGATCAGCTATCCCGGCCTCGGCTGGGTCAGCGGCCAGTCGCTGGCCGCCTGCAGGGCCGACAACGAGAAGCGCATCAAGGCGCTGCAGGAGCAGGTGACCAAGGGCGAGTTCCAGATCCATGTCGTGAATCTTGGATGGGTGACGCGCAATTCGCTGCAGGCCATGATCGACGGCGAGGAGAAGCGGCTGAAGCAACTCGACGCCGACGTCGCCGCGATGACGCTGCAGATCAACCGCGCCTTTTTCGGTTGGCAGACGCTGGCCGGCGTCCACAGTCACATGGACAAGGCAAAGAAGGACAAGGCGGCCTACGAGGCCGCGGCGGCCGCGACGATCAGCTACAACGTGCCGTCGATCGGCTGGACGACAGGCAACGATCTGGATGTGGCCATCGCCCGGGCGGAGAAGGAGGTAGCGGGCGTCCTGCAGACGGCGGGCGAGGGCAAGTATGCCGTGCCCACCGGCGTCGGCTGGCTAGACATGAACGCCATTCAGGCGGCGCTCGCCCTGCCCGATTGCCGGCCGAAGGACTCGCCCTCGCCCTGCCTGCCGCCGGAACACCGGCCGATCCTGCAGGACGGCGCGGCGCGCGTGCCGATCGCCGTTGATACCGACGTCGCCTTCCGGCAGCAGCGCATCGACCTCTTGAAGACCTATCGCGCCGAAATCGCAACGCTCGCGCAGCCGCGCATCGCGCTGTTCGATCTCGACCTTCACCAGTGGGGCCGCATGCAGGACGAGTTCACGGCCGAGGCCGGCGAGCATCGCAAGGTGATCGAGCGGAAGATCAAATGGCTGAAGGAAATCATGCAGACCGAGATACCGGGAGCAGGCGCATGATGCGCGGCGTACAGGCGGCGTGGCCGCACATCGGGGCGCTTCTTGCGATTGGCGCCGTGTTCGCCGGTGCGGCGGTCGCCAATGACGGCTATGCCGGGCTGGGCGCCGGGGGCATCGAATTCGAGAAAAGCGAGACCATCGAGATGGCGGAGGAAGACCTCTATCTCAGCCGCTCGGCGGTCCGGGTCGACTATGTCTTCCGCAATACCGGCGAGGACGACGAGGACGCTTTCGTCGCCTTCCAATTGCCGCCGCTGGCGCCGATCTACGCCGAGCTGGACTACGCCCTGCCGGACGAGATGCGCAACGCGGGCCAGCTCAACTACATGCGCTTCAAGGCCTGGGCGGAAGGCGAGCCGGTCGAACTGAGCCAGGAGGTCCGCTACTACCGGCTCTGCGCCGACTGCGACGACACCGGCTGGGGCCTCGGCTTCCTGGAGCGCGACGACGAGGAGCTGACGCAGCGCCTGACCGCGCTCGGCGTGCCCGAAAGCTACGACCTCGGCACGATCCGCGACTGGTTCGCCGGCCTGCCGCGCGCCGAACAGGCCAAGCTGAAGCGCGAGGGCATCTTCATCGACGGCGAGGCGGGGCCGGCGCCGATGTACTGGATGAGCGTGCGCTACTACTGGCAGCAGATCTTCCCCGCCGGCGAAGACGTGAGGATCTCGCACAGCTATCGCCCGGTTCTGGGCGCCAGCGTGCCGGCGATCGACGACGACATCGTGGCCGCCCACTGCATCGACGCCGGTACGATGCGGGCGATCAAGAAGGCAGGATCGCGCGTCGAGGGCCAGACCTATCTCGACTATGTGCTGACGACCGCCGGGACATGGAAGGGGCCGATCGGGACTTTCCGGATGACGATCGACAAGGAAGAGGCGAAGGACATCGTGTCGCTGTGCGCCGAGGGCGTGCGCAAGACCGGGCCGACCACCTTCGTCGTAGAGAAGTCGGACTATCGGCCGCGCGAGGACATCCGCATCATGTTCGTCGACGTCCGCTGAAGGGAAATGAGTCATGACAACGCATGCCATGGTCGCGCGCGCGGCCTTTGCGGCCGGCGCCTTCGCGATGGCGGGGGCGGCAACGGCGGGCGAGTGGAGCCCCTACGTCAATCCGCGCTTCGGCGCGGCGGCGGAGATTCCCGCCCGCGGCTTCACCGCCGATCCGCCGCCCGAGAACGGCGACGGCCAGCGCTGGACCTCGGACGAGGACGGCGGGACGATCGCCATCTACGGCGCCTATCAGGTGCTGGCCGACGACTTCGACGGCTACCGCACCTTCGCGCTGGAGAGCGCGCGCGAGAGCGGCGTCGAGATCAGCTATGAGCGGCGCGGCCCGGGCTGGTTCGTCTATTCCGGCATCGCGGGCGACACCATCGTCTACGAGCGGGTCGAGGAAGCCTGCGGCGGCGACACCATCGTCGCCATCCGCTTCGACTATCCCAAGAGCGCCAAGCGCCGCTGGGACCCCATCGTCAAGCACGGCGCGGCGAGCCTTGAGGCGCGGCCGTCCGAGGCGTGCCGCTAGGCGGCGTCCGGGTTAGGCTGGAGCAGCGGCGCCGTGCCGCGAGGGGGATCCAATGACGAACGACAACGAACGGATCGTGCGGGACTTCATTGCGGCGTGGTCGTCGCTGGATGTCGAGAGACTGCTCGGCTTCTTCGCCGAGGACGGCGTCTATCACAACATGCCGATCGCCCCGGTCGCGGGCCATGCGAGCCTGAGGGGTTTCATCGGCGCCTTCCTGAAGGACTGGACGCGGACCGAGTGGGAGATCCTGCACCTCGTCTCGGCCGGCGAGGTGGTGATCGCCGAGCGTATCGACCGCACCTGGATCGGCGAGAAGGCGGTGGTCCTGCCCTGCTGCGGCGTGTTCGAGATGGAGGCCGGCAAGATCAAGGTCTGGCGCGACTATTTCGACATGACGACCTTCATCAAGGCGGCGACCGGCTGAGGCCGGCGGCACGCAGCCCGGCCGTCATTCCCCGCACACGAAGGGAATCTCGGCCGAGGCCTTGGACTCGCCGATCGCCGCCTCGATGCGAAAGGCGCGACAGGTGGAATCCGGCACGAAGACGGCGCGCGTCACCGAGCCCAGCGCCGACAGCAGCAATCCTTCGATCTTGCGCTCGGCAAGAACGCTGCCGTCGTCGATGGCGACGACCCTGATCGTCAGCGGTGTTTCGACGAACGAGCCCGCCTCGCCCGCGACGGTGACGGCGACGAGGACGTCGCCGGCCGGCTCCTCAGCCCCGCCCTCGCCGATGACCGTGTTGAACAGCGCGATTTCGGCCGGCGGCGCGATGTTGTCGGAGAGCCGCCCGCTCGCCTCGTAGAAGAGCCGGGCCTCGATCTTGCCGATCGCAGGTTCGGCCGCCGCTGCGGCGGGGATGGCGAGGAGGGCGGCAAGGACGGCGAGAGCGCGCATGGGGGTTTGATCCGGGTTTGAAGATGCGCCGCCAAGCTCGGGCGACGTCTGGAGGTTGTCAACGCGGCGCGCGCCCGCAGGCCGGCATTCGAACGTCGCGATCCGGCGATTGTTCAGCTTCGCCGTCCGGCCGGCGACGGACCCGCGGCAGGACCCAAGGCCGCGAAAAAGCAGCGGAAATCCGCCTTTACCGCATTCGAACGTCGCGATCTGGCGATTGTTCATCTTCGCCCCCTGCCCTTCCCCGGGCCTGCCCGGCCACACCATCCGCCCACGCGCCGCACCCCCGCCCGGCGGGCAGGCGCGCATCGCATATAGGAATGTTGTCAGAATCGTTCAAGGGCGGCCGAGGCCCGTCAGAGCGTGCGGGCGATCAGGTCGAGCATGGTCTCGTTCGAGCCGCCGGCGATGCGCGAGAAGCGGCTGTCGGCATAGGCGCGGCAGATCGGGTATTCCCACATATAGCCGTAGCCGCCGTGGATCTGGACGCAGTCGTCGAGCGTCTGCATGAGCATCTCGGTGGTCTGGCGCTTGGCGACGGCCGCGACGGTGGCGTCGAGTTCGCCCTTCATCATCAGCTCCAGGCAACGGTCGACGAAGACCCGCGCCATCGCGATGCGCGCCTTGTGCTCGGCGAGCTTGAAGCGCGTGTGCTGCATGTCGATGAGCGGCGCGCCGAACATTTTGCGGTCGCGCGCATGGGCGCTGGTCCAGCCGAGCGCCGCCTTAGCGAGCGCGACCGAGCGCACGGCGATCATCGTCCGCTCCCAGGCGAGTTCCTTCATCAGAACGTAGAAGCCGCGATTCTCGGCCCCGACGAGATTGGAGGCCGGCACGCGGACATCGTCGAAGAAGAGTTCGGAGGTGTCCTGGGCATGGGCGCCGAGCTTCTTCAGGTTCCGTCCCCGCCGGAAGCCGGGGCGGTCGCCCTCGACGATGATGAGGCTGACGCCGCGCGACCCGGCGGCGGGGTCGGTCTTCGCGGCGACGACGACAAGGTCGGCGAGCTGGCCGTTCGAGATGAAGGTCTTCTGGCCGTTGATGACATAGTCGTCGCCGTCGCGCCGCGCGGTCGTCCGCATCGACTGGAGGTCGGAGCCGCCGCCCGGTTCCGTCATGGCGATCGCGCCGATCGTCTCGCCGCGCGCCATGCGGGGCAGCCACGTCGATTTCTGCGCCTCGGTGCCGTGATTGAGGATGTAGGGCGCGACGATCTCGGAATGGAGGTGGAAGAACGGGCCGCTGAGATTGAGCCGCGCCAGCTCCTCGATCAGCACCACCGAGAAGAGCCGGTCGAGCCCCTGGCCGCCATAGGCGGCGGGCGTCGACATCAGCAGGATGCCCTCGCGCCCGGCCTTCTCCCACGCCTCGCGCGCGACGATGCCGTCTTCCTCCCACTGGGCATGGTGCGGGGCGATCTCGCGCTCCAGGAACTTGCGCAGCGAGTCGCGGAACATCTCGTGCTCGGGCGTGAAGATCGTACGGGGGATCATGCAGGCGTCCATGGCTCAAGTTCGTCAGGCAGTGATGCGTTCAGGGCGACTATGGCCGCCGGGAATCGGCAGCGATAGACGCAAGCCGCGCAGCGGACGGCGAAAATGCCGGACAAACGGCCAGAGCGGCCGGCTCCCCGGAGACCGGAGCCCCGCCGAGCGCGGCGGCCGCCCGGCGCGGCTAGTCTGCCGGAACGAAAACGGCGTTGTGCGCGATCTGCGCCATGGGAACGCCGGCGGCCTTGCGCTTCATGCCGATCGCGGTCAGATGCCGATGGTCCAGCCTGTAGCCATAGCTCGCCATCAGGCCTTCGATCGCCTCGTGCTCGCCGACATTGAGTTCGACCTGGACGCTGCGCGGACGCCGCGCGGCGGTCAGAAGCCTGGCCATGCCCTGCAGGATCTTGTGCTCGATGCCGTCGACGTCGATCTTGACGAGGTCGGGCGGCTGGATCGCTGCGCTGTCCAGAAGCTCGTCCACGCTGACGCCGAGGCAAAGCTCGCTGGCCACGGGAACGAAGGACTGGCCCTGCCCGTCGCGGACGGTCGAACCGAACTGGCTGCCGCTGTCCGACGCTTTCAGGCTGGTGTAGTTGAAGACCGCGATTTCCCGGGCATCGGTCAACGGGATCGCGATGACGTCGATGCGATCCTGAAAGCCGTTGGCCGCGACATTCTGCATCAGAACGACCGCATTGGGCTTGTTGGGCTCGACGGCATAGACCCGGCCCTGCGGGCCCACGCGATGCGCCGCCGCCAGCGTGTAGATGCCGATATTCGCCCCGACGTCGAGAAACCTGTCGCCCGGGCGCAATTGTCCGTCGAGCCACGCCATCGTCCCTTCTTCCTTGGTCCACAGGGAGACGGCGCGATAGGCGGCCTGGGCGTTCTCGCACACGAAGCGCGTCGAATACTGCCGGTCCTGAACGACGACGTCGGGCGTGGCGATCCGGCGGAGCCAGGCGACGATTCCGAACCAGCCCCGCTCCAGCGAAGACAGCGTTCGAGCGCCGTTCGATCGAATGGCCACTACGCCCGCCCTAAAGTGGCGATTGCCGGCGTCCTGAAGTCCGGCGCGCCTTCGGCCGCAGAGGTCGTGCAGGGGATCGTGCAGGCGTCCATGGCTCAGGCTCCTTCAGGCTGCGGCGCGTTCGCCGGCAAGGCGGCCGGCGGGGATAGATGCAGGCGGTGCAGCCGGCGCCGGTGTGAGGGACTACCGGCCAGATCGACAGGGTGGAGCCGCGTACGCGGAAGCGGGGATCAGGAGAGCGACCGGAAGGAAGTGGCGGACAGGGTGAGATTCGAACTCACGGAGAGCGTTAACCCTCGCCGCATTTCGAGTGCGGTACCTTAAACCACTCGGCCACCTGTCCGCGCCCCGCCGGGGCCGGGACCCCGCGAGAAGGGGGCGACATAGCCGATGCGCCGCCGCGAGACAAGCGCCCCTTCCGGGCGATCGCCGAAGGCGCCGCGCGGCCTCCTAGGCGCCCGCGATGCGCCGCGCCGCGCCCTTCGCGCCCGGCCCCTGCGCCAGCGTGCGGGCGAGGAAGGGCAGCGCCTCGGCCATCGCCGCATCGAGCGCGGCGGCGCCGTTGATGGCGAGGAGCCCCGAACCCGTCATGCCGCCGCCGGCGACCGGGGCGCGGACATAAAGCTCGTAGGCGGTGGCGTCGCGCACCCCGCCTTCGGCCACGCTTGCCAGGAACGCATCGGCCGCCGCGCGGTCCTTCAGCGGATACCAGACGAGATAGACGCCCTGGGGCCAGCGGGCCGAGGCAGCGAGCAGGGCCTTCGCGAGGGTCTGGAACTCGTCCGGCTTCTCGAAGGGCGGGTCGATCAGCACGAGGCCGCGCTTCTCCGGCGGCGGCAGCGTCGCCTTCAGCGCGCCGTAGCCGTCGCGCGTCTCGACCCGCGCCCGCCGCCAGGGCTTGAGCGCGGCGGCGAGCGCCGCCGACTCGGCCGGGTGCAGCTCGCAGGCGAGAAGACGGTCCGCCGGGCGCAGCGCACCGGCGATGAGCAGCGGCGAGCCGGGATAGACCATCAGCGCGCCGGGCGGGTTCGCCGCCCGGACGGCGGCCAGATAGGGCGCCAGCGACGCCGGGACATCGCGGGCGGTCAGGAGGCGGGCGATCCCGTGGCGGAACTCGCCGGCGCGCAGGGCCTCGGCGGAGGCGAGGTCGTAGCTGCCCCGCCCGCCATGGGTATCGAGCACGGCAAAGGGCTGCGCCTGCGCCCTGAGATGCGCCAGGAGCAGCATCAGGGCCGCGTGCTTGAGCACGTCGGCGTGGTTCCCGGCATGGAAGCCGTGGCGATAATTCATGATGAAAAGGCCGGATTTGCGCGGATCACAAAAGTATGAAGGGGAATTAATCGTCGCGCCACTTTGAAGCAATGAAGGCCGCCCTATCTTCTTAGGTGTCACGGCGCATCAAGCGCCGGACGGCAGACCACGCGGCCCAGCACCGCTCGCACATAGGGAGCCCCGACCCTCGCGAGCTCACCAGGCCGCCATTGGCTCCCCCCGCCAAGGTCTGTCAAATGAACGCGGGGCCGGCGCCACCCCCCTCGTGCGCCGGCCCCGTTTCATTTTGCGCCCCGCCCGTTCCGTTTCGAACTGGGCCCGGCGGCGCGACCGGGGCCGGGGTCTGCGGCGCTTTCGACTCTGTTTTCCTTGACAGCGCCCGGCCGCCGCGTCTATTTCCGCGCCTTCCTGACGGGACCGGCCTTGCGGCCGCGCGCATGCGCGCCCCGTCGCGCTTTTTTTTCCTTCGCGCCGGCCACCGGGCCGGGCGCGGAACAAGGTCGGTGAACGCGATGTATGCGGTGATCAAGACGGGCGGCAAGCAGTACAAGGTCGCCGTCGACCAGGTCGTTGAGATCGAGAAGCTCGAAGGCGACGCCGGGACCAAGGTGTCGTTCGGGGAAGTGCTGCTGTTCGGCAATGGCGAAGGCGTCTCGAAGGTGGGCGTGCCCTTCCTCGCCGGCGCGACCGTCGAAGGCGAGATCCTCGCCCAGGGCAAGGCCGACAAGATCCTGGTCGTGAAGAAGAAGCGCCGCCAGAACTATCGCCGCAAGAACGGCCACCGCCAGCCGTTCACGCGCGTGAAGATCACCTCGATCGCGGCCTAAGAGCAGACAAGAGTTCAGGAGACCACCATGGCACACAAGAAAGCCGGCGGCTCATCGCGCAACGGTCGCGATTCGGAAGCCAAGCGCCTCGGCGTGAAACTGTTCGGCGGCCAGAAGGCCGTCCCGGGCAACGTGATCCTGCGTCAGCGCGGCACGCGCTGGCATGCCGGCAAGAATGTCGGCATCGGCCGCGATCACACGCTCTTCGCGCTGACCGAGGGCCGCGTGACGTTCAAGAAGGGCTGGAAAGACCGCCAGTTCGTCTCGATCACGCCGGAAGCTACCGCCGAAGCCGCGGAATAAGGCGCGTTCCATATAGGGGCCGCCGGACTAAGGCGGCCCACCTGACGAGGGAGGTGGCATCGCCGCCTCCCTTTTCGTTTGCCCTCGCCGGATCCGATGTCGCCTGGGAGGGAAGACATGAGCGCCCAAGCCCTGAAGCCCGTGCCCGCCTATGAGGACGGGACGCTGCGCCTGGCCGACGGGCGCGTGACGCTGCGCCGGCCGCTGGCCGAGGACGCGGCCGCCGTCGCCGGCCACATGAACGACTTCGACGTGGTGAAGAATCTCAGCCGCGCGCCCTGGCCCTATACCCGCGCCGACGCCGAGAGCTGGCTTGCCGGCATCGCCGCCGAAGCCGGCCCGCGCGGCGCCTACCCTTTCGCCATTGTAACGGGCGGCGCGCTGGCCGGGGTGGTAGGGATCTCCACCAACCCGGCCAACCCCGGCGAGGTGGAGCTCGGCTACTGGCTGGGCAGGCCGTTCTGGGGCCAGGGCTATGCGACGCAGGCGGCGCGCCTGGCGGTCCGTTTCGCCTTCGAGACGCTGGACCTCGCGGTTCTGGAGGCCGGTCACTTCGCCGACAACCCCGCTTCGGGCCGCGTGCTGCAGAAGCTGGGTTTCACATACGCCCAAGATGTCGCAAGGTTCTCAAAAGCCCGCGATTGCGACGTCGCCTGCAGAATGATGACTCTGGACCGCGCGCGATTCGCGAGCCGGAGCGAACAGGGAGGAGCGAGCCATGGCGGTTGATTTCGCCCCCAGACCCACCCCCGGCGCCGGCAGCCTGGCGACACGGCGCCTCGTGCTGCGGCCGTTCCGCCTGAGCGACGGGCCGGCGGTCGAAACGCTGGCCGGCGATTTCGACGTCGCCAAGATGCTGGATGTCGTGCCCTTCCCCTATCCGGCGGGCGCGGCGGCGCGCTGGATCGCCACCCACGACGAGAACCGCGACGGCGGCCGCGAATACCCCTTCGCCATCGAGCGCGAGGGCGAGCTGGTGGGCTGCGTCGGCCTCAACCGCGAGACCGACGGGCTGTTTCACCTCGGCTACTGGATCGGCAAGCCGTTCTGGGGTCACGGCTACGCCACCGAAGCCGCCCACGCCGCGCTCGCCTTCGCCTTCGACGAGCTGGGCGAGGGGGAAGTGAAGTCCGGCCACTATGCCGACAACCACGCCTCGGGCCGCGTGATGACGAAGCTGGGCTTCCGCTACGCCAAAGAGAGCATGCGCTTCTCCAAGGCGCGCGGCCACGCCGTGCGCTTCCTCGACACCCGCCTCGCCCGCGCGCAGTTCCGGAGATAGCGGGCGAATAATCGCGCCAAAGGGCGCCGCCCCCGTGATCGGGGGCGGAAAACCCGCTATGTGCTGTCCCATGAAATTTCTCGATCAGGCGAAAATCTACGTGAAGGCCGGCGACGGCGGCGACGGCGCCGTCTCGTTCCGGCGCGAGAAGTTCATCGAGTTCGGCGGCCCGGACGGGGGCGACGGCGGGCGCGGCGGCGACGTCGTCATCGAGGCGGTCGAGAATCTCAACACGCTGATCGACTATCGCTACCAGCAGCATTTCCGCGCCGGCCGCGGCACCAACGGCATGGGCAAGCAGCGCGCCGGCCCCGGCGGCGCGGACATCGTGCTGAAAGTGCCGGTGGGCACCGAGCTGCTCGACGAGGACGGCGAGACGCTGCTGCACGATTTCGCCGAGGCCGGCGAACGCTTCGTCTTCCTGAAGGGCGGCAATGGCGGCTTCGGCAACGCCTATTTCAAGAGCTCGACCAACCGCACGCCGCGCCGCGCCAATCCCGGCGAGAAGCGCGAGGAGCGCACCGTCTGGCTGCGCCTGAAGCTGATCGCCGACGCGGCGCTGATCGGCCTGCCCAATGCCGGCAAGTCGACCTTCCTGGCGGCGGTGAGCGCGGCGCGGCCGAAGATCGCCGATTATCCCTTCACCACCCTCGCCCCGCAGCTCGGCGTCGTCGCCATCGACGGCGCGGAGTTCGTTCTGGCCGACCTGCCGGGCCTCATCGAGGGCGCCCACGAGGGCGTCGGGCTGGGCGACCGCTTCCTCGGCCATATCGAACGCTGCCGCGTCGTGCTGCATCTCATCGACGGCACGCAGTCGGCGATCGTGAAGGCCTACCGCACGATCCGCCGCGAGCTGGAGGCCTATGGCGCGGCGCTGGACGAGAAGCCCGAGATCGTCGGCCTCAACAAGATCGACGCCATCCCGCCGGCCGAGCTGAAGCGCAAGATGGCGGCCCTCGCCAAGGCGAGCGGGGCCAAGGTGTTCGCGCTGTCGGGGGCGACCGGCGACGGCGTGAAGGAGGTCCTCAGGGCCATGCGGGTGCGCATCGGCAGGGCGGCCAGAGCCGAGGAAGCGGCAGAGCCGGCCGCGCCCTGGCGGCCATGAGCGCAAGGCTGGCTTCGGCGCGCCGTATCGTCGTCAAGATCGGCTCGTCCACGCTGGTCTCGCCCGAGGGCGAGCCGCAGCGCGTCTGGCTGAACCGGCTGTGCAGCGACATCGCGGCGCTGAAGGCGGGCGGCGCCGACGTGATCGTCGTCTCCTCGGGCGCCATCGCGCTCGGCCGGCGGCGGCTGAAGCTGGCCAAGGGCGCGCTGAAGCTGGAGGAAGCGCAGGCCGCCGCCAGCGTCGGCCAGATCGCGCTCGCCCAGGCCTGGACCGAGGCGCTGGCCGCCAACGGCCTCACCGCCGCGCAGATTCTGCTCACCCTCGACGATACCGAGGAGCGCCGCCGCTATCTCAATGCGCGCGCGACGCTGGGCGCGCTGATGCAATTGGGCGCGGTGCCGGTCATCAACGAGAACGACACGGTGGCGACCGCCGAGATCCGCTTCGGCGACAACGACCGCCTGGCGGCCCGGGTCGCCGCGATGGTCGGCGCCGACTGCCTGGTGCTGCTTTCCGATATCGACGGTCTTTACACGGACAATCCGGTTACGAACGCCGAAGCCGTTTTCCTGCCTGAGATCTCCGAGATCACGCCCGAGATCGAGGCCATGGCGGGCCGGCCCGGCAGCGACATGGGTTCGGGCGGCATGGTGACGAAGCTGCTGGCGGCCAAGATCGCCACCGCCGCCGGTTGCCACATGGCCATCGCGCTCGGCCAGGTCGATCATCCGCTGCGCCGTCTCGCCGAGGGCGGGCGGGCGACCTGGGTGCTGGCGAAGTCGAACCCTGCGGCGGCCCGCAAGCAGTGGATCCTCGGCGCGCTCAAGCCTGCCGGGGCGTTGACGGTCGACGACGGTGCGGCGCGGGCACTGCGCGCCGGCAAGAGCCTCCTGCCGGCCGGGATGACGGCGGTCGAGGGCAGCTTCGGGCGCGGCGATGCGGTGAGCGTGCGCGACGGCGCAGGCGTCGAGATCGCGCGGGGCCTTGCCGCCTATGCCAGCGAGGACGCGGCCCGCCTCATCGGCCGGCGCAGCGCCGACATCGAAAGCGTGCTCGGCTATGCCGGCCGGGCCGCGATGATCCACCGCGACGATCTGGTGGTGCTATAGGAAGTGAGCATGAGCGCGATCGCAGCCAAGCACGATACCGCCGCCCTGATGGCCGCGATGGGCCGCAAGGCGCGCGCCGCCGCGGCCCTGCTGGCCGGTTCGACGGCGGCCGCGCGCACGCGGGCGCTGGAGCTGGCCGCGGCGGCGATCCGCGCCCATGCGCCTGCGATTCTCGCCGCCAATGCCGCGGACATGGCGAAAGCGACGGCGCTGTCGGCCGCGATGCGCGACCGGCTGATGCTGGATGCGAAGCGCATCGAGGCGATCGCCGACGGCGTCGCGCTGGTCGCCGCGCTGCCCGACCCGCTGGGCGAGGTCATCAAGGACTGGTCGCAGCCCAACGGCCTGCATTTCCAGCGCGTGCGCGTACCGATCGGCGTCATCGGCATCGTCTATGAGAGCCGGCCCAACGTCACCGCCGACGCGGCCGCGCTGTGCGTGCGCTCGGGCAACGCGGCGATCCTGCGCGGCGGTTCGGAGAGCCTCGCCTCGTCGCGCGCCCTGCACGCGGCGATGGTCGAGGGCCTCGCCGCCGCCGGACTGCCGGCGGACGCGATCCAGCTGGTGCCGGTCGCCGACCGCGCCGCCGTGGGCGCGATGCTGGCCGGTCTCGACGGAGCGCTGGACCTGATGATCCCGCGCGGCGGCAAGAGCCTCGTCGCCCGCGTACAGGCCGAGGCGCGCGTGCCGGTGCTGGGGCATCTGGAAGGGCTCAACCACACCTATGTCCATGGCGCGGCCGATCCGGCCAAGGCGCGGGCCATCGTGCTCAACGCCAAGATGCGCCGCACCGGCGTCTGCGGCGCGACCGAGACGGTGCTGATCGACCGCGCCGTGCTGGAGACGCTGGGCCGCGCCATCGCCGGCGACCTCATCGCCGCGGGCTGCGCCATCCGGGGCGATGCGGCGGTCGCTGCGCTCGACCCGCGCATCGCCGCGGCAAGCGACGAGGACTGGCGCACCGAGCATCTCGACGCGATCGTCAACATGAAGGCGGTGGCCGGGCCGGACGAGGCGATCGCCCATATCGCGCAGTACGGCACCCAGCACACCGACGCCATCGTCACCGAGGATGCGGCGGCGGCAGAGGCGTTCCTCGCCCGCGTCGACAGCGCCATCGTGCTGTGGAACGCCTCGACCCAGTTCTCGGACGGCGGCGAGTTCGGCTTCGGCGCCGAGATCGGGATCGCCACCGGCAAGCTGCACGCCCGCGGCCCGGTCGGCGCGGCGGAGCTGACGGCCTACAAGACGATCGTGCGCGGCGCCGGCCAGACGCGGCCCTGAACGCCGCTCAGTCGCCGGCGCCGGGACCGCACTCGGCGGCGATGCGATCCGCCAGAGGCAAGGGCGGCGGACCGTCAGGGTTCGAGGGTTCGCTCAGCGACTGCTCGATGAGGCGCGCGGTACAGTCGCAATCGACGCGGCCGATGTCCGGGATGCGCCCGCCGCGCCGTTCGCACATCGAAGCGATGGTGGTCTCGCGCTCCGACGGGCCGCAGCCGGCGAGGAGCGTCAGCAGCGCCGCGAGCGCCAGGCGGGACGTGCGGGAGCGGTCTCGCATGAAGGGCACCCTCCCAGCGAAGAGGCCGCTGGTTTCCCAGCGGCCCCGGAACTCTCGCGGTGCGTGAAGTCTTACGACTTCTTTTTGCACTCTTTCTCGACCTTTTCCATGATCGGCATGACCGCCGGAATGATCGCCATCACGTCTTCTTCCTTGAGACCGGCCGCTTCCAGAGCCGCCTTGGCCTTGGCTTCGTCCTTCTGAAGCTCCGGATCCGACATGATCAGGAAGATCTTCTTGGTCTTGTCGTCGAGTTCCTTGTCCATGATCTCGACCGCGCAGGCGCAATCCTGCGTCTTGGCGTCCGGCGACTTCTCGCACATCTCGAGCGCCTTGGTCTTGAACTCCGAAGACCCGCCGCAGGCGCTGAGGCCGGCCGCGAGCAGAATGGCCGCCAGAGCGGTCCCGGTACGCTTCAACATCTTTGGAATCTCCCCGATTGACGTTGGCCTTTATGGCTGCTTCGCCGCGGTTTGTCATGCCGCAAAGCGTCGGCCCGCTGCTGCGGCCGCCGTTTGACATTCCGATGAATGTCGTCCACCCCTATGCGGGTAATCTCCATTTCGAGCATAAAGCGCCGCCGCTCATGTCCCGCCTCGTTTCGCGCGCCCTGGCGCCGCCGACGCGGTTGCGGGTGGGGCTGTTCGGAGGGTCCTTCAATCCGCCGCACCAGGGCCATCGCCATGCGAGCCTGGTGGCGCTGCGGCGGCTGCAGCTCGACGCGGTGTGGTGGCTGGTGACCCCCGGCAATCCGTTGAAGGAGGCGCGCGATCTCGCCCCGCTCGACCAGCGCCTGAAGGCGGCGGTCGATCTGGAGAACCATCCGCGCATTCACGTCACGACCCTGGAATCGAACCTCGGCACCCGCTACACCGCGGACACGCTGGCGGCGATCAAGCGGCACTTCCCGGCGGTCAATTTCGTCTGGATCATGGGCGCCGACAATCTGGCGACGATCCATCGCTGGCGGAACTGGCAGGGCATCTTCACGACGATGCCGGTCGCGGTCGTCGCCCGGCCGGGCTATGCCTTGAAGGCCCTCGCCTCGCCGGCCGCGCGGCGGTTCAGCGACAGCCGCATCGACCCCGACGATGCCGCGCTGCTGCCCTTCCTGCGCCCTCCGGCCTGGACCTATCTCGACGACCGGCTCGATCCCGCCTCCTCGACCGCGATCCGGGCCCGCGGCCTATGGCCGGTCGGGCCGGCGTGATAAGAAGACGTCCAATCGTCCCGAACGGAGCCCGAGTCCCCTGCCTGCCAAGACCCCCAAGACGGCCAAGACGCCCGCGAAGGCGAAGCCCGCCAAGTCCAAATCCTCTTCCGCGAAATCTTCATCGGCCAAGCCGGCGGTGACCAAGACCGCCGAGCGCAAGGCCAAACGCGCCGCCAAGGCCGTCGCCGCCCCGCCGGCCGCCGCGCCCGCGCCGAAGAAAGCCGTCAAGGCGAAAGCTGCCAGGACGGCGTCGCGCGGCTTCGAGCCGCTGCTGAAGTCGGTGCTCGCCCAGCTCGAAGACGACAAGACCGAGAACGTGGTGACGATCGACCTGGAAGGCCGCGCCTCGTTCGCCGACGTGATGGTGATCGCCAGCGGCCGCTCGGCCCGCCACGTCGCCTCGTGCGCCGATCACCTGGCCGCGCGGGTCAAGGCCGACGGCTTCGGCCGCGCGGTTGTGGAAGGCGAGAAGACCGGCGACTGGGCGATCGTCGATTGCGGCGACGTGGTGGTCCATCTGTTCCGCCCCGAGGTGCGCGAGTTCTACGATCTCGAATCGATGTGGTCGGCCGCCGAAGGCGTGCGCGCCGCCAATTCGTGAAGCTGCTGCTTCTGGCCGGCGGCCGTGCCGCCGCCGCGCCGGAAACCCGCGAGGCCGAGGCCTATCTCAAGCGCGCCGCCGCCGCCGGACGGCGGATCGGCCTGAAGGCCGCCGAACTGGTCGAAATCGACGAACGCAAGGCCAACTGGCTGGAGGCCGTGCCCAAGGGCGGTGTCCTGCTGGCGCTGGACGAGCGCGGCGACAATCTGTCGAGCCCGGAACTCGCCGCCCTGCTGCGCCGTCACCTGGAAGGCGGCGTTTCCGCCTTCTGCTGGGCCATCGGCGCGGCCGACGGCCTGCCCCCTTCGGTGCGCCAGGCGGCCCGCCACACCATCGCCTTCGGCCGGGCGACCTGGCCGCACATGCTGGTGCGGGTGATGGCGGCCGAGCAGGTTTACCGCGCGGTCACACTCCTCACCGACCATCCGTATCACCGGGCCTGACCGCCCGGATGGCGGCAGCGGGACGATGACATGGTGCCGCCCCATTCCTATGTTCCCGTCAGTGCCATCGTGAACGGACCCGATATGACTGCCGCCCGCCCGCGCCCCATCGTGCTCTGCATTCTCGACGGCTGGGGCTACCGCAAGGAGCGCGAGGCGAACGCCATCGCCCAGGCCCGCCTGCCGGTCTGGCGGGCGATGATGGCGCACGGCCCGGTCAGCTTCCTCAAGACCTCCGGTCCCGCGGTCGGCCTGCCCGAGGGGCAGATGGGCAATTCCGAGGTCGGGCACATGAACATCGGCGGCGGCCGCGTTCTGATCCAGGATCTCGACCGGGTCGGCAACGCCATCGCCGACGGCTCGCTCGCCACCAATCCGGTGCTGACGAACGTCATCACAAAGACCAAGGCGGCCGGTGGGACGCTGCACATTCTGGGGCTGCTCTCGCCCGGCGGCGTCCACAGCCATCAGGAGCACATCGCGGCGCTGGCGAAGATCGCGGCCGGGCAAGGGCTTACGGTTTATGTCCATCCCTTCTTCGACGGCCGCGACGTGCCGCCCAAGAGTGCGCTGGGCTATCTCGGCGACTTCCAGGCGCTGATCGCCGGCGTCCCCGGCATCGATATCGGCACGGCGGGCGGACGCTTCTACGCCATGGACCGCGACCAGCGCTGGGAGCGCGTCGCCCCCGCCTACGAGGCGATGGTCGCGGCGGCCGGGCCGCGGGTCGAGAGCGCCGCGGCGGCGGTCGAGGACGCCTATGCCAGGGACGTCACCGACGAGTTCGTCGAGCCGGCGGTCGTCGGCGCCTACCCGGGCATGCGCGACGGCGACGGCGTGATCATGGCGAATTTCCGCGCCGACCGGGCGCGCGAGATCATGCTCGCCCTTCTCGACCCGGCCTTTGCCGGATTCGCCCGCAGCCGCGTCGTGCGCTTCGCCGCCGCCGCCGGGATGTCGGAGTATTCCAAGCAGATCGCCGCGCTGATGCCCTCGCTGTTCCCGGCCCAGGACGTGCCGAATGCGCTGGGCGAGGTGCTGGCCAAGGCCGGTCTGAAGCAGCTGCGCATCGCCGAAACCGAGAAATACGCGCACGTCACCTTCTTCTTCAACGGCGGGCGGGAGCTCGTGTTCGACGGCGAGGAGCGCATCCTCATCCCCTCGCCCAAGGTGCGCACCTACGACCTGAAGCCCGAGATGTCGGCGCTCGAAGTGACCGATGCGCTGGTCGCGGCGATCGACGCCGGCACGTTCGACGTCATCGTCGTCAACTACGCCAATGCCGACCAGGTGGGCCATACCGGCGACCTCGGCGCGGCGATCGCCGCCGTCGAGGCGGTCGATGCCTGCCTCGCCCGCGTCCAGGCGGCGGTCGAGCGGGCCGGCGGCGTGATGCTGGTGACCGCCGATCACGGCAATGCCGAGATGATGGTCGACCCGGTGACCGGGGCGCCGCACACCGCGCACACCGTGCTGGACGTGCCGCTGATCCTCGTCAACGGCGCAGTGCTGGGGCGCCCCGTCGCGCTGAAGGACGGCAAGCTCGCCGACCTCGCGCCGACCATCCTGGAGATCGCCGGGCTTCCGGTGCCGGCCGAGATGACAGGAGTTGCGCTGCTGATCGAGGATGCGGCGCAGAAAGAGGTGCGGCGTGGCGCGGCCTAGCGCGGCCCTTCTCCTCGCGCTGGCGCTCGCCGGCCTTGCGCGTGCGGCGGAACCGTCGCCCGCGCCGGCCCGCACCCCCGAAGAGCTGGAGCGGCTGAACGAGGAGATCGCGCGCACCGAGGCACAGCGCGCCGCCGACGAGGCCGAGCGCGCCAGCCTGACGGCCGATCTGGAGAGCCTCCAGGCCGAGGCAGCCGCCAGCGCCGCCGAAGTGCAGAAACTGGAACGCGCCCTGTCGCGGGCCGAAGCCCGCATCGGGGAACTCGCCGGACGCGATGCCGAGCTGAGCGGCGCACTCGAGCAGCGGCGGGAGCGCATCGGGCCGCTGCTGGGCGCCTTGCAGCGCCTGCGCCGCGACCCGCCGCCGGCCCTCGCCGTATCGCCGGACGACGCCATCGGCGCGGCCCGCGGCGCGATGCTGATCGCCTCCATCGCCGCGCGGCTGGAGGGCGAGGCGCGCGCGCTGGCCGCCGATCTGGAGGCGCTCGGCCGCAACCGGGCGGCGCTGGTCGCCGAACGCGACACGGCCAGGGCCCGCGCCGTCGAGATCGCCGACCGCCGCGTCGAGCTCGCTGCCCTGATCGCGCGCCGCCAGGCCGCCGTGGCGCAACTGAACGAGGGCGTCGCCGGGGCGGAAGCGGACATCGCGGCGCTCCGGGCCCGCGCCGCCGACATGACCGAACTGATGGCCTGGCTGGAAGAGGACGGCGCCGCGACCCCGGCGCCCGCCGCAGAAGCGGCGCGCAAGCCCGTCATCGTTGCCCGCCGGGGCGCCAAGACCTCGTTCGCGGCACGCAAGGGCGAGGTCCTGTGGCCGGCTGCCGGGATCGTCGCGGGCCGCTTCGGCGAGCCCGGACCGGGTGGCGGGGCGGCGCTCGGCCTCACCATCCGGACCCGCGCCGAAGCGCAGGTCACCGCGCCTGCCGATGGCGAAATCGTGTTTGCCGGTCCGTTCGAGGGCTATGGCCGCCTATTGATCCTCTCTCCCGGCGAGGGCTACTTTATTCTGATCGGCGGCTTCGGCCGGCTCGATGCGGTCGAAGGCCAGCATGTGCTGGCCGGCGAGCCGCTTGGAACGATGGCCGGAACGGGCGCCGCCGGCGAGGCCTTGATGTATCTTGAGTTGCGCCGCGACGGCGCGCCGATCGACCCTCTGCCGTGGCTGGCCCCGGACGAGGCGAGCGGATGAGGGATCCGATACCGATGGCCTGCGTTGAAGGCCGGAGCAGACGACCAGTGGCCCCGACAGGCCGATCGAGTAAGGACGAGGCGCGAACCAGATGAAGCAGACCTTTCTTGCCGGATTGGCCGGCCTGACCGCGGGCGTCGCGGCGACCGCGCTGCTCGTGAATTTCGGTCATGTCGAAGCCAGCTCGGAAACCTATCGCCAGCTCAACCTGTTCGGCGACGTGTTCGAGCGGGTCCGCGCCAACTACGTCCGCGAGGTCGACGACGCCCACCTGGTCAAGTTCGCCATCAACGGCATGCTGACCTCGCTCGACCCGCACTCCAGCTACATGGACGCCAAGGACTTCACCGACATGCAGGTGCAGACCCGCGGCGAGTTCGGCGGGCTCGGCCTCGAGGTCACGCTGGAGAACGACTACGTCAAGGTGATCTCGCCGATCGACGACACCCCGGCCTCGCGCGCCGGTATCCAGGCGGGCGACTTCATCACCCATATCGACGGCGTCCAGATCCGCGGCCTGCCGCTCACCGAGGCGGTGGAGAAGATGCGCGGCCCGATCGGCACGCCGGTCACCATCACCGTCGTGCGCCCCGGCCTCGACAAGCCCAAGGACTACACGCTCAACCGCGCGCTGGTCCGGGTCGACAGCGTGAAGTACCGGATGGAAGCCGATATCGGCTATATCCGCATCTCCTCGTTCAACGAGCAGACCGAGGCGGGCGTGGCCGCGGCCTTCGCGGCGCTCGAGAAGCAGGGCGGCGCCAACCTGAAGGGCTACGTGCTCGACCTGCGCAACAATCCCGGCGGCCTGCTCGACCAGTCGATCTCGGTCTCGGACGCCTTCCTGGAGCGCGGCGAGATCGTCTCGACGCGCGGCCGCGATCCCCAGGACATCCAGCGCTATACCGCCCGCTCGGGCGACGAGACGAGCGGCAAGCCGGTCGTCGTGCTGGTCAACGGAGGCTCTGCCTCGGCCAGCGAGATCGTCGCCGGCGCGCTGCAGGATCAGGGCCGCGCCGTGGTCATCGGCACGCTGAGCTTCGGCAAGGGTTCGGTCCAGACCATCATTCCGCTGGGCTCGGGCGAGGGCGCGCTGCGCCTGACGACGGCGCGCTACTACACGCCGTCGGGCCGCTCGATCCAGGCGCACGGCATCGAGCCGGACTGGGAGGTCCACGCCAAGCCGAAGGACTCCGACGAGGAGAAGGAACTGGAGAGCCGGCGCCGCTCGGAAGCGGCCCTGCCCGGCCATCTCAACGGCGAGGACGACGACGATGGTCCGGCCGAGCCGAAGACCAAGGGCGTCGTCTATCCCGCGGCCGGCGACAAGACGGAGGACTTCCAGCTCGACTACGCGCTGAAGTTCATCCGCAACGGCATGAAGCCGCTGGGCATCGAGCAGAAGAAGGTGGCGGTTTCGTCCGCCGCGGAGGACGCCGGACCGATCCCGGCCCCGGCCACGCCGCAGTAACGCCGACCGCCGGCGTTAATCTCCGTAAAGCTCCTCTTAACCCTCGCGCGGCCATCGTCAGACGATGGCCGCGCTTTCGATTCCCGACCTCTGGACGCCGCTGCGCCGGACGCTCCTGCCGAGCGTCCGCCCGCCCGGCCGTCTCGCCGTGGTCGCCTGGGCGATCGCGCTGGCTGCGGCGGCCGGCACGGCGGCGCCGTTCCTGACCGGCACAGGGTCAGGCGCGCATGCGATCGTCGCCAGTTCCGGACCGGCTCCGGTCGCGCCGCTCGCGGCCGGCGAACCCGCGACATCGGAGATCGCCGATCCGGCCCAGTACCGCCGCGCCGCACCGCTCGCCGACGGCCGTCCGCGCATCGCGATCATCGTCCGCGGCCTCGGCCTGTCGGACGCCCTGACCGCCGCGGCGATCGCCCGGCTGCCGCCCGACATCTCGCTCGGCATCAGCCCCTATGGCCGCACACCGCAGAAGACGGTCGATACCGCGCGGGCGAGCGGCCACGAAGTCTTCCTCGACATGCCGGTCGAACCGCCCGGCTATCCCTCCAACGATGCCGGTCCCAAGGCCATCGTCGCGTCGCTGGAGGCGGCGGAAAACGCCGAGCGCCTGGCCTGGAGCCTTGGCCGCGCCAACGGCTTTCCCGGACTCGTCTTCGCGCCGGGCAGCCCGGCGCTCGAGGACAAGGCGGCGATCGGACCGCTGCTCGCCGACCGGCGCTTTTCCGGCCTGGTCTGGGCGGCGCCCAAGGTGCGCGGGCTCGACGGCGCCGCCGTGCCGCGCGCAACGGTCGATCTGGTGATCGACGCCGCCGCGACCCCGCGCGACGTCGATGCGGCGCTGGAACGGCTGGAGGCGCTGGCCCGGCGCAACGGGTCGGCGCTCGGCCTCGCGGGCGCCTATCCGGTCACGATCGAGCGCCTGGCGGCGTGGAGCGCCGAGCTGGAAGCGCGCGGCCTGCAGCTCGTCCCGGCCTCCGCGCTTTCGGTTTCGCCCGCCTCCTGATAGATCGCGGCGCATGACAGCGCGCGCCGAAGACCTGCCCTATCGTCCCTGTGTCGGGGTCATGCTGCTGAACCCGAGGGGCGAGGCCTTTGTCGGCCGCCGCATCGACCGCGACAGCGATCGCGAGGGCGGCGAGGCCTGGCAGATGCCGCAGGGCGGCGTCGATCCGGGCGAAGACCTGGCGACGGCCGCCTTGCGCGAGCTACACGAGGAAACCGGCGTCGAGGCGGCCGAGATCCTGGCCGAGGCCGGCGACTGGCTGACCTACGACCTGCCGGGCCACCTGATCGGCGTCGCGCTGAAGGGGAAGTATCGCGGGCAGCGCCAGAAATGGTTCGCCGCCCGCTTCACCGGAACCGACGCCGACATCCGCCTCGATGCCCACGAGCCGGAATTCGACGCCTGGAAATGGGCCCCCGTCGAGGACCTGCCCGGCCTCATCGTGCCCTTCAAGCGCGGCATCTACACCGAACTCGTCCGCCTGTTCGCCGACGTGGCGCGGCAGGTCCGCACCGGCGGCTGACACCCTAATCCGCCGGGCGCGCGAACAGCGCGTCGGGGAGCGCCGGACTGACGCTGAGCGCCTGGATCGCGGCGCGCCAGGTGCCGTCCGGGCTGGAAACCCAGGCCGGATGCCGGAGGCCGCCGGCTTCGAAGGTCCAGGGGCCGCAGATCGAACCGGTTTCGTCGTCCCACTGGCCGAACGCGTAGGGCTCGCCGCGCGCATCGAGACGCAGCCAGATCAGCCGGACGCCGTCCTCCAGCACCTCGAGCCGGCCATCCGCGCCGAGCCGGTAGGCCAGCGCCGGATCGCGCGCCGCGATGCGGTGCAGCGAGCGATAGAGATGGGCGCCGTACCAGCGCATCTCCTCGGCATAGAAATCCGCCGGCAGGTCCTCGATCAACCCGGCCGAGGTCCGCCGCCAGCTGCGTTCGCCATCGACGACGCGTTCGGAGAAGAAGCCCGGCGCGCGGTTCTCGATGCGGAAGCGCGGGCGCGTGAAGTCCATCGTGATCACCGAACGGAGCTCGGCGGGCTCGCCGGTGCGGTTCTGCTGCGAGTCGTTGATCGTGCCGCTCGCCCCGGCCCAGGCGGCGCGGCCGCCGAGCGCTTCGAGCATCCGTTCGGTGAGCGCCTCGGCGGACCCGGCCTCCGGCGGCTCCGCCGCCGCGGCCGGGAGCAGGGCCAGCGCCGCGACGAGAAGAAGGAGACGCATCATCGCCAAACCCTCCGGATCGTTCGCGCGCAGCGTCGCGCAGCCATGCGCGGCGCGACAGTCAACTCGGCGTGAAGATCGCCCGGGGAGGTGCGCGGCTAGCGCCGCGGCCGGCTGGCGAAGGCGGCGATGCGGGCCTCCATGTCGGGGCCACGGCCCTCGCCGCGATAGACCTCGTGGGCGAGGCCCGCGGGAAGCGCCAGGCCGTCGGTTTCGCGCAGCAGGCGCTTGTTGGCGGCGTGGCTGAACGGCGAGTTCGCCGCGATCTCGGCCGTCAGCGCCGCCAGCGCGGCCTCGAAATCCTCGTCCGCGACGCAGGCATTGGCGAGCCCCATCGCCGCCGCCTCGGTCCCCGAATAGGTCCGGCAGGTGAACATCATCTCGCGCGCCTTGTAGGTGCCGATCCGGCGCGGCAGGCGCTGGCTCAGCCCCCAGACCGGGGTCAGGGCCCAGCGGGCGTGGGTGTCGGCGAATTTCGCACTGGCCGAGGCGAGGATGATGTCGCCGGCGAGCGCCAGCTCGAGCGCCCCGGTGTAGCAATGGCCGTGCACGGCGCTGATGACGGGCAGCGGCAGATCGGCCAGGCGCTCGATGACGTTCGACTGGAAGTGCGGCTCGGGAAGCTTTTCGCCGGCCGCGATGTCGCCAAGGTCGTGTCCGGCCGAGAAGCAGCGTCCCGCCCCGCGCAGGACGACGGCGGCGATGCCTTCGGGCCGCGCCGCGAGGGCGCGCACATGCGCGTCCAGCGCCTTGAACAGATCGACGGTGAGGGCGTTCAGCTTGTCCGGCCGGTTGAGCGTCAGCGTCGCGACGCCGTTCGCATCGGCGCGCAGCACCAGATCGGACATCGCCGGCGCCCCGCGCCGCGTCAGGCGGCGCGGGCGAGGCGCAGATCGCGCGCCTCGGCCTTCAGCGCGCCGCGGTTCTTGAAGCGCACCGCCGCCCAGATGAGCCGCGAGGCGCTGCGCGCGACGAGGCCGCGCGGCCGCATGCCGACCGCCGCCGCAATCATGCCGACCGCCCGGTCGAGATGCTTGGGCCGCCACAGCCGCAGTACCCGCGTCTCGTAGGCCTTCACGCAGGCCTTGCGGTCGTAGGGCTCGATGCCGATGCGGCCGGGCGGCGTATTGGCGCAATAATAGGCGTAGGCGAGCTCGTCGTCCTCGGCTTCGCTGAGACGGCCGACCGCAATGCGCAGCTTCTTCCAGAATTTCAGCTCGGGCTCGGCCTGCGCCTGCTGCAGATCGTAGAACAGCCGCCAGTGGCGCATTTCGTCGCCGGCGATGTGGGCGGCGATCTGCTTCAGAACCGGCTCGTCGGTCGCGTCGCGCATCGCCGAGTAATAGGAGGTCGTGCCCGACTCCACGACGCAGCGGGCGATCAGCTCGCCGCGCCGGGAGCCGCGCACCGAGCCGTCGGCCTCCTCGAAATGCGGCGGGGTATAACCCTCGCGGAAGGCCTCGAACGTGGCGTCGAAGTCGAAATCGGGATCGGCCAGCTTGACCCAGCGGCCGAGCGCCATGCCGTGCTGGGCCTCCTCGCGGCCCCACTGCTCGAACGTCGCGTGCAGCGCCGCGTCCTCAGGGAACACCGCCTTCAGATAGCCGACATAGTCGGAGGCGTTGTACTCGACCACCGAGGCGGCCTTCACCGCCATCAGGAGGTCCTGGTCAACCTTGCTCGGATCGAATCGCTCCCACGCGATATCGTCGAGCGTCCAGCCCGGCTTCGTCATGGTTCAAACCCTTGCGCCGCGCGTTGGCGGCTTCCCCTTGGGCAGAACCATGACACACCGCAAGCCGCTTTTGAAGCGCCCAATCGTTAACATGCACCGCAATTCCCCTTTAGAGGGAAGGGCTTAGAGGTTAACGCGGGAGCTGGCGTCAAGCCTGCGAAAAAGGGCTCCGCAGCGCTGCGGAGCCCCGGAAATCCGCCGTTCGGCCGATCCTAGTTGAGCAGCGCCCGCACTTGGCGGAGCTGGTCCAGCGCCTCGCCGGCCTTGCGCCGGGCGCGCTCGTCGGTCGCGTCGGCGACGTCCTCTTCCAGATCCTTGATGCGGGCGTCGAGGTCGGCCGCCTTGAGGTCCTCGAACGGCATCGCCTCGTCGGCGAGCACGGTGAGGCCGGCCGGCGTCACCTCGGCGAGGCCGCCGCGCACGAAGATCTTCAGATCGGCGCCGTCCTCGCTGCCCTTCACGTCGATGACGCCCGTGCGGACGATCGAGATCAGCGGCGCGTGGCCGGCCAGCACGCCGAAATCGCCCTCCGACCCCGGCACCACCACCATGTCGGCGGTGGCGGAGTAGAGCAGCTTCTCGGGGCTGACGAGATCGAAGTGCAGTTTTTCGGCCATCTGGGAATCCTCAGGCCGCTTCGGCGGCCAGCTTCTCGGCCTTCTTCACGGCGTCCTCGATCGTGCCGACCATGTAGAACGCCTGCTCGGGCAGGTGATCGTAGTCGCCCTTGCACAGGCCGTCGAAGCTCTTGACCGTGTCGGCGATGTCGACGAGCACGCCGGGGAAGCCGGTGAAGACCTCGGCGACGTGGAAGGGTTGCGACAGGAAGCGCTGGATCTTGCGGGCACGGGCGACGATCAGCTTGTCCTCTTCCGACAGCTCGTCCATGCCCAGAATGGCGATGATGTCCTGCAGCGACTTGTAGCGCTGGAGGATCACCTGCACCTCGCGGGCGACGCGGTAGTGCTCGGGCCCGACGATGCGGGGGTCGAGCATGCGCGAATTGGAGTCGAGCGGATCGACGGCCGGGAAGATGCCGAGCGCCGCGATGTCGCGGTTCAGCGTCGTGGTCGCGTCGAGGTGGGCGAACGAGGTGGCGGGCGCCGGGTCGGTCAGGTCGTCGGCCGGCACGTAGATCGCCTGCACCGAGGTGATCGAGCCCTTCGAGGTCGTCGTGATGCGCTCCTGCAGCGCGCCCATGTCGGTGGCGAGCGTCGGCTGGTAGCCCACCGCCGAGGGGATGCGGCCGAGCAGCGCCGACAGCTCGGACCCCGCCTGGGTGAAGCGGAAGATGTTGTCGACGAAGAACAGCACGTCCTGGCCCTGGTCGCGGAAATACTCGGCGACGGTCAGGCCGGTGAGCGCGACGCGGGCGCGCGCACCCGGCGGCTCGTTCATCTGGCCGAACACGAAGGCGCACTTCGAGCCCTCGCCGCCGCCGTGCTTGTTCACGCCCGACTCGATCATCTCGTGATAGAGGTCGTTGCCCTCGCGCGTGCGCTCGCCGACGCCGGCGAACACCGAGTAGCCGCCATGCGCCTTGGCGATGTTGTTGATCAGTTCCTGGATCAGCACGGTCTTGCCGACGCCGGCGCCGCCGAACAGGCCGATCTTGCCGCCCTTCGCGTACGGCGCCAGCAGGTCGATGACCTTGATGCCGGTGACGAGGATCTGGGCTTCGGTCGACTGCTCGGTGAACTTGGGCGCCTCGGCGTGAATGGGGCGGCGCTCGACGCCCTGGATCGGGCCGGCCTCATCGATCGGCTCGCCGATGACCGACATGATGCGTCCCAGCGTTCCGGGACCGACCGGCACCGCGATGGCGTTGCCGGTGTCGGAGACTTCCTGACCGCGCACGAGGCCCTCGGTGGAGTCCATCGCGATCGTGCGCACGGTCGATTCGCCCAGATGCTGGGCGACTTCCAGTACCAGGCGGTTGCCGCCGTTGCTGGTCTCCAGCGCGTTGAGAATGGCCGGCAGGTGGCCGTCGAACTGCACGTCCACGACGGCGCCGATGACCTGCGAAATACGTCCGGTGACGTTGGTGCTCATTATGTCGTCCTCAGTTCCCTAGAGCGCTTCCGCGCCCGAGATAATCTCGATCAGTTCCTTGGTGATCATCGCCTGACGCGAGCGGTTGTACTGGATCGTCAGCTTGTCGATCACCTCGCCCGCATTGCGCGTGGCGTTGTCCATCGCCGACATCTGCGCGCCGAAGAACGAAGCGGCGTTCTCGAGCAGTGCGCGGAAGACCTGCACCGCGACGTTGCGGGGCAGGAGGTCGGCCAGAATTTCGCTTTCGTCGGGTTCGTAGGCGTAGATCGCTCCGCCGAGATCGACCTTGGGCGCCGCTGCGCTCGCCGCGACTTCGGCCGGGATCAGCCGCTGCTCGGTCGGCACCTGCGAGATCACCGATTTGAAGTGCGAGTAGAAGAGCGTCGCGACGTCGAACTCGCCCGCCTCGTACATGTCGAGCACGCGCGAGGCGATCGACTGCGCGAGGCCGAAGCCGACCTGCTTCACGCCGCCCAGTTCGATCGTGTCGACGATCAGCCGCGCATAGTCGCGGCGCAGCTGGTCGCGGCCCTTGCGGCCGACGGCGAGGATCTTGACCTGCTTGCCGGCGGCCACAAGCTTGCCGATGTGCTGGCGCGCCAGCTTGACGATGTTCGAATTGAAGCCGCCCGCGAGGCCGCGGTCGCCGGTCGCCACGATCACGAGGTGGACATCGTCGCGCCCGGTGCCGGCCAGCAGCTTCGGCGCGCCGGGATTGTCCTTCATCGAGGCGCCGAGATTGGACAGGACCAGTTCCATGCGCTGGGCATAGGGCCTGGCCGCCTCGGCGGCGGCCTGGGCGCGGCGCAGCTTCGCCGCCGCGACCATCTGCATGGCCTTGGTGATCTTGCGGGTGGACTTCACCGAAGCGATGCGCACCCGGAAGGATTTCAAGCTCGGCATGGCCGATCAGCCCTCTTCCCTAACGGTTCAGGCGAAGGTCTTGACGAGATTGTCGAGCACCGACTTCAGCTTGCCCTGGGTCTCGTCGCTGAGAGCGCCCGAGGTGCGGATCGCCTCGAGGATGTCCGGGTGGCTGCCGCGCACCGAGCGCAGCAGTTCCGCCTCGAAGCGGCCGACATCGGCGACCTTGAGGCCGTCGAGATAGCCCTTGGTGCCCGCGAAGATCGCGACGACCTGCTCTTCCACCGGCAGCGGCGCGTATTGCGGCTGCTTCAGCAGTTCGGTCAGGCGCGCACCGCGGGCCAGGGTCTTCTGCGTGGCGGCGTCGAGGTCGGAGCCGAACTGCGCGAAGGCGGCGAGCTCGCGATACTGCGCCAGCTCCAGCTTGATCGAGCCGGCGACCGACTTCATCGCCTTGATCTGTGCCGCCGAGCCGACGCGGCTGACGGAGATGCCGACGTTCAGCGCCGGACGGATGCCCTGATAGAAGAGCTCGGTCTCGAGGAAGATCTGGCCGTCGGTGATCGAGATCACGTTGGTCGGGATGTAGGCCGAGACGTCGCCCGCCTGGGTCTCGATGACGGGCAGCGCGGTGAGCGAGCCCTTGCCGGCGTCGTCGCCCATCTTCGCGGCGCGCTCGAGCAGGCGCGAATGCAGATAGAACACGTCGCCCGGATAGGCCTCGCGGCCCGGCGGGCGGCGCAGCAGCAGCGACATCTGGCGATAGGCGACGGCCTGCTTGGACAGATCGTCGTAGATGATGACGGCATGCATGCCGTTGTCGCGGAAATACTCGCCGAAGGTGCAGCCGGCGAAAGGCGCCAGGTACTGCAGCGGCGCCGGGTCCGAGGCGGTCGCGGCGACGACGATGGTGTATTCGAGCGCGCCGAGGTCTTCCAGCGTCTTGACGATCTGGGCCACCGTCGAACGCTTCTGCCCGATCACGACGTAGATGCAGTAGAGCTTCTTCGACTCGTCGCCCGAGGCGTTGATCGCCTTCTGGTTGAGGATGGTGTCGATCGCGATGGCGGTCTTGCCGGTCTGGCGGTCGCCGATGATCAGCTCGCGCTGGCCGCGGCCGATCGGGATCAGCGCGTCGACGGCCTTCAGGCCGGTCTGCATCGGCTCGTGCACCGACTTGCGCGGAATGATGCCGGGGGCCTTCACATCGACTCGGCGGCGCTCGGTCGCCGCGATGGGGCCCTTGCCGTCGAGCGGGTTGCCCAGCGGATCGACGACGCGGCCGAGCAGGCCCTTGCCGACGGGGACGTCCACGATCGCGCCGGTGCGCTTGACGGTGTCGCCTTCCTTGATGTCGCGGTCGGTGCCGAAGATCACGACGCCGACATTGTCGGTTTCCAGGTTCAGCGCCATGCCCTTGATGCCGCCGGGGAACTCGACCATCTCGCCCGCCTGGACGCTGTCGAGGCCGTAGATGCGCGCGATGCCGTCGCCCACCGACAGGACCTGGCCGACCTCGGTGACTTCGGCCTCGGCGCCGAAATCCTTGATCTGCTTCTTCAGGATGGCCGAGATTTCAGCCGCTTGGATTTTCATGGGTCTCAGGCCTCGGTCAGAACGGTCTTGAGGTTGGCGAGTTTCGTCTTGAGCGACGAGTCGATCATCTTGGAGCCGACCTGGACGACGAGGCCGGCGATCAGCGACGGATCGACCGTCACCGACAACTGCGGCTCCTTGCCGTAGGCGGCCTTCAGCGTCGCCTTGAGGTCGGCGAGCTGGGCATCGCTGAGCGCGTGGGCGGACTTCACGTCGGCCGCGATCTCGCCGCGATGCGCGGCGAGCAGCCTGGCGAAGGCGCGGCCGATCTGCGGCAGCATGAACAGGCGGCGGTTTTCGGCGACGAGGCCGATGAACTTCTGGGTCAGCGGCGCGGCGCCGGCGACGCGGAGGATTTCGGCCATCGCGGCGCCCTGCTGGGCACGCGAGAAGGTGGGCGAAGCGACGAGGCGGGCGAGATCGGCATTGGCGGCGATCATCCCGGACAGTTCGGCGAGATCCGCAGCGACGGCATCGAGGCCGTTCTCTTCGTTCGCCAGCTCGAACAGGGCCTGCGCGTAGCGGTCCGCGGCGAGGCTTGAGGCGGCTGAAGCGGCCAAGCTGAACTCTCCTCAATGCGCGCTTTTGCGCGGGTTTCTGGCGCGGCGCGCCGGGGCGGCGCGGCCGGGTACTGACGGGATCGGCGGCTGAAGGCTGCGTCCGGCGCGCACAGGGAGGAAAAATCGTCGCACCCGCCCCCGCAGCGCGCGCGAGCCTCTAGCACGCGAGTTTCGCGGGCGCAACAACCGCCTAAGCGGCTGAGGTATAAGAGTATTTTTGACGGCGAGCGGGTGGGAAGCCGCCGATCCCGCACGCGCCGCGGGAGGGATTCCCGGCCGGGCGGCGGATGACCGCCTCAGGCGTCGCGGCGCCGGGCGGCGCGGCGGGCGGGCGCGCGTTCGGCAGGGTCATCGTCCGCGAGGGCTGACAGGGCATAGGTCAGCGCCGCAATGGCGACGGCACCGGCAACGAGCAGTGTCATGGCAGCCTCCTCATTCAACGCGGCCATGATCGACGGGCGCGCCTGAACGGCGGCTGAATTCAGCCTTCGGCATTTGAATCGAGCAGGACCGATCTGGGAGCCGCAAGGCGGCCGGAGGACGCTAGAGGAAGCTCTGCGGGTCGATGTCGACCGAGAGGCGCACCTTGCCCGGCGGCGGGCAGGCGGCAAGCCAGGAGCGGACGAAGTCCTGGATGCGGAAATTGCGCACCGTCTTGACGAGAAAGCGCAGCCGCGTGCGGCCTCTCAGCCGCGCCATCAGCGCCGGCGCCGGCCCCCAGACGCTGGCCCCATCGGCCTGCGGCGCGGCGGCGGCGAGATCGCGCGCATAGGCATCGACCAGTCCCTCGTCCGCGCTGGAGAGGATGAGCGCGGCGAAGCGGCCGAAGGGCGGGAAGCCGAGGCGCTCGCGATCCTCCATCTCGGCGGCGAGGAAGCGGTCGCGGTCGCCCGCCGCGATCGCCTGCATCAGACGGTCGTCGGGCTGGTGGGTCTGCAGCAGGGCGCGGCCCGGCTTGTCGGCCCGCCCGGCGCGGCCCGCCACCTGGTGCAGCAACTGGAAGGTCCGCTCGCGGGCCCGCGGGTCGCCGCCCGAGAGGCCGAGATCGGCATCGACTACGCCGACCAGCGTGAGGTTCGGGAAATTGTGGCCCTTGGCGACGATCTGCGTGCCGATGAGGATGTCGATCTGGCCGGCCGCCATGCGCTCCAGCGCGTCCTGCGTCTGGCGCGGCCCGTGCAGCACGTCGGACGAGGCGATGGCGGTGCGCGCCTCGGGCCACAGATGCGCCACCTCCTCGGCGATGCGCTCGACGCCGGGGCCGGACGAGGCGATCGAATTCTCCGCGCCGCATTGCGGGCAGGCATGCGGCTTCGCCCGCTCGTAGCCGCAATGATGGCAGGCGAGCTTCATGCGGAAGCGGTGCTCGACCAGCCAGGACGAGCAGTTCGGACACTCGATGCGGTGGCCGCAGGCCTGGCAGATGTTGAGCGGCGCATAGCCGCGCCGGTTGAGGAAGAGCAGCGACTGCTCGCCGCGCGACAGCGCCGTCTCGATCGCCTCCTCCAGCGGCGGGCTGAGAAAGCGCCCCGAGGGCGGGCGCTGGCGGCGCAGGTCGATGAGCGCGATCGCCGGCATCACCGCGACGCCGAAGCGCGCCGGGAGCGAGAGGTGGCGGTAGCGCCCCTGCGCCGCATTCACCCAGCTCTCCAGCGAGGGCGTCGCCGAAGCGAGGACGATCGGGAAGCCGCCGAGCCGGGCCCGCATCACCGCCATGTCGCGGGCGTGATAGACGACGCCCTCCTCCTGCTTGAAGGCGCTGTCGTGCTCCTCGTCGACGATGACGAGACGCAGGTCGGGAAAGGGCAGGAACAGCGCCGAGCGCGCGCCGACGACGATGCGCGCCTCGCCCTCGGCCACCTGCCGCCAGGTCCGGCTGCGCTCCGACGACTTGACGTCGGAATGCCATTCGGACGGGCGGCAGCCGAAGCGCGCCTCGAAGCGCTCCATGAACTGATGCGTCAGCGCGATTTCGGGCAGCAGGATCAGCGCCTGACCGCCGCGCTTCAGGCACGCGGCGACCGCCTCGAAATAGGTTTCGGTCTTGCCCGAACCGGTGACGCCGTCGAGCAAGGTCGCCGAGAAGCCGCCGTCCAGCGCCGCGATGAGGGCCTCGGCCGCCGCGCGCTGGGCGGGCGAAAGATCGACGCCGGCGTGATCGGGATCGGGCGAGGGCGGCGGCGAAAAGGCCGGAACCTCGACGCCTTCCAGCGCGCCGGCGTCGATCAGGCCCTTCACCGTCGCAACGCCGACATGGGCGAGCTCGGCCCAGTCGGCGGGCGTGCGCGCGAGGCCGTCGGCCGCCAGATCGATCACGCGCTGGCGCTGCGGCGTCAGGCGGGCGGGTTCGAGCGGACCGCGGCGGTAGAGCGTCTTCAGCTTCGGCGGGGCGAGCGCCTCGCCCGAACGCAGCGCGAGCGCCAGTACGGCGCCCGGCGGGGCGACGACGTAGCCGGCCATCCAGTCGACGAGGTCGCAGAGCACGGCGGGCAGCGGCGGCGCATCGAATCGCGCGGCGACCGGCTTCAGCTTCTCCCGCGGCACTTCCCCGGTGCCAGGCCCCCAGACGACGCCGAGCGCCGCGCGGCGGCCGAGCGGCACCTCGACGATGTCGCCGCGCTTGAGGTCGAGGCCGCCCTTCGCGTAATCGAAGGGGCCCGGCGCGCCGCCGGGCAGCAGCACGCTGACGCTGTCCGCCGTCGCCGGGATGTCGTCCATGTCCGGCAAAATCGCGGCCTGAGCGCCGGGAAGCAAGGGTGAGCCATGAAGTTCTTTGTCGATACCGCCGATGTCGCCGAGATCGCCGACCTGGCCGCGACCGGGCTGCTGGACGGGGTGACGACCAATCCCTCGCTGATCGCCAAGTCGGGCCGCAAGTTCCTGGACGTCATCGCCGAGATCTGCGCCCTCGTGCCCGGTCCGGTGAGCGCCGAGGTAACGGCGACGGACACCGCAACGATGCTGAAGGAGGCCGCCGTGCTGCGGAAGATCGCCGCCAATGTGGCGATCAAGCTGCCGCTGACCTGGGACGGGCTGAAGGCCTGCAAGGCGCTGAGCGACGACGGCGCGACGGTCAACGTGACGCTGTGCTTTTCGGCCAACCAGGCGCTGCTCGCCGCCAAGGCGGGCGCCGCCTATGTCTCGCCCTTTATCGGCCGGCTCGACGATCAGGGCCAGGACGGGATGGAGCTGATCCAGGAGATCAAGGACATCTACGACAACTACCCGGACCTGGAGACCGAGATCCTCGCCGCCTCGATCCGCCACCCGATCCATGTGATGCAAGCGGCGTTGATCGGCGCGGACGTCGCGACCGTGCCGCCCGCCGTGCTGCGCCAGCTGGTGAAGCATCCGCTGACCGACAAGGGACTGGAGGCCTTCCTCGCCGACTGGAAGAAGACCGGCCAGTCGATTCTCTAGGCCGCAGCGCCGGGCTTCAGGCCGCCTTAACCCGGCGGGCCGCACCCTGCGGCGGATGAGCGCCGCTGCCCTCCACGCGCAATGGCTGACCTATCTCGCCAGCGAAAAGCGGGCGAGCAAACTGACCGTGCGCGCCTATGGCGACGACGTGGAGCGCTACCTGGACTTCCTCGGCCGCCATCGCGGCGGCGCGCCGGACGGCGCGGCGCTGGCGAGCCTCGGCGCCGGCGACGTGCGCGCCTTCCTTGCGGCGCGGCGGGCCGAAGGCCTTGCGGCGCGCTCGCTCGCCCGCACGCTCGCCTCCGTGAGAGCCTTTCACCGCTTCCTGGAGCGCCGCGCCGGACTGGCCAATGCGGCGGTGATGAGCGTCGCGGCGCCGCGGCAGCCAAGGACCCTGCCGCGCCCGCTCGCCGCGGCCGATGCGCTGCGGACGCTGGAGGAGGCCGGCGCGACCGGACGGGGCCTCGCGGGTCCGGCCTGGGAACGGGCGCGCGACGAGGCGGTTCTGACGCTGCTCTATGGCGCGGGCCTGCGCATTTCGGAGGCCCTCGCCCTCACCGGCGCGGACGTCCGGCCTCAGCCCACGCTCGCCGTACGCGGCAAGGGCGGGCGGACGCGCATCGTGCCGCTGTTGCCGGCGATCGCCGCGGCGATCGCCCGCTATGCCGATCTCTGCCCCTATCCGCTCGCCGCCGACGGGCCGCTCTTCCTGTCGACGACCGGGCGGCCGCTGGGAGCGCGCCACATCCAGAAAATCATGGAGACGCTGCGCATCCAGCTTGGCCTGGGGCCGCGGGCGACGCCGCATGCGCTGCGGCACTCCTTCGCGACCCATCTGCTGCAGAACGGCGGCGATCTGCGCGCCATCCAGGACCTGCTCGGCCACGCCTCGCTGTCGACGACGCAGCGCTACACCGCCGTCGACGAAGCGAAGCTGATGGCCGTCTACGACGCCGCGCGGGCGCGCTGAAGGGTCAGGGAATCTTGCGGGTCGCCCAGATCATCGCCATGGCGGTGAAGCCGAGGCAGACAAAGGTCATGAGCTGCGCCAGGAGAGGCGAGCGCATCTGGATGAGGAACGAGTGGTAGCCCTTGGTCATCAGCAGATAGCCGACCATGATGATGATCGCGAAGGCGGCTATGTGGGCCAATGCACGCATGACGCGAACCTAACGCAGCGGCAGTAACCAAAGTCTGAAGATCGGCGCCGGGATTTGAATCAAAGACCGCGCACCAGGCGGATCCAGCGGTCGGCGCCGTCGCCGCCTTCGTCCGCTTCCGCGAAGCCCTCGCGGGCATAGAAGCGGCGCGCTCCTTCGTTGCGGCGCTGCACTTTCAGCGACAGCGGTCCGCGCGCCGCCGCCGCGACGGCGGCGAGCAGCGCCGCACCGACGCCCCGACCCTGCCAGGGCGCCTCGACGAACAGGAAGTGCAGGAAATCCTCCGGCGCGTAGAGCGAGGCGACGCCGACCACGGCACCGCCCGCCTCGGCGACGAAGACGTCCTCGTCCGCCGCTGCGGCGAGAAAGCTCGCGACGCTCTGCGTTTCGGGCGGCAGCCAGGGAAGCGTCGCCCGCGCCACCCGCTCGTAGAGCGCGGCAGCGGCGGGAAGATCGGCCGCAAGGGCGCGGCGGACGACGGCGCCCGTCACATCTGCATGATGCGGTCGTCGACGCCGAGCGCCGCCTGGCGGACGGCCTCGGGCAGCGTCGGGTGCGCGTGGCAGGTGCGGGCGATATCCTCGGCGGAGGCGCCGAACTCCATCGCCACCGCGATCTCCATGATCAGCGTGCCGGCCTCGGGCCCGATGATGTGGCAGCCGAGTACGCGGTCGCTCTTCGCATCGGCGAGGATTTTCACGAAGCCGTCCTTTTCGGCGACGGTCTTGGCACGGGCGTTGGCGCTGAAGGGGAACTTGCCGGTCTTGTAGGCGATGCCGGCGGCCTTCAGTTCGTCCTCGGTCCGGCCGACGGCGGCGACCTCGGGGTGCGTGTACACGACCGAGGGGATGACGTCGTAGTTCACGTGGCCCGCCTTGCCGGCGATCAGTTCGGCGACCGCCATCGCCTCGTCCTCGGCCTTGTGGGCGAGCATCGGGCCGGTCGTCACGTCGCCGGCCACCCAGATGCCGGGCACCGAGGTGCGGCC
>JAEUMK010000010.1 GCA_016792565.1 Alphaproteobacteria bacterium
GAACATGTCGTTCCTCTTCAGCCGCCGCACGACGCTGGAGCTGATCATGCGCCGCTATGCGCAGACCCTGCCCGGCGTCAGCTTCGTGCCGAATGTCGGCATCCGCGGTCCGGTCGTCGAACGGCGCGGCGATGGCGTCGCCGTCACCGGCCTGCGGGCGACGGTCGACGGCGCAGAGAGGACTTTCAGCGGCGATGCGGTGATCGACGCGACCGGCCGCGATACGCAGTTCCCCGAATGGCTTGCCGCGGACGGTCTGAAGGTCGACCAGACGCCGGAACCGGCCGGCATCCTCTACTACACGCGTCACTACCGCCTGCGCGACGGGCAGGACGAGCCGGTGCGCGACGGCACGCCGGGCGCCGGCGATCTCGGCTACATCAAGTTCGGCGTATTCGTCGCCGACAACCGGCACTTCTCGGTGACGCTCGCCGTGCCCGAGATCGAGACCGAACTGCGCACCGCCGTGATGAGGCCCGAGACATTCGATGCGATCTGCGCCGCACTTCCCGGCGCTTACCGCTGGACCAATCCGGAGCGCGCCGAGGGCGTGACCAAGGTCTTCGGCATGGGGAACCTGAAGAGCATGTGGCGGCGCTATGCGGTGCCCGGCAATCCGACCCTCACCGGCTTCTTCCCGATCGGCGACGCCTCGCTGCGGACCAATCCGCTCTATGGGCGCGGCTGCTCGATCGGCGCCATCCAGGCGCATCTGCTTGCCAAGGTGATGGATGAGGTGGCCGACCCGGCTTTGCGCCTTGCCGAGCTGGAACGGCGCAGCATCGCCGAGATCCGCCCCTATTACGACGTGATGGTGAAGCAGGACGCGCAGGCGATCCGTCGCGCCGTCAACGAGCAGGCGCCCGGCTACAAGCCGCGCTTCAAGGCCCGGATGGTGAAGAGCCTGCTGGAGGACGCCATCGGCCCGGCCTCGCGCGGCAACCTGGCGATGATGCGCGCCATGATGCGGGCCTTCCACATGCTCGACGACCCGACCGGGTGGATCAAACGGCCGATCAACCTGTGGCGCATCGCCCGGACATGGGCGACGCCGCGGCGGTTCAAGAAGCACCTCTATGAGCCGGTGTTCGGTCCGGGCCGCGCCGAGATGCTGCGCCGGCTCGGCATCTCCGCCCCCGCCTGACGACCATTGCAACGACCCCGAGGAGACGCCCCATGAGCGCGCCGCGCCTGCCCGACCCCCATTTCGTCCAGAGCAACGGCATCCGCATGGCCGTGTACGAGCAGGGATCGGGCTTTCCCATCGTCTTCTGCCACGGCTTCCCGGAACTCGCCTATTCGTGGCGCTACCAGCTGCCGGCGCTTGCCGCCGCCGGCTTCCGGGCGATCGCGCCGGACCAGCGCGGCTACGGCCTGACCGATGCGCCGGAGGGCGCCGAGAACTATTCGATGCGCCACCTGACGGGCGATCTCGCCGGCATGCTGGATGCGCTCGGGATCGAGAAGGCGGTGTTCTGCGGTCACGACTGGGGCGGCATGGTGGTCTGGCAGATGGCGCTGATGCACCCCGAGCGCGTCGCCGGGGTGATCGGCGTCAACACCCCCCACATGCCGCGCGCCCCGATGGACCCCATCGCACTGATGAAGATGGCCTACGGCGACGACATGTATATCGTCTACTTCCAGACGCCGGGCGTCGCCGACGCCGCGCTTGCCGCCGATACCGCCAAGACCATGCGGTTCTTCATGCGCAAGGGCGGCATGACGCTTGAGGAATTCGACAGGCAGCCGCCCGAGGCGAAGAACCTCGCTCTTGTCGCGGCACTGCAGAGCGACGAAGCCCTGTGGCCGGGCGAACTGGTGATGAGCCAGGCCGAACTGGACGTCTTCGTGGAAACCTTCAAGCGGACCGGGTTCACCGGCGGCATCAACTGGTACCGCAATTTCACGCGCAACTGGCAGGAGAGCGAGGGCCGGTCCGACAAGATCTCCGTGCCCTGCCTGATGATCATGGCCGAGAACGACGTCGTGCTGCGCCCCGCCATGGCCGACGGGATGGAGGCGCTGGTGCCCGACCTGGAAAAGCACCTGGTCCGCAACTGCGGTCACTGGACGCAGCAGGAGCACCCGGACGAGACAAACCGCGTGATTGCCGATTGGATGCGCCGCCGTTTCGGATAGATTGCGGCAAGCGCTTCGGGGACGGCGCGCCGATGGGGGAGCGCTAAAGTCGGCAATGCTTGAGATGGAAAGCCGCGAGCCGGAAGGCGACGCCGGGGACGACGTCGAGCGCATTCGCGCCCACATGGAGCGCGCCATTCTGAATGCACCCTATTCGGCGTCGCCGCTCGAACATGTCCTGGTCGGAAACGTGCTGCCGGACGAGTTCTATGC
>JAEUMK010000057.1 GCA_016792565.1 Alphaproteobacteria bacterium
GTCGACGCCACGAAAAACGCAACCGTGTACGGCAGCATCAGCGCAATCATCGAGCCAATCCCAAAGTCCGGCCGATAACGCTGCGCCATAATCAGGATCAACGGAAAATACGTCATGAACGGCGTAATCATGTTCGTCGTCCGGGCCGCGTGGCCATGACGGGATTGCCAGCGCCGTCGCATGCTCTAACCTCCCCGGAAAGAAAAAGCGCGATGTGCGCAACGGGAGGCTGGGTTGGCAGACGCAAGCATCGGCGCGGTTACGCGGCAGGACGAGGCCTATTCGTCCGCCTACCGTATGTACATCCTGTTGCTGCTCACGGCGGTCTACACGCTGAACTACGCCGACCGGATGATATTTGCCGTCGTCACCGGCCAGATCAAGGCCGAGTTCCAGCTCGACGACACGACCATGGGATTTCTCGGCGGGTTTGCCTTCGCGGTCGTCTACACGACGCTCGGCCTGCCGATTGCCATGCTGGCGGACCGGCGCAGCCGCAAGGTCATCCTCACCGCCGCGCTCAGCATCTGGTCCGTCTTCACCGCAGTCTGCGGACTGGCGAATAGCACATTCACGCTGATGCTGGCGCGGTTCGGCGTCGGCTTCGGCGAAGCGGGCGGTTCACCGCCGGCCCACTCGATGATCTCCGACCTCTTCCCGCCGGAGAAGCGCGCGACGGCGCTCGCCATTTTCTCCACCGGCGTGCCGCTCGGCTTCATGGTCGCACTTTGGATCGGTGGCACAATCGCGGCCGACTATGGCTGGCGCATGGCATTCTATGCGCTTGGCCTACCGGGCCTACTGGTGGCGCTGCTGGTCTGGTTCACGCTGCGCGAGCCGCGCCGCGGCCTTTCCGAGACGGCCGAATCGCTGGCGGCGCGAGCTGCGGCGGGGGCCAGCGACGCCGCTCCGTCGTTTGCTACGGTGATCGGCTTCATGCTGAGGCAGCCGGCGATGCGCCATGTCCTGATCGGGGGCACGATCGTCACGTTCGTGGGCTATGCTGGCGTGCAGTGGAACGTTCAGTTCCTGGAACGCTCGCACGGCATGTCGCTGAAGGAAGCGTCGGGCTATCTGGCGATCGTCACCGCGACCGCCAGCGTCTCGGGAACGTTCCTGGGTGGATGGTTGGCCGACGTTCTGGGCCGCCGCGATCGGCGCTGGAACGCCTGGGTGGTCGGGCTGTTCTTCCTGCTCTGTCTGCCAGCATCGCTGGTCGTGTTCTCGACCGAGTCCAAGGATCTGGCCCTGGCCCTTCTGCCGGTGCCGGTCTTCGTCGCCGGGCTCTATATCGGACCCAGCTTCGCCATGACGCAGAATCTCGTCGGCATCAGGATGCGCGCGGTCGCGGCCGCTTTCTTCCTGTTCACTATCAACTTCGTCGGCATGGGTGGCGGCCCCACGGTCGCGGGCTATCTCAGCGACGTCTTCACGGCCGAGTACGGCAACAATGCGCTCAGACATGCGTTGTATGTGCTCGCCTTCCTAAACATATGGGGGGCGCTGCACTACTTCCTGGCCGCGCGAACGCTGGCGGCCGACTACAACCGCGCTGCGACAGCATGACGTCTCACACCTTGACAAGCGTCGCTTCGGCATAGTGGCCGTGCAGCTTCGTCAGCAGGCGAAGCACGTGCAGCACGACGAAGAACAGCAGGAAGCCGGCCAGCATCATCAGCACGATGCCGAGCGGCGTCTGCGAGAAAGCGTCGAGCCCGGCATCGCCGAAGCGCACATGGTCGCGTCCGGTGATCATCTCGGCGAACGGTGCGACGATCAGGGCGAGCGACAGAGCGAGGCCCGCGACGGCGATCGTGAAGTAGGCGATGCCGAGCGGAAGCTGCAGCACCATGTAGAACATGGTCGACCAGGTCCGCCGGTCAGACAGCATGGCCCCGATCCTCGGCCACAGGCCCTTGATCGGTTCTTCGGAGGGCAGGCGACGCGGCATGCGCTGTCCCAGGAGCAGTTCGACGATACGGCCTTCGAGCAACGCAAAGAGCCGCACCGAGGCGATGAACAGCAGCGTGAACGGGACGCCGATGACCAGGATCGCAAGGCCGGCCGACAGCGACAGGCCGGTCACCACCCAGACGAAATAGAATATGCCGATCGGCAGTGCGGTCAGCGCGTAGAGCAGGCCGCCATAGGCGCGCGGATCGAGGGCGATCGAGAAGAAGCCGCTGCGCGGCCGCTCGCGCAGCCGGATGCGGCGATCGAATCGGGCCTCGACGGCACGGTACTCGGCGGCGACCTCGTCGGGCCGGCCGAAGCTGCGCGCGACGCGGGCGATGATCTCGGATTCGGGCTTGTACGATTCCAGCGCGACTTCCTCGCGCAGATAGTCCTCGGCGTCGGCGAGTGCATCCTGGATCAGGGCCGGCGGTGCGCCGTTTAGCGCGGCGCGTAACTGGCGCAGATAGTCATCGACCGTGCGCGGCAGGGCATCGGGCTGCGTCTTGGCTTTCATGGCCGGGGAGACTCCGTCGGGGCGGCGGCGGCGCGGATGACGAGATGGGCGGAGCGCCAGCGCTCCTGGCCGACGGAAAGAACCGCCCGCCCGCGAGTCGCGAGCACATAGCAGGGACGTCGTCCCGGACCGCACTCGGCGATCGCGACGGCGCCGTCGAATTCCAGTTCGTGGAGGACGGCATAGAGCGTCGCATGCTTGAACGGCAGTACCGGTTCGCCAGCGATCGTCGCCGCCCTTTCGATGCGGCGCAGCAGGTCGCGCGCGGTCGCAGGGCCTTCGGCCTTCAGATTGCCCAGCGCCGCGAAGGCAGCAGCCTCGGCCTCGAATGTGGCGGCGTCCAGCAGTGCGGGCGTCTCTGGGAATCGCGGCATTGTCCGGTCCATGTCTGACGCGAATGTGATAGCCAGCCGCCGCGGCGTCTGTCATGGCCGTCACAATTGAGCGCCTGCGCCCGGGGAGACGCCAGCCATGACCGCGCCTGTCCTGCCCACAATCGCCGATGTGCGCGCCGCTGTGCGCCGCCTCAACGGCATCGCCGTTCGAACGCCGCTGCTGCCCGCGCCCGTTCTTCAGCGGCTCCTCGGCCGGCCGGTCTTCGTCAAGGCAGAGACGCTCCAGCTCACCGGCTCGTTCAAGTTCCGCGGCGCCTGGAACCGCATCGCCGCGATGACGGCGGCCGAGCGGGCACCGGGCGTCGTCGCCTTCTCGTCCGGCAATCACGCCCAGGGCGTGGCAGCGGCGGCGCACCTGCATGGAGTGGCCGCCGCCATCGTCATGCCGTCCGACGCCCCGCGCGTGAAAGTCGATGGCACGCGGGCTTGGGGCGGCGAGGTGCATTTCTACGACCGGGCGCGAGAAAGCCGCGAAGCGATGGCCGCGCATCTGGCCGCCGAACGCGGCGCCATCGTCATTCCGGCCTTCGACGACCCGCATGTGATCGCCGGGCAGGGTACGGCGGGGCTGGAAATCGCGGTTGCGGTCGCGGCGCGCGGCCTAACGCTGGGGGCGGTGGTGACGCCGGTCGGTGGGGGCGGTCTAGCCAGCGGCCTGGCGCTCGCGCTCGAAGCGGCGGCGCCCGACGCCCGGCTCTACGGCGCCGAGCCGGAGGGTTTCGATGATTTGCGCCGCTCGCTGGCTGCGGGACGCATCGTCGCCAATGAAGCCAGGAGTGGCTCGATCCAGGACGCGCTGCTCAGCCCCTCGGTCTGCCGACGGACCTTCGCCATACTCCGGCCGCGCATGGCCGCCTGCGTTGCCGTCTCCGACGACGAGGCACGGTCCGCGATGGCGTGGGCAGCGCTTCACCTCAAGCTGGTCACGGAGCCGGGCGGCGCGGCGGCACTCGCTGCGGTCCTGTCCGGCCACATCCCGGCCGGCGAGGATGCACTGGTGATTGTCCTCTCCGGCGGCAACACGGATGCTGTGACCACTACCTCATGAGATGCGAATTGCGGCGTTCTGCCGCAGGCCAGCGCAGGCCGTACAGTTCCCATTCAGGCAATTCGGTTTAAGAGTCGCCGGTGAAGCGTTGCTGCGCGCCGTGAGTGGAGCGCGCCGCCTCAACGTGCAAAGGGAGATACCATGCGGAAGTTGAAGACTGCCCTTGTCACCGCCGCGGCCGCCGCGTTGCTGACGGCCGGCGTGGCGATGGCTGAGATGCCGAAGCTCGGTGGCGCTCCGGCGGCGCCCACCGGCGACATTTCGGTGTCCGTCCTCGCCAATACGGCCAAGGGCTACGCTCTGGGCTATCCGGCCGGCTGGCAGGTCGTAAGCAGCGCTGATGTCGACTATCTGTTCATCAAGCCGGATGCGACGGCGCTCTGCGCGGCGTTCAGCGGAGACATCCCCGACATCGCAGGTATCCCTGAAGCCGACCTGCGCGCCATGCTGTCGGTGCCGTTGGGCGAGGAGTTCTGGGACAACGTGCTGTTCTCGAGCCTGCCCAACAAGAAGTACGAGCATGTCGGCGCCGATCCGAACCACCCCGGCGGCTGGCCGATCCAGACGGCGATCGCAGCGGGCGACTTTGCCTTCGAGGCGGGTCCGGTTCCGTCCAAGGTCGCAGCGATCATGACCTTTAAGGCAGGCAAGGGCTATCAGGTCTTCTGCGCCGGCAAGTCGCAGGCCTATGAGGCGCTGAAGCCGGAACTCGCTGCGATCTTCAATTCCTTCAAGATTCTCAAATAACCCTTTGGGATCAAACGATGAAAGGGGCGCCGTTGGCGCCCCTTTTTTTGGGCTCTCTCAGGGTGTGCGTTTTGCAGTCTGCGTGCTCAATCCGGCATCGCACTGCGCCACGCGCAGAGCACGGCGAAATAGGCCGTCGCGCACCACCAGGCAGCGAGCAAAGCTTCGCGCTGCCAGCTTGGGATGGCGATCAGGATCCCCGTGGCGGCGAGCCATACCAGAGCCAGCGCCAGCGTCACCGGCCGCAATGCGACGACGCGCAGCGGATGCACCGTCTTCAGCGACGTAAAGGTCAGAATCCCGAGAATTGCCGTCAAAGCGGCAGCCGTCCAGGGCGTCGCCGCCGTCGCCACGAAGCCGGCCGCGACCAGGTTCCAGACAGCGGGAAAGCCGCGAAAATCAGCGCTCTCCGCCTTCATATCGCGGCGCGCGAAGGTGTAGAGCGACGACACGAGGATGAAGGCGGTCAGGGCATGAGCCGTGCCGGCCGGATATATCCCTGCGGAAAGGAGGAAGGCGGTGGGAGCGACGACATAGGTCAGGTAGTCCACGACCAGATCGAGGGCGGCGCCGTCGATCCGGGGCAGCGTCCGTGCGGCGTCCAGCTTGCGGGCGATCGGACCGTCGATGCCGTCGACGACAAAGGCGATGGCGAGCCAGAAAAAGGTCCACGGCGCATCGGCCCGCATCCCCGCCTCCAGCGCCAGAAAACCCAGCACCGCTCCTGACGCTGTCAGCCCGTGCAGCATCCAAGTGGCGATGCGGCGGCGGCGGCCGGCGGTCGGCGCGTCAGCGCTGGTCATCGCCCGGCGCGCTGCAGGGGAACGCGTCCGCCAGGGCATGGCGCACCAGAGCATCGGACGGGGCGTCGAGGAGAGCCGGGGTCGTGAGGCCCTTCTGTGCGATCAGCGACGACAGATCGGCGAACGAAACGAAGTCCGGCGGACGGAAGCAGGGCTCGGGGACGGGATCCAGCGCGCCGCCCGCCAGTATCGCGGTCAGACGGGCGTCGTGGGCTTCCTTGTGGGCGGTGAAGAAGTCGACCAGATAGGTCCGGCAGGGGTCGTCCAGCGGCGTCGACTGGCCGCCGGCGGTGAGCGCCGCCAGTTCTGTGCACGCAGCGTGCAGCTGACGCGCGTCTGCGTACCCCGTCGCACCGGACGGCGGCGCCAACGCGGCGCCTGAAAATGTCGCCAGAAGCATGATCCGGGCTGTCCGCATGGCGTATTGTTCGTTCCCGGTCCGCGCGATGCAAGTGCCCATCGCGTCCAAGACGGGCTATGATCCACGCCGATGGGACATCTGGATCGATTTTCGGTTGCCGTCGTCGGAGCCGGCGTGGCGGGGCTCGGCGTCGCCTGGCGGCTGGCGCAGGCTGGTTGCGCCGTGACGCTGTTCGACGTTGCGACCATTCCGGCGCAGTCCGGTGCAGCGACCTGGGCCTCGGGCGGCATGCTCTGCGCCAGGCTCGAAATGACCGGCGCGCCGGCGCCGCTCGCGGCCTTTGCGCTCGGCGCCCGCGCCGCTTGGCCGGCGTTCGCGGCGGAGCTCGACCGCGGCGCCGCCATGGCCTGCGGTTTCGTCGAACGAGGCGCGCTTCATGTCTCTTTTGGCCGCGAGCGCACCGGCGCCCCCGGGCCGGGCGTCGAGCGCATCGACCGCGCCGCCGCCCTGCGCCTGGAGCCCGGCCTCGCCGACGACGTATCCGAGGCATTGTGGGCGCCGGGCGAAGCGCATGTCGATCCGCGCTGGCTGGCGCTGGCGTTGCTGCATGCCTGCCGTATGGCCGGCGTCGCCGCCGAGCCCGAAACGCGCGTCAATCGTCTCGTCGAACAGAACGGCCGCGTGACTGGCGTCCTGACGGCGTCCGGCGTGCGCGCCTTCGACCACGTCGTGCTGGCGGCGGGGGCCTGGAGCGCGGGGCTCCTCAGGGTCTCCAACCTGCCCGGCCCAGGTGTCCGGCCGGTCAAGGGCGAGATGGTCTCCTTCGCCGCCGACCCTCGCGCCATGCCGGCGGCGCGGCTGATCTGGACCGATGCCTGCTATATCATCCCTCATGCCGACGGACGCGTGCTGGTCGGCGCGACGCAGGTCGAGAGCGGCTTCGACGCATCGCTCGATCGGGACCGCGTAGACGCGCTGCGCGACGCCGCCATCCGCGCGCTGCCGGCGCTTGGCGGTCTTGCCGAACTGGAACGGTTCGCCGGCTTCAGGCCAGCCTCCGACGACGGGCTGCCGCTGTTGGGTGGGGTCGGACCCGAGGGGCTCACCCTGGCGGGCGGTCAATTCCGCAACGGTATCCTCTTCGCTCCGCTGGTTGCCGACGCGGCCGCGCAGCATGTCCTGCAGGGCCGCCTGCCGGAGATCGCGCGGCCCTTTGCAGCCGGCCGCTTCACCGAGATCGCCGCATGACTATCGATCAGGCAAGACTGGCCGAGATTCGCGAGGGGGTAGGGCGCGTCTGCGCCCGCTTCGACGCTGCCTACTGGCGCGAGGCCGACCGCACGGCATCCTTCCCCGAGGCATTTGTCCGGGCGCTGACCGATGCCGGCTATCTCGGAATCGCTATGCCAGAAGATGTCGGCGGAGCGGGCCTGGGGGCGAGCGAGGCTGCGGCGATGATGCAGACCATCGCCGCATCGGGTGCGGGCTTCAGCGGCGCCTCTGCGGTGCACATGAACATCTTTGCACCGATGCCGATTGCCGTCTTCGGCACGGCCGAGCAGCGCCGCCGCTTCCTGCCGCCGCTGATCAAGGGCGACGACCGCACATGTTTCGCGGTCACCGAACCCGACGCGGGGCTGGAGACGGCGCGCATCTCGACATTCGCGACGCGCGACGGCGACGGCTACATGATCCGTGGGCGGAAGATCTGGACTTCGGCAGCGCAGCGGGCGACGCGCGCGCTCATCGTCGCCCGCACCACGCCCTATGACGAGGCGAAGCCGCTTGCCGGCCTCACGCTGTTCTACGCGCCGCTCGATCGGGAGCGGGTTGAGATCCGCGAGATCCACAAGATGGGGCGCGCCGCAGTCGATTCGAACATGCTCTTCATCGACGGGCTGAGGGTGCGCGAGGACGAGCGCATCGGGGCCGAGGGCGAGGGCTTCAAGTGCTTGCTCCACGGCCTTAATCCGGAACGCATCCTGATTGCCGCCGAAGCCGTCGGGCTTGGCCGTGCAGCACTGGCGAAGGCTGCCGGCTACGCTGGCGAGCGAATAGTCTTCGGCCGCCCCATCGGCCAGAACCAGGGTATCCAGCATCCCCTGGCCAAGGCCTGGGCGGCGCTGGAGGCGGCAGATCTGATGGTCTTCAAGGCCGCCGCGCTCTACGACTCCGGCGCGGCATGCGGGCTGGAGGCGAACGCCGCCAAATATCTCGCCGCCGAGGCCGCCTTCGAAGCCTGCGAGACCGCGGTGCTGGTCCATGGTGGCATGGGCTACGCTCAGGAGTACGACGTCGAGCGCTACATGCGCGAGGCGATGATCGCCCGCATCGCGCCAGTCAGCCGCGAGATGATCCTGTCCTTCATTGCGGAAAAGGCCCTCGGCCTGCCCAAGTCTTATTGACCGAGATGGAAGGCTTCACGCTCGATCCGACGCTGGCCCGGGACACCGTCAAAGTCTGCGCGATGCCGCGCTGCGACGTGCTGCTGATGGACGATTCGCGCTTCCCCTGGCTCATCCTCGTGCCGCGTCTGCTGGGGATCGTCGAGCCGTTCGACCTCGAGCCGGCCGACCTGTCGGCGGTGATGCGCGAGGGTGCCACCGCCGGGCGAACGCTGAAGAGCGTGACCGGTTGCACCAAGGTCAATTTCGGGGCGCTCGGCAATATCGTCCGCCAGTTCCACCTCCACGTCGTCGCCCGCTCGGAAAGCGACCCGGCCTGGCCGGGTCCGGTGTGGGGGTTCGGGCAGCGCGAGCCCTACGTGCCGCGTTTCCGTGAGGGCATGCGCCTGAAACTTGCCGCGGCGCTCGGGGCGCCGGATTAACCATATCTGGCACGGCGCCTGCATTGGCCCTGGCGATGGGGGTCAAGCGATGATCGAAAAGGCAGGGGCTAGCGCATCGACTGTCGCGTTCGCTATCGAGCGCGCCAGCGCAACGACCGGCGCGGATTTCGACTATCTCATGCGCACGGCGGCGCGGGAATCCTCCATGGATCCCAACGCCAAGGCCCGTACTTCCTCCGCCGCCGGCCTGTTCCAGTTCATCGACCAGACATGGCTCGGCATGGTCAAGCGCCATGGCGAGGAGCACGGCCTGGGCGCGCTTGCCGACCAGATCACACAGACCCGCAACGGCCGGTACGTTGTTGCCGACCGGCAATTGCGGCGGGAGATTCTTGCCCTGCGCTACGACCCGGAGATCTCCGCCGTCATGGCCGGCGAGTTTACCGAGGACAGCAAGTCCGTGCTGCGCGGCGTGCTGGGGCGCGAGCCGAACGGCGGGGAATTGTACGCCGCCCACTTCCTTGGTGCAGGCGGGGCGTCCGAACTGATCCAGGCCTCTCAACGCGGCGAGGCGAGCGCGGCGGCGCTGTTCCCGGACGCCGCCCGCGCCAATCGTTCGATCTTCTACACCAAAGGCGGGGTCGCACGGTCGGCCTCCGAAGTGCTGGCTGTGCTCAGCGCCAAGCACGAAAATCTCCAGATTCCCGAGCCTCCGGCCGCGTCCGGCGTAATGTTGGCCCGTCTGCGGGCCACCACGGACACGATGGACGACGTGGTGACCGGCGGCTACGTGCCCAGCGGCGGCGGCCGGCCCTATCTCGGCACGGACGATATCGACTATTCCAACGACAGCGAGGTCTACATGGCCGCGGTGTCGCCCAATGCGGTCACGCCGTTCGTGGCCCAGTTGCTCGCCTCGCTCGATCCGATCCCCGATACGGTGCGCGCGGCGATGTTCCAGTCCGACGAAGAGCTGCGCCGCCGTCCCGACCGGCACGCCTGAGCCGGCGCGCATGTTCTCCGCCTTTCGCCAGTGGTGGCCGCTCCTGCTCGGCGTTCTGGCGATCCAGATCGCCAACGGGCTGCAATCGACCGCCGTAGGGCTGCGTATCGACGCCGCCGGATTCGGCGCGCTGGCCATCGCCCTGGTGATGAGCGGCCTCTATGCCGGGCAGGTCGCCTCGTCGATGCTGTCGCCGCGGGCGATCGGCCGCTACTCGCACGTTCCAGCCTATGTCGGGCTCGCTCTGCTTGCCGCCGCCGCGCCTTCGGTCTTCCTGATCGCCGGCGATGCGGTCACCTGGGCGATCGCCCGCTTCGTCGTCGGGTTCGGGCTCGCCGGCATCTACATCGTCGTCGAGAGCTGGCTCAACGACCGGGTGCCCAACGAGATGCGCGGCCGCGTCTTCGCAGTCTACATCCAGATGCAGCTGCTCGGCCTGATGGCAGCGCAGTTTCTGGTGCCGCCGGTGGCGGGCGACATGCCTCTCGCCATAGCGCTGGTCGTCGGCTTCTCGCTTCTGGCAATTCTGCCGGTCGTCGTCGGCAAGGCGCCGCGACCGGCGCGGCTCCCCTTCGTCAAGGCGTCCTTCGGGGCGCTGCTCAGGGCATCGCCGGTCGGCGTCGTAGGGGCGACCGTGTCGGGGTTCGTCTGGGCGGTGGTGATGGCGATGGCGCCGATCTATGCCCAGCGGACGGGGTTCGATCCTGGCGGGGTCGCAATTTTCGTCGCATCGGCGGTTTTGGGCGGCCTGCTACTGCAGTTCCCGCTCGGCTGGCTGTCGGACCTACGCGACCGGCGGGTCGTGCTGGCCGGCATGGCGGGACTCGCGGCGCTGGTGGCGATCGCCGGCGCCGTTGCCGGCGGCAGTTCGCAGGCAGCCGCCACCGCCGCCATCATGGCCTTCGGCGGCCTCACCTTCCCGTTCTATTCCGTCGCGGTGAGCCACGTGAACGACCGCATCGGCGCAGCGGAACGCGTGCCGGCGAGCGGGGCGATGATCCTGCTGTTCGGGGTCGGCTCGATCGGCGGACCGTTCGCTGCGTCGGTGGCGATGGACGCCGCCGGCGCGCCAGGCTTCTTCATCCTTCTTGCTGGCGTGACGGGAGCGCTGGCGCTCTATGCCGCCTGGCGCATCGTGGTCGCCCGCCCGTCAGCGCCCTAGCAGCTTTCCGAGGCGGCTGAACATGCCGGTCTGCGGCGGCGGCGCCTTGATTCGAAGCGCCAGCGGACGATCGATCAGCGGATAGCCGGCCTCGTCGGCCTCGGCGGGTTCCGGCTCATCGACCTGCACGAAGGTCGAGACCGGGACTCGCAGCGCGGCCCTTTGCAGCTTGGGCCGTTCGATCATCCCGGCATGGAGTGGCGCAGCGGTCTCCAGCGCATTTAGTTCCTCGCCGTCCAGCGCAAGATCGTCCGACGGGTCCTGCTCGGGCGCCGGGTTCTCGGCGCGGACGGGCCTGTCGTCGTGCTCGTAGCCGTCGTCGTCGAAGTCGACATCGAGGGGGTCATCGTCGATCTCGCCGAAGTCGAAGCCGGTGGGGGCGGGCCGCAACTGCTCGACCAGCTTGGGCGCGGCGGCTTCGGGAAAGGCGGACGGGCCGGCAAGAGGCTCGGGCTGCGGCGCGGGCGGCGCCATTTTCACCAGCCGGGGTCGCGGGCGCGGCGCGGCGGCAGGCAGCGGCGTCTCGGCATCCTCGCCGCGCCACGCGCCGTCCCAGGCGAGCAAGTCCTCCAGCGCCAGAGGCTTCATGACCATGGCGCCCTGGACGGCGTCGAAGCCCAGCCTGACGAGCGCCTGTAGGGTGCGCTCCTTCTCGACGCCTACTGCGACCGAGTGCAGGCCATGGCGCTGCGCGAAGGCGAGGCGCCGCGCGATGCGGCCGCCGTCCACCTTGCGGGCGATCTCGGCGAACCGGAGAATGGCGGCGCCACCCACCTTGATCTCGGAAAACAGCTCCGGCCACGCTTCGGCGGCCTCGGCCGGCAGTCCCGCGCCGCTGTCCAGCGCGACGCGGCAGCCCATGGCGCGCAGCCGCTCGAGCGTCGCCTGTACAGCGCGGCCGCCATCGATCAGAGCCGACTCTGGCGCTTCGACGATCAGATCGGCTGCGGTCGCCCGGGAACCTTGCAGTGCGGCGGCGATGACATCGGGCGCGACGCCGGTCTGCAGATCGGCGGCGCCCAGATTGATCGACACACGCCAGTCATAGCCGGTCATACGGAACGCGCTGGCGGATCCGAGGGCAAGGCGGACCACCGTGTCGAGCAGGCGCGGACTTTCGCCGTGGGCGTCGATGGCCGGCAGGAAGAGCTGCGGCGTCATCATGCCGAGACGCGGATGGTCCCAGCGGACGAAGGCTTCGGCCGCCGTCACCGCGCCGTCGGCGATGTTCACCTGCGGCTGAAGCACGATCTTGAACTCGCGCTCGGCAAAGGCGCGGTCGATGTCGTCCTTGGTCAGCGTCATGGATTTGGCGAACATGGCGGCGGCCGCTCCGTTGGGCTATGCGTCGATTGCCGATCGTGGCGGCCGCCCGTTAGGATGGCGCCAAAGCTCTCGCCAAAAAGAACGCTTAATTTTCGGAAAGTTCTCCCCATGACATCGACCGACCAGCCCGCCCGCGCCCCGGCCCGCATCATACCGGCCGCGACGATCCTTCTGGTGCGCGACGGCGAGGCGGGGCTCGAGGTCTTCATGGTGAAGCGCCACCACCAGATCGACTTTGCGTCCGGCGCGCTGGTGTTTCCCGGCGGCAAGCTGGCGCCGGGGGACAGCGATCCGCGCATCCGTGGTCTTTCGGACGGGGCAGAAGGCTTCGACGACGGCGCGTTGGCGCTCGCCGCCTGCGCCATTCGCGAGGCGTTCGAGGAAAGCGGCATCCTGCTAGCGCGAAAGGCCGGCGCGGACGAACTCCTGACTGCCGCCGAGGCCGAGGCGCTGGGCATCCACCGCGACGCGCTCAATGCCGAGACGCTGCCGCTCGCCCAGTTCCTCGCCGATCACGGGCTGCGTCTGGCGCTCGATCGGCTGGTGCGGTTCGCGCGATGGGTGACCCCGGACATGATGCCCAAGCGGTTCGACACCTGGTTCTTCATCGCCGCGACCCCGGAGGGGCAGCTCGGTGTCCACGACGGCCACGAGAGCGTCGATTCCGAATGGGTGACGCCGCAGGGCGCGCTGGCCGAGTCCGATCGCTGGACGGTCATCTTCCCGACACGGATGAATCTCTTGAAGCTTGGCCGATCTTCGCGTGTCGCCGAGGCGCTCGCCGCCGCTGCCTCGTCGCCCGTCGTCACCGTGACGCCCTGGGTCGAGCCGCGCGAGGGTGGCGCGGTCCTGCGCATTCAGCCCGACGCCGGCTACGGCGATCCGCAGGAGCCACTGTCGAACGTCAGGTAGCACTGGCGTCGGCGACTCAGTCGAGGAACTGTTCGGTCAGAATTCGTTCGTTCAGGTTGCGGCCCAGATCGAACATCATGGTCAGCGCGATCGAACGGTCCTCGGCGATATCGACCTGGACGACGTCGCGCACTTCCACGTGGTCGGCGACGGCGCTGACCGGACGTTTGGCGGATTCCAGAACCTCGAAGCGGACCTGGGCCTTGTGCGGCAGAAGCGCGCCGCGCCAGCGGCGCGGGCGAAAGGCGCTGATCGGGGTCAGCGCCAGCAAGGCGGCGTCGATCGGCAGGATCGGCCCGTGCGCCGAGAGGTTGTAGGCGGTGCTGCCGGCCGGCGTCGAAACCAGCACGCCGTCGCAGATCAGCTCTTCCATGCGCGCCTGGCCGTCGATCCAGATGCGGATCTTCGCCGCCTGCCGGGTTTGGCGCAGCAGCGAGACCTCGTTGATGGCGATTGCGCTGTGGCGGGCGCCGTCGGCCGAAGTCGCCCGCATCCGCAGGGGATGGATGACTGCGCGCTCGGCCGTCGCCAGCCGCTCGATCAGCCCCTCGGGGCGATACTCGTTCATCAGGAATCCGACGGAGCCGAGATTCATGCCATAGATCGGACGTTTGGTGCCGATATGATGATGCATGGTCTCGAGCATGAAACCGTCGCCACCCAACGCGACGATGATGTCGGCCTCATTGTCGGGCGTCTCGCCGTAGAGGCGCAGGAGCGTATCGCGGGCCGCCTGCGCTTCGGGCGAGGGGCTTGCGGCGAAGGCGATGCGGGTCATCGATCAGCCGCCGGTCAGCGACATCGGGCGGCTCACGGCGGGACCTCGGCGGCGGCGATCGATCACGAAGTCATGGCCTTTAGGCTTGCGGCCGATCGCCTCGTCGATTGCCACGTCGAGCAGCACGTCGTCGGTGGAGGCGCGCAGGGGGCCGCGCAGATCGGCTGCATCGTCCTGGCCTAGGCACATATAGAGCGTGCCCGTGCAGGTCAGGCGTACGCGGTTGCAGCTTTCGCAGAAATTGTGAGTCATCGGAGTAATGAAGCCGAGCCGCCCGCCGGTCTCGGCGATATGGACGTAGCGGGCCGGGCCTGCCGTGCGATCGGAGAGGTCGGTCAGTGTGAAGCGCTGCGCAAGCGCCGTTCGGACGAGCGAGAGCGGCAGGTAGTTCTCCAGCCTGTCCTCGACGTCACCCATCGGCATCGTTTCGATCAGCGTCAGATCCATGCCCTGGCTATGCGCCCATTCGATCATGGGGATTATTTCGTTTTCGTTTTCGCCCCTGAGCGCCACCATGTTTATCTTGACCTTAAGGCCCGCCGACAGCGCCGCCGCGACCCCGTCCAGCACCTGTTGCAGGCGTCCCCAGCGCGTGATGCGCGCGAATTTCGACTCGTCCAGAGTGTCGATCGAGACGTTGATCCGCCTGACGCCCGCCGCCGCCAGGGCCTCGGCATGGCGGGCGAGCTGGCTGCCGTTGGTGGTCATCGTCAATTCGTCGAGAGCGCCGCTCTTCAGGTGGCGGCCGAGCCGCTCGACCAGCCACATTACGTTCTTGCGCACCAGCGGCTCGCCGCCGGTCAGGCGCAGCCTGCGCACCCCCTTGGCCACGAAGGCCGAGCAGAGCCGGTCCAGCTCCTCCAGCGAGAGCAGGTCGGCCTTGGGCAGGAAGGTCGTGTCCTCCGCCATGCAGTAGGTGCAGCGGAAGTCGCAGCGGTCGGTCACGCTGACGCGAAGATAGGTGATGTCGCGGCCGAACGGGTCGATCATGGCTCCTTATAGCAGAGCCTTGGGGGGCCGGAAGGCGCTCAGGCCGCCCGGCGGATGATCGTCTGGCGGGCGTCCTCGCGCGAGATCGCGCTGAAGATGCCGTCCGCCTTCTGCCGGTCCTGCTGGCTGAGAATGCCCGAGCGTCCGCGCAGCGTCTCGGCCTGGGCGAAGAGGGTGGCAAACACCGACTTGTCGATGCCGATCGCCTGGCAGACCAGGGCGAGCGCCGTCGCTTCCCCGGACTTGAGGAGCCGGATGATCGCCTCCACCGGGACGCCGATCAGCCTGGCGGCGGCGTGCTCGAAGACGTCGAGCTGACCCTGGGCCAGCGACTTGACGGCGAAGCCGGGCTTGAGCTGGCCGGCGGCATGGAGCTTGGCGACCAGGCGTTCGGGGCCGCTGGCGTTGGTCAGGCGCGAGTGGGCCTCGACGGAGGCCATCGCGATGTCCTTGCGGATGGCCGCAGGATCGATCTTGAAGCGCTGGGTGATGAAGCCGTGCAGCGCCTCGGAGACGAAGCCGCACATGCGTTCGGCGAGGTCGACCCGAAGCTCGGGACGGGCCAGCACGCCCTCCTGAAGCTCGACATGCTCGCGCGAGCGTTCGGCAAGGCGCTCCATCGTCTCGCCGGCGATGCGGGCCCGCTGATTGCGCACCAGGGCAAGCAACACCTCGGGGGCCGAGCTTTCGGCCAGCGAGGCGGCGAGCCGTTCGGTCACGTCGGCGCGGCCGGCGATCGCCTTCTGGTGCAGGTGCGAGGCGGCATTGACGACATCGATCAGCTCGTCCTCGCTCAGCAGGGTCGAGCGCTCGAGCACCGCCTGGGCGACCTCGATACGGTCGTTGGCGAGCAGCAGGATCAGGTCGTGCGGGGCATCGTCGAGCTCGGCGATGCGCTCGGCCAGCGCATTGCGGACCTCCATCTCAACCTGGCGCGTCAGCTGACGCATGATGGCGTTGAGAAGTTCGCGCTCGGAGGCGCTGAAGGCGCCCGCCCTGGTCTCCATCAGCGTGGCGACGGAGAGATAGAGTTGCGAGCGGCTGTCCGCCGAAGCCGATTGGGCCAGCGACACCAGCTTCGTGATTTCGGGATCGATTCCGCCCGCCGACACTGCGCCAAACCCCAACTGCGATTGGCAATGTGCTCCGTTCCGCCTTAAATCCGCGTTAAATCATGCCGGGGGCGTCATCTTTCATGGCCGAGCATCCGCCTGCCTCCCTCATTCTCGCCCTCGACCAGGGGACGACGAGCACCCGCGCCGTCGCCTTCGACCGCAGCGGAAAAGCCCACGCGCAGCGCCAGATCGCGCTGGCTCAGCACTATCCCGGCGACGGCTGGGTCGAGCATGACGCTAGGGAAATCTGGCGGGCTGCGCACGAAACCGTGACCGCGGTAGCGGAGGCGGTGGGGGCTCGCGCCATCGCCGCCATCGGCATCACCAACCAGCGCGAGACGACGGTGCTGTGGGACCGCGTTACGGGTGTGCCGCTCGGCAAGGCGATCGTCTGGCAGGACCGCCGCACGGCGGAGGCCTGCGCGGCGCTGAAGGCGCGAGGCCTGGAAGGCGAGGTGCAGCGCCGCACCGGGCTGCTGCTCGACCCCTATTTCTCGGCGACCAAGATCGCCTGGCTGCTCGATCACGTGCCGGACGCGCGCCGCCGTGCGGAAGCCGGCGAAATCGCCTTCGGGACGATCGACAGCTGGCTCGTGTGGAACCTCACCGGCGGCGCGGTCCATGCGACCGACGCCACCAACGCCTCGCGCACCGCCCTCTACAATATCGCTGCGCAGGACTGGGACGACGACCTGCTCGGCTGGTTCGGCGTGCCGCGCGCCGTCCTGCCCCAGGTGCGAGACACCGCCGGACCGTTCGGCACGGCGCAGGTCGCCGGAACTGGTCTACCCATCATGGCGGTGGCCGGCGACCAGCAGGCGGCCGCGGTGGGACAGGCCTGTCTTGGCCCCGGACTGATGAAAGCGACCTACGGCACCGGCTGCTTCGCGCTCGCCCATACCGGCGGACGCCTGGTCGCCTCGCGGAACCGCCTGCTGACGACGGTCGCAAGCCGGATCGGCGGCGCGCCGGCCTACGCGCTGGAAGGCTCGATCTTCATGGCCGGCGCGACGATCCAGTGGCTGCGCGACAAGCTGCGCCTGTTCGACGACGCGGCGCGCTCCAGCGACCTCGCCGCCGCCGCCGATCCGGGCAGCAACGTCATGCTGGTGCCGGCCTTTACCGGCCTCGGCGCGCCCTATTGGGACCCCGACGCGCGCGGCGCGATTCTCGGCCTGACGCGCAACGACGGCGTCGCGGAGATCGCCCGGGCCGGGCTCGAGTCGGTCAGCTTCCAGACCCGCGACCTGCTGGAGGCGATGGCGGCCGACCTGGCAGCGGCCGGCGAGCCGGCACCGCACGCCCTCAGGGTCGATGGCGGCATGGTGGTCAACGACTGGTTCTGCCAGAATCTCGCCGATCTCACGGGCCGCACCATCGACCGTCCGGCGGTGACCGAGACGACGGCGCTCGGCGCGGCCTTCCTGGCCGGGCTCGGCGCCGGGGTCTTCGCTTCGATCGACGACATCGCCGCCGCCTGGCGGCTGGAGCGCCGCTTCGAGCCTCAGCTCGCAGGCCCCGCGCGCGACGCCCGCTATGCCCGCTGGCGCGAGGCCGTCGCGCGGGTCCGCAACGGCGGGTAGTGTCTCAGTTTGAAATCCGGCGCCGTTGACAGGGTGTAGCCATCGCGCCCGCGCGGGGCCATATTCGCGGCATGAAAAGACCGCGCGGCATACATCGGGTGCGCCGCCCCCGACCTCTTGAAGACGATGCGTGGATCACTGACGACACGGTGAGCTTGCACGTCCCGGAAAGCATGTATCGGGATCGAGGCTACGAACCGGCTTGGGAAAAGCTCCCGTGGGTTGACGAGGGCAGCAATGCCTAAAGGACCCCAAGGCCAAAAGCGCCCCGCCGACGCAATCGGCCTTGCCGTGCTGGTGGGGAAGATCGCGACGGGGGAGGCTAAGGACGACGCCGACCCGACGAAGGACCATCATCGCCGGGGTGGCAAGTCTGGTGGGAAGGCGCGGGCGGACGCTTTGACGCCGGAACAGCGGTCAGAGATCGCGAAGAGGGCGGCCGCTAAGCGTTGGGCAGCGGAGAAGGGCTAAGCAAAACTTTCTTAGACCGCACGAGCAACGGCTCGTCGCTATCAAACCTCATATAGAGGTCGAGCGTGCCGGGGCTTTGAAAGTTAAAGTCCAAAGACGGCACCGTCATCGCTGCAATCTCTGTGTCCTTTACGCCCATCGCCTTGCCGATGATTCCGGCCGTGCGGGTTCCGTTAAGGCTGAAGAACGCTTCGATCTTCATGTCGCCCGACCTCGGCGGATAAAACTCAATGTATGCCGCGAACTTTAGTTGCGCGGGAAACGCCGCGACCAGTATGTCGCCGGAATAAATTCCGACAGCAATGTGCTTGTTTTTCTCGCCACGCCCGGCGTAGTCGCAAATCAGGCTGGTTGGAAATCTCTCGCTCATTCCGCCGCTTCCAGGATCGCGCTATCAAACTTGATAGCGCCGTTTGCTGAACTTCCAGCACCGCCGACATCAGTCGAAACTCTCTGAGACTCAGAGACCCGTACGCCTTCAACTCCCACCGCTCTAGCAAGCAATGGGTGCATGTAATTCGCTGGCCTCCGATCTCGAAAGCTAACAATGGTTGGGGGTTCTGCCTCGGCACCCAGCGCAAACAGAAGGTCGCTGATCGTCTCTAGCGTCAGATTGCTAGGCGAAGAAAGCCATCTGGTAATTTGAGAAGGGTCGCGTTGTAGGCGCGCCGCTAAGTCTCGCTTAGTTACGCCAAGGGTCTCTGCTTCCTTTGCGAAAAATTCCACAAGGCCGGTAAACACGCGATTCTTATACCGCTGCCTGTAGTAGTTCAGGTCGCGGATGCTGAGTTCGTTATTTGAAGTATTTTCCATTGATCGCACCGGAGAAACAGTCGCTCGGATTTTGGGTTATGATCGGTCTGTACGTGAAGAAAATGCCCCGCCATTTTGCCAACGCGGCTCTTTTGACTGACTTCCATTCCCGGCTTTCCCAGCCGCCCAGCTCGTCCCGTCTCGCAATCCCTGTGGCGACGAAAACGTCTCTCGTTGGGAAAAGCCCAAGCACTCGGATTGAAGGCGCATCTTTCACGCTCCTAATTTCCCAGACGCCATCCGCCAACGGGTAGAGAAGAAATACATATTTCGGATAGAGAAGCCGCTCAG
>JAEUMK010000072.1 GCA_016792565.1 Alphaproteobacteria bacterium
CCCCGACAAGTGGGAAACCACTGTCGCCATCAAGATCAGGGATTGAGCCATGCTGCTCGAGGGGAGGACGGCGATCGTCTATGGCGGTTCCGGCGCAGTCGGCGGCGCCGTTGCCAAAGCCTATGCCCGGGAGGGCGCCCGCGTGTTCCTCGCCGCCCGCAACCGCGAGCGGCTTGCGGCGGTCGCGTCGGAAATCACGGCGGCTGGCGGCAGGGCGGAGGTGGCGCCGGTCGATGCCACCGATCATGAGGCGGTCGAGGCGCATCTTCAGGCGATCGTCGCCAGGGCCGGGCCGGTGAAGGTGATGTTCAATGCCGTGGCAGTCGACGACACCCAGGGCCAGAAGCTCATCGATATGCCGCGCGAGAGGTTCATTGCGCCGGTGGTGACCGGGCTCAGGACATGGTTCTCGACCGGCACGGCCAATGCCCGCCACATGGCACAGAATGGCGGCGGCGTGATTGTCGGCATCTCCGCCAATGCAGCGCGCGAAGCCTATGACATCATGGGCGGGTTCGGCGTGTCCCAGGCGGCGATCGAACACTTCCTCCGGCACCTGGCGGTCGAGAATGGCCCCCATGGCGTGCGCTGTGTCTGCGTGCGATCCCCGGGCTCGCCCGACGCGCCGGGCGTGCGCGAAGCCTTCCTGCTGCACGCCAGGGAGGAGGGCATCACGCTCGAGGAAGCCGAACGCCGCGCCGGCGAGCGCACCCCCTTGCGCCGCCTGACGCCGCTGGCGCAGATCGCCGATGTCGCAGTGCTGCTCTCGTCCGACCTCGCGGCCTCGATGACGGCAACGGTTGCCAACGCCACGGGTGGCGCTCAGGTGGATTGAGGGGCGCGCTGCCCCCTCTCCCCTGAGGGGAGAGGGTAGTGAAGCTAGGACCGTCAGGTCCGTAGCGGAACTTGGGTGGGGTTCAGCTTCTCAGCGAGCGCACTCTGCGCCGCTTCACCCCTCAACCGACCTTCGGCCACCTTCTCCCCTGAGGGGAGAAGGGAAGAAGCTGCGAGCGCCAGGGGGGCAAGCGGTGAATCGCTCAGAAAAACTCATCCAGCAGCGTGTACCAGTCGAGCTTCCTCCGGTCCGGTTCCGTCACCCCATAAGCCGCAAGAAACGCCGGGATCGAGTCCGCGCCGTAATTGTGTTCGAGGCTGCGGCAGGCCAGCGCCAGGTCCTGGTAGCGATCGGCGACGCCAAGTCGCCCGCAGTCGATGAAGCCGGTGAACCGGCCATGCTCCGCCATGAAGTTGGGAAAGCAGGCATCGCCATGGGTGACGACGAGGTCTTCCGATGTCGGCACTTCGGCGAGGAGCCGGGCATGGTCTGCCGGCCCCTGGCTCGGATCCTCCCCGTCATAAAGCCCGGCGTGGTAGCGCGCCGAGGCCGTGGCGACCCGGATCCGGGCGCGGTGATCGAACGGACAGCGGGCCGGATCGAGCGCGTGCAGTTGGCGCAGCGCCTCGGCCATCAGCCGGGTAGCGTCCGCTGCCGTCGCCCGCGTAGTGGACGCAAGGTCGTGCCCCGGCAGCGCCGTCATCAGCAGCCAGTGCCGGCCGCCGTGATCGGCTGCGTCGATGACTGCGGGGCAGGGCAGCCCGGTCCCATGCAACCAGCGCAGCCGCGCGATCTCGCCCGGCAGCTCGGCCAGCGGCGAGATGGGTTCGGATTTGATGAAATGCGCGGGCCCGGCCCGATACACCCAGGCGCCGGACTTACCGATGGTCTGCTCTTCGAGGTCGAAGCCGCTGGCCCAGCCGGGCGGCAGGTCTAGTGGCCGCATGCGAAGAAATCTGCCTGGTGCCGCAGCGCCTCGGCAAGGCGCGCCTCGTAATCCTCCCGCGGAATCTCGATGCCGCCAAAGGTGCGCAGATGGTCCGTGACGAACTGCGTATCGAGAAGGTGGTAGCCGCCGGCCACCAGCCGCTCGAGCAGATGCGCCATGGCGATCTTCGAGCAATCGGTCTTGCGATGGAACATCGATTCGCCGAAGAACGCCGCGCCCAGCGAAACGCCATAGAGCCCGCCGACCAGCGCCGGCCCATCCCACACCTCGACCGTGTGAACGATGCCGCGCGCGAACAGCGCGCCGTAGAGCCGGCGGATCTCGGGATTGATCCAGGTCGACTCGCGATCGACCCCAGCGGTGGCGCAACCCTCGATCACCCCGGCGAAATCGGTATCCACCTTCACCTGGTACGGGTGGGTGCGGAGCGTCTTCCTGAGACTGCGCGAGAGATGGAACCGATCGAGCGGGATGATGCCGCGCTTCTGCGGGCTGACCCAGAACAGGTCGGGTGACCCTGCATCCTCCGCCATCGGAAAAATGCCCGCCTGATAGGCCCGGACGATCAGTTCGGGCGTCAGGTCGATGGCGAACGGATCGGGCTTCTTGCTCATGGCTTGAATATGGGCCCGCGGGGGCGGCGAAACAACGGCAAAGCGGGCTTGCCACGGCAACGTTCGGACGCGATGGTGCCGCCGACTGGGGGCGTTTCAATGAACAAGTGGGTGCGGCGGATCATCGTCGGGATCGTCATTGTCGTCGTGCTGTTCATCGCCGTGGGCGGTGTGGGCACCTCCATGCTGATGAACCACCTGCTGAGCCCGGGCGGCATCGACTGGAGCGGCGCCAATAATGCCGATCCGCCGACCGATCCGTTCGAGCTCGGTTATCGCGGCGACCCGCAGGCAGCGCTCGGCCTCCCGTTCGAGACGGTGCACTACACGACCGAGCTGGGCGACGCGGAGGCGTGGTTCGTGCCCGCGGCGAACATGGATGGACCGTGGGCGGTCTACGTGCACGGCATTGGCGGCATCCGCGAGAACGGCTACCGGCAGCTGTCGATCCTCCACGAGGCCGGCATCCCGACGCTGCTGATCACCTACCGCAACGACAAGGGCGCGCCGGCCGAACAGGACCCACTCTACAGCTTTGGCGTGAACGAATGGCGTGATCTCGATGCGGCGGTGAGCTGGCTGCTGGGCCGTGGCGCGCCAAAGGTCATCCTCGTCGGCGAGTCGATGGGAGGCGCCATCGTCGGGCAGTTCCTGATGCACTCGACTGCGACGGACAAGGTGGTAGCGCTGGCGCTCGATGCGCCGGCACTGGATTTCACCGAAGTGGTGGCCGACAAGATCGGCGCCCGGATGATCCCGCTGGCCCGCACTCTGGCCAATGCCGGGATCTTCGTGTTCGACCTCTACCGGCGGGCTGATCTCAACAAGGCGGTGAGCATGGAAGCGGTGGCGAAGTTCCCGGGGCCGCTGTTCCTCGCGCATGGCGCCAGCGATGGCCTGGTGCCGGTCACCATCAGCGAGCGGCTGGTGGCGGCGCGCACGGCGCCGACGAGCTATCTGCAGACAGGCGCCAACCACCTGCTGTCGTTCAAGGAAAACCCCGAGCGCTATCGCGCCGAGATGGGCGGGTTCCTCAGGAGCCTGGGCAACTAGCGCGTTTCGTTGAAACGCTACGGGCTCAGCGGATCACCAGCCGCACCAGCAGCGGCAGGCTGATAGCGGCGAGCACGACGGGCAGCATCAGGACGAGGGCGTCGAGGTAATCGATCATGTGCGGCATGGCACGATCTCCTTGCGATGGTGCGTCATGCCACGCTGCGGCTGAACCGGCGCTGGAGTGCTCGTTCAGATTTCGTTAACGAGTCGAGCCGTCCCCCGGACCGCTGTCTTGGCCGGCGCCGGGCAGCCACAAACAAAAAAATCCCCGCTTTCGCGGGGATCTCTTCGAGGCTGAGACTGCAAGCCGCCTCGGCCTCAGTGCTTCATACCCAGGTACTTTTCCAGCCAGTGGATGTCGTAGTTGCCGGCGAGGATATCCGGCTCCTTGATCAGCCGCTGGAACAGCGGCAGCGTGGTCTTGATCCCATCCACCACGAACTCGTCGACCGCGCGGCGCAGCCGCTGCAGGCACTCCTCGCGGGTCCGGCCGTAGACGATCAGCTTGCCGATCAGGCTGTCGTAATAGGGCGGGATCGAGTAGCCGGCATAGACAGCCGAGTCGACGCGCACGCCGACGCCGCCGGCCGGATGGTAGAACTTGATGGTGCCCGGGGACGGCGTGAAGGTCTGCGGGTCTTCGGCGTTGATGCGAAGTTCGATGGCGTGGCCGTTGAACTGGATGTCCTTCTGCACGAGGCTCAGCTTTTCGCCCGAGGCGACGCGGATCTGCTCGTAAACGAGGTCGACGCCGGTGATGCGCTCGGTGACCGGGTGCTCCACTTGGAGACGGGTGTTCATCTCGATGAAGTAGAACTCGCCGTTCTCGTAGAGGAACTCGACCGTTCCCACGCCGACATAGCCGAGCTTGCGCATGGCGTCGGCGACGATCGTGCCGATCTCGCTGCGCTGGTTCTGGTTCAGGGCGGGCGAGGTCGCCTCTTCCAGCACTTTCTGGTGGCGGCGCTGGAGCGAGCAGTCGCGCTCGCCGAGGTGCAGCGCATTGCCGTGCATGTCGCACAGGACCTGCACCTCGATATGGCGGGGCGTGGAGAGATACTTCTCCATGTAGACGGTGTCGTCGCCGAACGCCGACTTGGCTTCGTTCTTGGCGAGGTTCAGCTGCGAGAGCAGTTCGCCCTCGTGCGTCACCACCTTCATGCCGCGCCCGCCGCCGCCGGAGGCCGCCTTGATGAGGACGGGGTAGCCGATCCCGGCGGCGATCGAGAGCGCTTCCGATTCCAGCACCGCGCCGTCCGAGCCGGGTACCACCGGGATGCCCAGCATCTTGGCGGTCCGCTTGGCCTCGACCTTGTCGCCCATGATGCGGATGTGTTCCGCCGTCGGGCCGATGAAGGTGATGTTGTGGGCGGTGACGATTTCGGCGAAGCGCGCGTTCTCGCTGAGGAAGCCGTAGCCGGGATGGATCGCGTTGGCGTGGGTGATCTCGCAGGCGGCGATCAGGGCCGGGATGTTGAGATAGGAATCCTTCGCCGCCGGTGGGCCGATGCAGACGCTTTCGTCGGCCATGCGGACATGCATGGCGTTGGCGTCGGCGGTCGAATGCACCGCCACCGTCTTGATGCCCATCTCGCGGCAGGCGCGCACGACGCGCATGGCGATCTCGCCGCGATTGGCGATCAGTACCTTGTCGAACATGCGGGGACTTTCCCCCTACTCGATGATCATGAGGACTTCGCCGTACTCGACGGGCCGTGCGTCGACCACGAAGATCTGGACGATACGGCCGGCCTTGGGCGCCGGGATCGGATTCATGGTCTTCATCGCCTCGACGATCAGCAGCGTCTGGTCTTCCTTGACCGTGTCGCCGACCTGGACGAAGGCGGGCGCTCCGGGCTGGGGCGAAAGATAGGCGGTGCCGACCATCGGCGAGAGCACGGCGCCGGGGTGCTTGGACCAGTCGGTCTCGGCGGCCGGGGCGAGCGCCGACGGCTTCGCGGCGGGTGCAGGGGCGGGAGCGGGGGCCGGCGCGGCAGCCGGCGCCTGGGCGTAGACGACGCTCGCCGCCGCCGAGGCGCGCGAGACGCGGACCTTGAGGCCGGCCCGCTCGACTTCGATCTCGGTGACGTTGGCCTGCTCAAGCAGGTGGGCGAGGGTGGTGACGAAGGCGATGTCGCCTTCCGGGCTGGCGGGGATCGAGGTCTTTTCGGGCATCTTCACCTTGGGGGGCAGGGCGATCGACGTCTTTTTCGGGGTCGTCATGCGGCGTCAGGGGGCTTTCGCTGCCCGGCTCTGCACCAGGGCGACGGCGGCATCGACGGCGAGCTCGTAGCCCTGCGCGCCCAGACCGACAATCACCCCGTCCGCAGCGGCCGAGACGTAGGAATGGTGGCGGAAGGTCTCCCGCCGGTGGATGTTGGACAGATGAACCTCGACGACCGGCAGGTCAACCGCCAGCAGGGCGTCCAGGATGGCGATCGAGGTATGGCTGTAGGCCGCCGCGTTGACGATGACGGCGCTCGCCCGCTCGCGCGCTTCCTGGATCCAGTCGACCAGTTCGCCCTCCCGGTTGGTCTGGCGGAACACGGTCGCAAAGCCCGCGCCCTTCGCCCGGGCAGACGTCCGGGCGTCCAGATCGGCCAGCGTTGCGGCCCCGTAGATAGGGGTCTGGCGCGTGCCAAGGAGGTTGAGATTGGGCCCGTTCAGAATGTAGATCGGTTTCGTCATGGGCTCCGGGCGCCGGTTCGGCGTGTCGATTGGGTCAGGGGTTATACTCTCCGCCCGCCGGGGGCGGAAGCGTGCTGAAGGACTGACGAATTGTCGATTGAAGTCACCATAAACGGCGAGCCGCGGGGTCTTGAGGGGCCGCTGACGGTCGCCGGCCTGCTGGACCTGCTCGGCCTCGCCGGCGGCAAGGTGGCGGTGGAGCGCAATCTGGAAATCGTCCCCCGATCGACCTATGGCGAGGTGGCGGTGGCGGACGGCGACCGGTACGAGATCGTGCGGTTTATCGGCGGCGGATGACGGTCGGCGCCCCCGAGGGCCGGCCCATGGAAGGATGCGCAGTGACGGCTTCTGACGATACCTGGAGCGTGGCGGGACGGACCTTCCGGTCGCGCCTCATCATCGGCACCGGCAAGTACAAGGACTATCAGCAGAACGCCGACGCCCTGAAGGCGAGCGGGGCCGAGATCGTCACCGTCGCGGTGCGGCGGGTCAATCTCTCCAACCCCAACGAGCCGATGCTGGTCGACTTCATCGATCCGAAGAAGGTGACCTACCTGCCCAACACGGCGGGCTGCTACACCGGCGAGGAGGCGATGCGCACGCTGCGCCTGGCGCGCGAGGCGGGAGGCTGGAACCTCGTCAAGCTCGAGGTGCTGGGCGACCGCAAGACTCTCTATCCCGACATGATCGAAACCCTGCGCGCGACCGAGATCCTCAGCCGGGACGGCTTCGACGTCATGGTCTATTGCAGCGACGATCCGCTGATGGCGATGCGCTGCGAGAACGCCGGCGCCGTGGCCATCATGCCGCTCGCCGCACCGATCGGCTCGGGGCTGGGAATCCAGAACCCGGTCAATATCCGGCTGATCATCGAGCAGTCGAAGGTGCCGGTCCTGGTCGATGCCGGCGTCGGCACGGCCTCGGACGCCTCGATCGCGATGGAACTGGGCTGCGCCGGCGTTCTGATGAATACCGCCATCGCCGAGGCCAAGGACCCGGTCCTCATGGCGAGCGCGATGAAGCACGCCGTGATCGCGGGCCGCGAGGCCTATCGCGCGGGCCGCATGGCGAAGAAGCTGTACGCCGACCCGTCGAGCCCGCTTGCCGGCCTGATCTGAAGCGCCTCGCGCGCTCCTTTCAGCCGCCGCTGCGCTGCGCCTCGACCAGCTCCTTCAGGCCATCCGCATCCAGCGCGCCGGGTACCAGCTTGTCGCCGATGATGAAGGCGGGCGTTCCGTCGACGCCGATCTTGCTCGCCAGGTCGTGCGTCTGCTCGATCTTCTTCTCGACGGCCGGATCTTCCATGTCCGTCTTCAGCCGCGCCACGTCCAGCCCGACACCGGCGGCGATATCGTAGATCGCCGCGCTGTCGAGACCGTCGGCTTCCAGCATCGCCTGATGGAATTTCCAGTAGAGATCGCCGCCCTGGTTCTGCGCGGCGATCGCCGCCTTGGCCGCCTCGTGCGAGGCTTCGCTGAGGATCGGCAGTTCCTTCAGGATCAGCCGCACCCCGCTGTCCTGCTCCATCAGCGTCACCAGGTCCGCGCGCACCTTGCGGCAATAGCCGCAGCGATAGTCGAAGAACTCGATCAGCGTGACATCGCCGTTGGGATTGCCCGCGACATGGGAAAACCCGTCATTGTAGAGGGCCTCCTTGTTCTGGGCGATTCCGGTCTTGGCTTTCTCGGCCGCCGACATCTGCTCGCGTTCCTGCAGTTCGGCGATCATCTCGTTGAGGATTTCGGGGTTCGCGAGCAGATACTCGCGCACGATCTTCTCCACCTCGGCGCGGTCCATCTCCGCTGCGGCAGGAAGCGCGCCGACAGGCGTCAGGATCAGGGCCGTGCCCGCGGCACGGAGGAAGGCGTTGAGGCGCATGGCTATCTCGCTGTGAATGTGGATGGCGTGTCGAGGCGGCTGCGGCCGCTGCGGCGCTCTTCGGGCTCCTGCGCCTCGGCGATCACGATGATGTCGTCCGCCCGGTTGGCTTCGCGCGAGCCCGCCGGCAGGAGCTTCTTGGCGCGCGCTGCAAAACGGATCGCCTCGCCGAAATCGCCCATATTGAAGCGCTGCTCGGCCATCGCGAGCGCGGCCATGCCTTCATTGCCGAGATGGGCATAGGCGAAGGACAATTGCAGCCAGGCGAAAGCGTTGGTCGGATCGCGGCGCAGGGCATCCTCCAGCGTATCGCGCGCCTTGGGCAGCAGCTTGGGGTCTTCCAGTGCAACCAGGGTAGCGCCGAGATTGACCTGCAGCAGCGCGGCCTTGGGCTTCAGCGCCACGGACTGCTCGAAAGCCTGCACGGCGCCCCGGAAGTCGCGGGCTTCAGCCAGAATCTGGCCCTTGAGCTCCCAATAGTAGGGGTTGCCGCGATCGCCGGCGATCAGACCGTCGATCTCGCGATTGGCTGATCCGAAATCCGCGCTGCGGTAGTAGGCGACGGAGCGGGCATAGCGGGCTTCCTCGCTGGCGTCGCTGGCCGGGTAGCGGCGCAAGGTCTCCTGAGGGTCGTCCATGAAGCCGCGGACCTTGCCCTGGATGAGCTTGAACCTGGCGATGTCCTCAGGCGAGTCGCGATTGTCGCGATAGGGTGACTTGGCGACCCGTTCTTCCAGCGAAGCGATTCGGTCGCGCGACATCGGATGCGACCGCGCATAGGGATCCTGCATGCGAGCTGTCAGCAATTCCTGCTGCCCGAGCAGTTCGAAGGTCTCGAGCATTCCCTGGCCGCTGCGCTTGATCGTGTCGAGATAGGTGATCGCGGCTTGGTCGGCGGAGGCCTCCTGGACCCGCGAATAGCCCAGGATCGCGCGCTGCATGGCGTGCTGCGCTCCCATGATGATGCCCATGCCCGCCTGGCCGGCGCCGGCCAGCATTGCGGCGAGGCCCGCCAGCATGGTGATGAGAAAGGGCGCGGCCTCGGCGGTCATGTCGTCGCTGGAGCGCGACAGGTGGCCGCCCGCCATGTGGCCGGTCTCGTGGGCGATGACGCCGAGCAGCTGGTCGGGGGTCTCCACCTGGTCGATGAGGCCGGTGAAGATGAACATGTTCTGCCCCCCGCTGACGAACGCGTTGAAGGAGGGGTCGCTGACCAGGTAGATCGTGACGGCATTGGGATCGAGGCCGGCCGCGACGAAGACCGGGCGCGCCTGTTGCCAGAGGAACTCCTCGATTTCGGTGTCGCGGGCCACGGAGATGGCGAGCGCCGGTCCGGTCCAGACGATGGCGAGTGCCGCGGCAAGGAAGACTCTGAGGGTGCGGGGCAGGAAGCGGGTCAAGAGCAACTCCGGATTGTCGCCGTACGAACGCCTCGGCAGCGCGGCCCCTCGCCCCCGACGCGCCGAGTTTCCCTTCAAAGGGCTCGGGTAGCTAGGAGCCTCGGCCGCGCCAAGTCAATCGGCGCGGCCTGTGGCGGCATCAAGGCGTTGTGAGGGCCGGGTTCTGGCGGCCGTCAGCCCTCGCGCTTCTTCCACCAGCCTGCCTTTGCAGGTCCGGCAGGCGCTTCGCCGACGACCACAATCTCGACCTTCTCGGGCAGGGCGGGCACGATCGGCGGGGAGGGTGCTGCAGGCTCCGGCGCCTCTACCGGCGTGTCTGCGTCCGGCACGGCCGCTTGCAGAGCCGGCTCGACCGCATCCGAAGCGGCATCTGCAACCGGAGCGGGCTCCGGCGCGGGCGGTACCACGGCAACGGCCGGCTCGGGCGCGGCCTCCGGCGGCGGCTCAAGGGCGGCGAGGGGGGCCGGCTCCGGCGCTGCGGCAGCCGCCACGGGCTGAGTCGCGATCTCTGCTTCCTGCTCGCTCTTCGGTGCCAGATTTTCCGGCTCGCTCACGGAGACTGCCGCGGCCGCTTCAGGTGCCGTGTTGGCGCGTGACTCCGTCCGGCTCTCCGGTCTCGGGCCGAACCCGAAGAAACGAGCGATGGCCGCAGCCGGCGACTTGCGCTCGGGGCGAGGCGCAGCCGGCTCGCCCGCGACGGGCGGCGCGACAGGCTCGAGATCCTGCCGCCCGGGCTCTGCTTCGCCGTCGTCCTCGACACCGTCGAAGCTCTCCGTCGCGCTGAGATCGCCCGGCTGGCCGCCCTCGGGGCGGCCGTTCCGACGGCCGCCGCGACGACCGCGCCGCCGCCGGCGACGCTCGCCGCCATCCCGCGCGCCTTCCGGCCCTGCATTGTGTTCGATGAGCGCGCTGCCTTCTTCCGCCGGCTCGGACTGGGAGGCGTCGCCTTCCTGATCAACCATCGGGATCGGGTCGCCGGCTCCGCCCAGGCTGACCTCGGCACGTTCGCGCGGTCGCTCGTCGCGATCGCGCCCGCGCCCGCGCCGCCGCCGCCCGCGCCCGCCGCGCTCGCCCTCGCGGGGCAGGCGCTCTCCGTCGCGCGGCGGGCGTTCGCCGCGAGGCGCCTCGCCGCCGTCCTCCTCGTCGCCGCTCTCGGCGCTGTCGGGCATCTCCTCATCGGCCGAGAAGTCCGGCTCCGGCATCTGCGACAATGCGGTTTCCGCCGAAACGGCGGTGCTTGAGACCGGGCGCCGGGTCCGCACGCCGCCGGGGGCACCCAGTTCGACCTCGCAATCCGCACCGAACATGTCCGGCTTGGCTTCCAGGTAGATCGAGATGCCGAGGCGCTCTTCCATCGCCTGGATGTCGGACCGCTTGTGATTGAATATATAGACCGCGACCTCGGTGGGCAGCCGTACCGTCACGCCCTCGACGCGAGCGTTGTGCGTCTCTTCCTCAACCTGGCGCAGAGCGCGAAGGGCGAGGCTCTCGACCGAGCGGATGAGCCCCGTGCCGTTGCAGTGCGGGCAGGTGACAGTGGAGCCTTCCACCATGCCGGGACGAAGGCGCTGGCGCGACATCTCAAGCAGGCCGAACGGCGAAATCCGGCCCACCTGGATGCGGGCGCGATCGTGCTTGAGGCACTCCTTCAGCTTGCGCTCGACGGACCGGTCGTTGCGACCCTCCTCCATATCGATGAAGTCGATCACGATCAGGCCGGCCAGATCGCGCAACCGCAGCTGGCGAGCCACTTCCTCGGCCGCCTCAAGGTTGGTCTTGTAGGCGGTGTCCTCGATGTTGTGCTCGCGGGTCGAGCGGCCCGAGTTCACGTCGATGGCTACCAGCGCTTCTGTCTGGTTGATGACGATGTAGCCGCCGGACTTCAGCTGAACCCGCGGGTTGAACATCGAATCGAGCTGGCTCTCGACCTTGTATTTCTGGAAGAGCGGTGGCCGGCCATCGTGCTGGCGCACGGAATCGACCTGCTGCGGCATGATCATCTTCGTGAAGGCCTGGGCTTCCGCGAAGCCTTCCTCGCCCTCCACCACGATCTCCTCGATATCGCGCGAGAACTGGTCGCGAATGGCGCGCTTGATGAGGTTGCCCTCTTCATAAACCAGCGCCGGAGCCGTCGAACGCAGTGTCAATTCGCGGATCGAGTCCCAGAGACGCAACAGGTACTCGTAGTCGCGCTGAATTTCCTGTTTGGTCCGGCTGGCCCCCGCCGTGCGGACGATCAGGCCCATTCCTTCAGGTACATCAAGGCTTTCCGCGGCATCCTTGAGACGGCGCCTATCGGCCGAGTTGGTGATCTTGCGGGAAATCCCGCCGCCTCGGCCGCTGTTGGGCATCAGCACGCAATAGCGCCCGGCGAGCGACAGATAGGTGGTCAGCGCCGCCCCTTTGTTACCGCGCTCCTCCTTGACGACCTGGATGAGCAGGATCTGCCGCTTCTTGATGACTTCTTGGATCTTGTACTGGCGCATCGATCGTCCGCTCGGGCGGCGCGGTTCGACTTCGTCCATGGCGTCATCGTCGCCGGAACTGACCACCTCCGCCTCGACTCGCTCAACGACGACTTCCTCGACATGCGACTCGCGCCCGTCGTCTTCGCCTTCCTCCGTGGCCCCCTCGCTGGTCGCAGAGAGCGAGCTTTCGGGCTCGGGTTCGCCAACCGCCTCCGTGGGCGCGACGTAGATCGGTTCGACCGGCGGCGTGTCGGCGAGCGTTTCGGGCGCGATGGTCGACTCTTCAAACGCGGCCGCGACGGCTGCTGCGTCATTGGCCTCAATGTCGATGACGGGCAGCGGATCGATATCGGCGGGGGCCTCCGCTGCCTTGGGCGTCGGCTCGGCCCGATCGTCATCGTAGCGCTGCGACCGCTCTTCCGCGCGCTGGGCCTCGATCAGTGCCTGACGATCGGCGACCGGGATCTGGTAGTAGTCCGGATGAATCTCGCTGAACGCGAGGAAGCCGTGGCGGTTGCCGCCATACTCGATGAACGCGGCCTGGAGCGAAGGCTCGACGCGCGTCACTTTCGCAAGGAAAATGTTGCCCTTGAGAGGTTTTCTTGAAGCGGATTCGAAGTCGAATTCTTCGACCCGGTTACCCGAGACGATGACGACGCGCGTCTCCTCCGGGTGGGAGGCGTCGATCAGCATACGCTTTGACATGGCAAGCTCCTGGGAGCGGCCGCGATCCGCGCGCCTGCGGCGCTGCGGGTCCAATAGGGCGGCCCAGCTCGATTCGGGTTGAGGACGGGACGGCAACGCGGGCCGGACGGAAGCCGAAGCTCCTTGCGTCTATGTTCAGCCGCGCTGCGCGCATAAAGATCAGGCTCCGCGCCTTCTCGGGGCGCTCGGGCAGTGGGTAGGGCCAGGCATCGCCGTTGGGGACATCCCTCTGGCACGAGCCTGTTCGTCCGCGACGAAGCCGCCGGCATCAGGAGGGGAAAATGGGTCAGTCGCCTGGGCCCGGGCTTCCCGCCTGGGGGCGACCCCGAAGGATCGATGAGACTATGTAGCGGCAGCAGGACGGTTTCCGCAACACGTTCCTTTGCCGGCGGGCTGGAACCGGCCGGACCCTCTCGACTGCCGGTAACGGTAAGGCAAGACAACCATGCTAGATTTAACGATAAACATCGCATTGGGCGAATGGTGGAGCGATCGGTGACGACAGAAGGTCGGCCGGCATACTCGGTCTGGCGAGCGTGGTGCGCGCTGCTGGTCACGCTCTTGGCTGGCGTCGCCGCCATCGGCGGTGCGCATGCGGCCATCGTCGCGACCAATGCCCGTTTGGGCGAGCATGCCGAGCACACCCGGTTCGTCCTCGAACTGACCGACGCGGTCGACTACCGGCTGTTTTTCCTGTCTGAACCCAATCGGATCGTCCTTGAACTTCCTGAAATCGAGTGGCGGCTGCCGCCAAAGGCTGGAATCAAGGGGTCAGGTCTTGTGACCGGCTATCGTTACGGGACCTTTCGTAAGGGAAAGTCGCGCATCGTTTTGGACCTGGCCACACCGGCTATGGTCGCTGTCGACTTCGTAATGCCGCCCGAAAGCGGCAAGCCTGCGCGTCTCGTCCTCGATATTGTGCCCGCTGACGAGGCGGACTTTCTGGCGGCGGCCGGTTGGCCTGACGATGAGTCGGGAGCGCCACCTGAACCTCCTGTCGATGCGGCGGCCGAAGCCGAGCCGATCGACAGTCAGGACGGCCAGTTCATCATCGCTATCGATGCCGGCCATGGCGGTGTCGACCCGGGCGCATCTGGTCCATCGGGGACGCTGGAGAAGGACGTCGTTCTCCAGACGGCCGAAGCGCTCAAGGCCGAGCTTGAAACGCGCGGCCATTTCCAGGTTGTGCTGGTGCGCGACGACGACACCTTCATCACGCTCAAGGATCGTGTCCGGGCCGGCCGCGCCGCGAAGGCCGACCTCTTCATCTCGCTGCATGCCGACTCGGTGAGCGACGCGACGGTCCACGGAGCCTCCGTCTATACGCTGTCCGAAACGGCGTCCGACAGCGTTGCCGCCGAATTGGAACGCTCCGAGAACGCAGCAGACGTTATTTCGGGCGTCGACCTCTCGGGCAATGACGAGGTCAGCACCATTCTGATCGATCTCGCCCAGCGTGAGACCAAGAACCGTTCGTCGATCTTCGCCCAGATGCTGCTGCCCGAACTCGATCGTCAGACCGGCCTGATCTCGAAGCCGCACCGTTTCGCCGGCTTTCGGGTCTTGAAAGCCCCCGATGTCCCCAGCGTTCTGATCGAACTTGGCTTCCTCTCCAATGCGACGGACGAGGCCCGCCTGACCTCGCCGAAGTGGCGTGCATCGACGGCCGCGGCCATCGCTCGGGCAATCGACGGCTATTACGACCGCATGGCCAGCGTCGCCGAAACGCGGCACTAGCCTGTCCGCCTCGACCCCAAAACCGCCATAGTTATCGCCGCTCTTCCCATGTAGAATCGCGCCTAAGGCGATTTGCGGGTGCGCTAGGTTCCTCGATGCGGTTTTTGCGGTTCTTCTTCGTATCGGTCTTGACGATCATCGGTGTGGGCGCACTCGCGGCCGGTCTGGCGTTCTGGTGGCTGTCCAGCGATCTGCCGGACACCGAGACGCTGGCAAACTACGAGCCGCCCGTTACCACCCGGGTGCACGCCTATGACGGCACGCTGATCGCCGAGTTCGCCAAGGAGCGTCGCCTCTTCGTCCCCGTCGATGACATGCCGCCGCTGGTGAAGAACGCGTTCATCGCGGCCGAGGACAAGAACTTCTATCTGCACCCCGGTTTCGATCCGACCGGCATCGCCCGGGCGCTTGTCTCCAATCTGAGCGCCGGCGATGACAAGCGGCCCGAAGGCGCTTCGACCATCACCCAGCAGGTCGCACGCAATTTCTTCTTCACGCAGGACGTCAGCTACATCCGCAAGATCAAGGAAATCCTCCTTGCGATGCGCCTGGAGGCGACCTTCTCGAAGGACAAGATCCTCGAACTCTACCTGAATCAGATTTTCCTCGGGCAGAACTCGTATGGCGTCGCCGCCGCCGCGCTGAACTACTTCGACAAGTCGCTCGACGAACTGAATATTCAGGAGGTGGCCTACCTCGCCGCGCTGCCCAAGGCGCCGTCGAACTACCACCCGATCACCCAGAAGCAGCGGGCACTCGACCGGCGCAACTATGTCATCGATCAGATGATCGATGTCGGCTACGTGTCGAAGGCCGACGGCGAGAAGGCCAAGCGCGAGGATCTGGTGGTGACCTTCCGCCCGCTCGGTACGCGCTACGAGGACGCCCAGTATTTCGCCGAAGAGGCGCGGCGCGTCATCACCAACCGGTATGGCGAAGAGCGGCTCTATGCCGGCGGCCTGTCGGTGCGCACGACCCTGGATTCGAAGTATCAGTCGATTGCGCTCAATGCTTTCCGGGTCGGTCTGCAGCGCTATGACCGCGCCTCTGGCTGGCATGGCCCGGTCGCGCAGATAGAGTTGGGGGCAGGGTGGGAGCAGCGCCTCGATGCCATCCCCTCGGCCAGGGACGTCACCGGCTGGCGGATCGCAGTGATCCAGGAGACGGGCGGCGCCTGGACTATTGGATTCACGGACGGCACGACCGGGTCTCTGCCCGAGTCCGGCCGCAAGCTGTCGGGGGTCGCAAAGGCCAGGCCCGGCGATGTCATCTATGTCGAGGCGGGCAAGGACGGCAGCTACAATCTGCGTCAGATTCCTGAGATCAACGGCGGACTCGTCATCCTCGATCCGCACTCAAGCCGCGTCCTCGCGCTGGTCGGCGGCTTCTCCTACTACGCTAGCGTCTTCAATCGCGCGACGCAGGCGATGCGTCAGACCGGTTCGTCCTTCAAGCCGTTCGTCTATGCGACGGCGCTCGACAGCGGCTACACCCCGTCCAGCCTTGTGCTCGACGGGCCCATCTCGTTGCCGATGGGCAATGGCCGGGTCTGGCGGCCGCAGAACTCCGACGGGCGATATCTGGGCTTGGCGACGCTTCGGCAAGGGCTCGAAAAGAGCCGCAACCTCATGACCGTTCGCCTCGCATACGATATCGGCATGAAGGCGGTCGTAGACCGCGTGAAGCGGTCTGGCGTCTACGACAAGATCGACCCGGTGCTCGCCAATGCGCTCGGCGCGGCGGAGACGACCGTCATCAAGATGGCGGGCGGCTACGCGACATTCCTCAACGGCGGCCGAGTCGTTCCTCCCACCATCATCGACCGCATCCAGGATCGTTACGGCAAGACGATCTTCCGGCATGACGACCGCATCTGCGACGGCTGCTATGCGCCCAACGGCTGGGCCAACCAGGAAGAGCCGCTGCTGCCCGAGATCGGCCGGGAAGAATTCGATCCCCGGACCGGCTTTCAGGTCGCCAACATCCTGCAGGGCGTCGTGCAGCGTGGCACCGCGCGGAACGCATTCAAGAACCTGAAGGACTACCCGATTGGCGGCAAGACCGGCACGACCAACGACGCCAAGGATGTCTGGTTCGTGGGCTTTACGGCCGACCTCATCGTGGCGGCCTATGTCGGTTTCGACCAGCCTAAGCCGCTCCGCCGCGGCAGCTTCGGCGGCACGGTGGTGGCGCCCATCGTTGCTGATATTTTCGAGCAAGTCTTGCCGGAAACGGGCGCGCTGCCGCTCCGCACGCCGCCCGGCGTGGTGATGATGCGGGTCAACGCGGTTTCGGGACGCCCGACTTCGGCGGACGATCCGGGGGCGATCATGGAGCCGTTCAAGCTGGGCACTGACCCCGACTCCAAGGAGGCCAATACGGCGGGCGCCGACGAGGCGGACTATCCCGCCGAAGAGGCGCCCCCGCCGCCGCCCGAGGACGTTTCGACCGGAACCGGCGGTCTCTACTAGGCCCGCCGGCATCCTGCCGGAGCGTTGCCCCTGCCCAGGGACGGATGGTCGCGCGCCCAGCCAATTGTCACGGATGCTGTCCCGGGGCAGTTTGCACTCGGTGTGATTGCGGCTTGCTTGGGGGGCAGGGTGGCGGGACAGACACTCGACTACAAGGCAAGGCTTGAGGAGTTCATCAAGCCCATTCCCGAGAAGGGCTCTGTGTCGGCCGGCAGTCCGACCTATACGCGCAAAAAGATCAACGACACGCTGAAGGCGGCCGGCGTCGTGCCGCCAAAGCTCCCTGCGATGCCAAAGGGCATGGCGAAGGACGAGCGGACGCGGCTCGCGACCGAACACGACAAGGCGCTTGTCGCGCTTCAGAAGCAGCATTTCCCGGCAACGAACAACGACGACTTCAAGACGCTGACGGGTCTGACCCATACGGGCTTGCTGGCGAACTGGATAGGCGGCGGGCAACAGACCAGCTGCAACTCATTTGCCGGAAACTGCGGCGTTCAGATGGGCGCGAAGATCTTCCTGGGCACGTTCAATCTTGAAGCCCACCTCGCCAAGAACGGCCTGTCGCGTCTCTGGATCCCGGCGACCAGCGGCCGGAGGCCGGCTTACGGTGATATCTTCGAGCACTCGGACAGGCTCCATCAGGGCGTCTCGCTGGGCTTCAGGGGCGACAAGTGGCTGACCGCCGAAGGCGGCGCAGGCGGCCCGACCCATGATGGCGTCGACAAGGTCGCCCGCAAGGAAAAGGACTTCGATCCGTCCATCCTGAAGGGTTGGGTATCGATGGCCCGCTATCTTGGCGCCCAGGTCCCGGACTGGCTGCAGGGCTGGTGGGTGATCTATTGCGGCGACACGCTCTACAACTACCATTTCAGCGAGGACTTCGAGGTATCCTAGGTCCTCTACAATCCGGGCAAGGCGGGTGCCGACCCGGTCAAGCCGATCGACACCGGCACGTTCACGGTCAGCTTCGACGACGTGACGGTGAACTGGAAGAGGGAAGGCGGAACGGAACGGTTCACCTATGACCGTATGGAGAGCTTTCCGGCCCTCATGGAGAAGATGTCAGGCGTCTCTGCTCGCGGCGAGAAGCTGAAGGGCATCAAGTAGCTCTCGGGCTGGGTCTCACCGGCACGGCGCGGCGAGGCGAGGGGGGCACCAGCCCCGTCCGCTCGACAAGCGGCCAGCCTTGCGCCACGCTCTGCTCACAACGAAGCGGCGGCGCGGCTTGCGCCGACACGCGTTCGACGGGAGGAACGATGAAGATCGACGAGACCAAGCTCGGCGACAAAGGGCCGGATTCCAACATGGCCCTGAACCCCATAGTGGGGATCAATCCTGAGGAGCTTTGGCGCGCCGCGGGGCTCGTAGTCACCGAGATTATCCGCCAGCCGACCTTGTTCGCGAAACATGGAGGCTCGTTCGCCAAGGACTTGGCGGACGTTCTGGTCGGCAAGTCGAAGCTCGCGGCGGAAGCCCGCGACAAGCGATTCCAGCACGAAGTCTGGAACAAGAGCCCGGTCTACAAGCGGGGCATGCAGGGCTGGCTGGCCTTCCGCAAGAACCTTAAGGACTGGTTGGCCGATCTGGATCTGGGCGATCAGGATCGCACGCGAGCCGGTTTCATCCTCGACATCTTCGCCGACGCCGTTGCGCCGACCAATACGCTGATTGGCAACCCGTTGGCGCTGAAGACGGCGTGGGACACGAAAGGCCAGTCGCTCCTGCGGGGCATGAAAAACCTCTACGGCGATCTGCGCGACAATGGAGGCCTGCCGAGCCAGGTCGACAAGCGCCCCTTCAAGGTCGGCGAGAACCTCGCCGTCACGGAAGGCAGCGTGGTCCTGCGCACCGAGATGATGGAGCTGATTCAGTACAAGCCGCTTGCCGATCACGTGCATGAGAAGCCGCTGCTGATCGTGCCGCCGCAGATCAACAAGTTCTATGCGTCGGATCTGACGCCGGATCGCTCGATGTTCCGCTACCTGCTCTCGCAGGGCTACCAGCTCTTCGCGATCTCGTGGCGCAATCCGGGCAAGGAGCACGCCGGCTGGGGCCTTGAGGCCTATGTCCGGGAAATCATCAAGGCGATCGACGCGACGCTGGCGATCACCAAGCAGAAAAGCCTGAACCTGTCGGGCGCCTGCTCGGGCGGCATTACCCAGGCGATGCTGCTGTCCTATCTGGCGGCGAAAAAGGACAAGCGCGTCAACGCGGCGACCTTCATGGTCTGTGTGCTCGATGCCCGGCCGGAGGACAGCGATGTGGGCGCCTTCATCAGCCCGCGATCTATCAAGCTCGCCAAGGCAAGGTCCAAGCAGAAGGGCATTCTGACAGGGCAGGATCTCAGCCGCACCTTCGCCTGGTTGCGACCGAACGATCTGATCTGGAACTACGTCGTCAACAACTACCTGCTCGGCAACGACCCGCCGCCTTTCGACATCCTCTATTGGAACAACGATTCCACGAACCTGCCGATGCAGCTGCATCACGACTATCTCGACATGTACGAGAGCGAGCCGATGCGCAAACCCGGCACCGTTCCGTTCATGGGTCACAAGATCGACCTCGGCAAAATCCACCAGGACGTCTTCTTCCTCGCCGGCGTCACCGACCACATCACGCCGTGGAAGGCGGTCTATCGCTCGATGAAGCTGCTGGGGTCGAAGGACAAGACGTTCATTCTCTCCTCCAGCGGCCACATCCAGTCGCTCATCAATCCGCCCGGCAACCCCAAGGCGCGATTCTTTACCAACGCGTCCCTGCCGGATGACGTCGAACAGTTCCCGAACGGCGCCGAGCAGCACATCGGTTCGTGGTGGGAGACCTGGGCGAAATGGCTGGCCGAACGATCCGGCGCCATGAAGCCGGCGCCCAGGAAGCTGGGCGACGCCAAGCACAAGCCGGTCGGCAAGGCGCCGGGCAAGTACGTGCATGGCTGAGGCGAAACGCCAGACTCAGTCTAAGAAGCCAGTATCGGAAACGCGCGGCCGGACGGGTCAGGCGCGAAGGGGAGTTCGGTCCATGGAGCCCAGCGACGTTCGCACGCCTGAGCTGTCGATGCAGAAGGTGGGTTGGCAGACCTACCGCACCGCCATCTGGCGCGCGACGAAGCGTTCCGCTGAACGGCCGTTGCTGTTTTTCAACGGCATCGGCGCCAATCTCGAACTGGCCCAGCCGCTCGCCGAGATGATGCCCGAGCGCGATATCGTCACCTTCGACATGCCCGGCATCGGCGGATCGCCTGCGCCGCTCGTTCCCTATCGCCCCTGGATGGTCAGCCGCGCGGCGGCGACGATCCTCGACCGCTTCGGCTTCGGCGATGTGGATGTGATCGGTGTCTCGTGGGGCGGCGGCGCGGCGCAGCAGTTCGCGCTGCAGTACCGCCGGCGCACGAAGAAGCTGATCCTGTGCGCCACGTCCACCGGCATGACCATGGTGCCGGGCAAGTTCGAGGCCCTGTCGAAGATGGCGACGCCGCAGCGCTACCTCGACAAAGACTATCTGATGAAGAACTTCGAGAAGCTCTATGGCGACGAGGGCGGCGATTTCGCCAGCCATCACCACATCCGCCTCAAGCCGCCGACGCTGCGCGGCTACATGTTCCAGATGCTGGCGATGGTCGGCTGGACCAGTCTGCCCTTCATTCCCTTCCTCAACGTACCCACGCTGATCATGGGCGGCGACCGCGACAAGATCGTGCCGCTGATCAACATGAAGATCATCCACCGCGCCATGCCCAATGCGCGTCTTCATGTGGTGCCGGGAGGCGGACACCTTTTCATCATCTCGCGGTTGCCGGAGATCATGCCGATCGTTCGGGGTTTCCTGGAGGAGCCGCTGGTGGCCCATCGCAAGTGGCGCGCCCCCAGGCCTGCCGTCGCTTAGGTCAGTCGCAGATCAACTGGCCGTACTCGTTCCGGAGATTCCTCGCCCGGCAGTCGTCTGTCGGTCCCACCCACTGGCCGTCGTTCGACCAGCTGGCGGCTCCCCGGTCGATGTCGGCCTGTACCTTCTCCTCGCAGCGCTCCGGGCGGGCGGCGGCGACCGATGGACTGTCGAAGCCCAGATAGTGGCAGAGAACGATTGGCCAGCGCCGCTCTTTGGGCGTCGCCAGGATGCGCTGCTTCAGGTCTTCCGGGGCGCCGCGCCAGAAGCCGAGTGCGGCATTGATGTTGCGTTCGGTAGGCGTGCCGATGATCAGCGTTTCGATCACCTGCCGTTCTTCGGCGGACAGCGACGCGCCGTCGGCACCGGCCGCAGGCCAGGCCGCCGCCAGCAGCAAGCCGAGCGTCAGGGGGAGCCGCATTCGCTTCATGCCTTGTCCTTTCCGCGGCGTCAGGGCGGACGCTACGTGAACTTGTGACCGCGGCGCAGGTTCGTCAGACTATGGGCAAGAAATCAAGAACCGGAGGACTCGTCCATGACCATCCGCACCCCGATCTGCGACATGCTCGGAATCGACTATCCCATTCTGCTCGCCGGCATGGGTGGCGTGTCGTACGGAGAACTGGCCGCGGCAGTCTCGGAGGCCGGCGGCTTCGGTACGCTCGGCATGGCCGGCGTAGCGCCCAAGCAGGTGCGCGAGCAGATGCGGATCGTCCGCTCACTGACGAAAAAGCCCTTCGGCGTCGATCTTCTGGCCGCCGTTCCGGAATCGCTGGAGCAGACCGTTGACATCATCATCGAGGAAGGCGCGGCGGCGTTCATCTCGGGCCTCGGCGTTCCGCCGCCGCACCTGGTGAAGAAATTTCACGACGCTGGCCTCAAGGTGATGAACGTCGCCGGCACGGTGAAGCATGCGCGCCATGCCGAACATGGCGGCCTCGACGCCGTCGTCGCGCAGGGCACTGAGGCCGGCGGTCACACCGGCCGCGTCGCCGGCATGGCGCTGATCCCCCAGGTCGTCGATGCCGTGAAGATTCCCGTCATTGCCGCCGGTTCCATCGTCGATGGCCGGGGAATCGCGGCAGCCTTCGCGCTCGGGGCGCAGGGCGTCTGGATGGGCACCCGCTTCATCGCTTCGGCCGAAGCTCATGCCGGACAGATGTACAAGGATGTCATCGTCGAGGCCTCGGACGAGGACACGATCGTGACCCGCTGCTACTCGGGCAAGACCATGCGCGTCTTCCGCAATCCCTATGTGATGGACTGGGAGAAGCGGCCGCAGGATCTTCAGCCCTTCCCCGCGCAGGCCGCGCACAGCCACAAGGCCGGCGTGATGGGCGGCATCGGCGGACAGATCGAGGGCCTCGACAAGTCACGCTCGTGCTTCGCCATGGGGCAGGGGGCGGGGGCCATCAAGGACGCGCCGCCGGCAGGAGAAATCGTCCGCCGCATCATGGCGGAGACCGAAGAGGTCCTCGGCCGGATCGGCCGGCTGGCGAAGGAAATGCGCTAGGCTAGCTGCAGGCACCCTTGCCGGTCCGGACATCCGCGCCCGAGCTTTCGAGTGCCCCCTCGACGGTGTCGATGCAGACATCGCCCGAGCCGGCGGTCGAGATCTGAGGATTGACCGCCGTGCCGGCGAACCGCACCTCGCCCGAACCGGCCGTCGACACGTCGAACGACGTGGCGCGACCGCTCTTGATCGCCACGCTGCCCGAGCCGGCGATGTCGATCTGGGTCGGCGCATCGATCGAGCCGATCGAGACATCGCCCGAGCCGCTGATCTCGATGTCGAGCCCGCCGACGACCGAGGCGATCTCGGCGGAGCCCGAACCGTCGATGGATATGGCGGTCACGCCCACCGCACCGGCTTTCAGCGAACCGGAGCCCGAGGCCGAGAAGGCCAGCGCACCTTCGACGGAGGAGATCTCCACATCCATCGATCCGCTCGATTCAAGGCTTGCGGTGGTCAGGCGGCCGGTCCGGATTTCGCCGGCCGTCGCTTCAAGAGCCAGCGGGCCATCGAGATCTCCGATGACGGCGCGTCCGACGAAGCCATCGATCGCCAGCGGCGTGCCTGGCGCCACGGTGACGGTCAGCCGGATATCGTAGCCCGTAGAGTCGACATAGGTGCTGCGCGGCGTCATGCGCACGACCGCGTTGTCGCCATCGGTTGTCAAAGCCGTGCGGGCGACCGCCTCGTCCTTGCCGTCGAGCGTCACCTGAATGCCCTGCGCGCCGGGCACCACGTTCACTGTGACGTCGGCGGACGACAGATCCTCAAGGCGCAGCGCCGCGCCTTGCAGGGTCTGGGTCTGCGGCGCGGCCGAGGCCGAAAGGACCGCCGAAGCAGCGACGGCGGCGGTGAGAGCGAGACGGAGCGGCATGGCAATTCCCTGCTGGATGACGCAGGCGAGGCTAGGCGCCGCCGCCGTCCCCGCCTGTAACGGCCGTCACCCGAGGGCCGTCTGTGATCGGGCCTCAGTCCGCCTTGGGGCGGTAGAAGATATGGCGGCCGATCTGCACCGTCATCTCGAAGCCCTCTGCCTCCCAGTCCGGCGAGACATAGTCGGCATGAAATCGCAGAGCACCCATCGTCGTATCGGCGGCGAGCACCGCCTCGCGATCGGCCAGCAGTTCACCTGCAAGCTTCCATGTCGCCTTCCACAATGCCCGGCTGCGCGGCCGCACGCGCGAGCCGTCGCAGGCGAACGAGAACTGGCAGCCATAGGCCGGCGCGCCGTTGTAGACGACGGTGCAGATCGTCTTGGGATAGCCGGGCGTCGCGGCCCGGCGGAAGATGACCTCTGCGACCGCCGTCATGCCTTCCTTGCCCTCACTCCCGGCTTCGAAATAGAGCCCCTCGGTCAGGCACTTGCGGTCGGCATAGGCCTGCGCCTCGGCGCTGACCTTCGACTTGGCGGCGGCCGGCCCGGCGCCGACGGCCAGGACCAGCAGCAGGACGATCTGGACGCGAGCCGCCGCATTGCCGATTGTGGAGCGCATAAGCCATTTCACCACGGGAGGACCGCTCATGTCAGCGGCGACGAAAGCGATCTTTATCACCGGCGCGGGCAGCGGCATGGGCCGAGAGGGCGTCAAGCTGTTCCATGCCAAGGGCTGGCGGGTCGGGGCCATCGATCGCAACCAGGGCGGTCTCGACACGCTGGAGCAGGAACTCGGCCGTGAGCGGCTGTGGACCCGGTCGGTGGACGTGACGGACAAGACGGCGCTGGAGCAGGCGCTGGCCGATTTCTGCGCCGGCAATGCGAATGGCGGTCTCGACATGCTCTGGAACAATGCCGGCATCGGCGAGTCCGGCTGGTTCGAGGACGTGCCCTACGAGGCGGCGATGCGGGTCGTCGATATCAACTTCAAGGCGGTTCTGACCGGCGCTTATGCTGGGCTGCCCTATCTGAAGAAAGCGAAGAACAGTCTGATGTTCTCGACCTCGTCTTCGTCAGCGACCTACGGCATGCCGCGGATCGCCGTCTATGCAGCCACCAAGCATGCGGTGAAGGGCCTGACCGAGGCGCTTAGCGTCGAGTGGCAGCGTCACGGCGTGCGCGTTGCCGACGTGCTGCCGGGGCTGATCGACACGGCGATCCTGCTGGAAACGCCGAATCGCTCCGGCGACCGTCCACCGCCGCCCTCCCGCGAGGCGCTGGCGGCCGGTGCGCCCAAGAAGGGGATGTTCCGCCTGCTGCCCGCCTCGAGCATCGCCGAGACGGCATTCGCTGCCTATGGCTCGACCAGGCTGCACTGGTATGTGCCCAACAGCCTGCGCTGGATCGACCGCATCAAGGCCTGGAGCCCCGAAATGATGCGCAAGCGCATCCAGAAGGCGGCGCCCATCGGGCCGTCGGAGAGCAACTGAGGCCCCCAGGACGATAGGCCTTGCCGAGCTTGCGTCCGAATTCGCATCGGATGCGGGTCCGGCAAAGGATGAGATTGCGATCCGGCGCTGGCAGCAGCGTCAGCCATTTCCCGGTTGGGGGGCGGGGTCCTCGGTCAGTTCTGCGCGAAGTCGCAGTCGCAGTTGCCTTCCGAATCGGGGCCGGTGCAGTTGACCGGAACGACCGTGGTACCGCCGGGCGTCTGAACCTCGACCGCTTCGGGGCAGCGCAGGCTGGCCAAGCTTTCGAAACAGCGCAGACCTTCGGGATTCAGCTTGCAGATAATCTGGGTTGTGGCGAGGGCGGGAACTTTGAAGCCGTAGGGCACCGGCGTCGAATTCGACGATTCGCGGTCCTTCAGCCAGTCGGCGATATTCTTGACGGCGGTCTTGTCCAGCTTCGTCACGATGGGATCGCGCAGACATGCTTTTGGCTTCTCGGCCGCGTCTGCCGTCAGCGGCATCGTCACGCTGGCGACAGTCAGAGCCATCATCAGCCAACGGCCAGAATTCCAGAGTCTCATGTCGGATCCTCCCTGCAGCCAAAGGCTCAAGTGTGGGGGAACCAGTGTCAACCGCAGGTATCCGGGCGAGGGCGGGGCGATTGGTCGCGGGCGGAGGTGCGTTCGCCCCTTTGGTCCCTCCCGGTTCGCGTGCCCAAACCATCTCTCCTCATTGCCGGAACGATGGCGTGGGCAATGGCACGCCGCGCCCCTACGACGCGGCGGCGTTGCGCAGGTCGTGCGCCTCGTAGCCCCGGCCCGGCTGGCGATAGAAGATGTGGTTGCCGATCTGCACGGTCCGCACGAAGCGGCGCGACCAGGACGGCCGAACCTTGGTCGTGTGGAAGTGGGTTGCGCCGCGAGAGGTATCGACCAGCCGGCCGGGCCCGGTCAGCTCGTCGGCCGCGATGTTCACCGCCTCCGACCAGGCGGCGCGGTCTCGCCGGGCGCTGCGCTTCTTGCCGTCGCAGGCGAACGAGAACTGGCAGCCATTGCGCCGGTGTGCGTCCTGGTAGACCACACCGCAGATCGAATTGGGGTAGCGCGGGTCGGTCGATCGGCGGGCCACGACTTCGGCGACGGCGCGTTGTCCCTCGGGGCTCTCGCCGCGCGCCTCGTAGTAGACGGCCTCGGCCAGGCAGACCATTTCCGAGTCGGCGACCGGCACGGCGGGTCCGATGGCGGCAGCCAGGGCCGCGGCGGGCTTAGGCAGCGGCGTGACGGCGGGCAGGGGGGCCTCGGCCAGCATCGGGATGGCGCGCAGAGCGCCGGCCGACAGCGCCGCGAAATTGGGTGCCGCCGGGGCGGGAAGCGACAGCGCGACCGCGCCGCCGTAAACGGCGAGCCCGGCGAGCACGGCGGCAACGACCCGGTGGCAGCGCCTGACGGCTGCTTGGGCGGTAGACATGACTCAGTATCGCTCCTCGGCTTCGCCGCGCCGGTCGGCGCGGCGGGTGGGCGCCCCTGCCCGGGATCTGCGCCTCGCATTGAGGCAGCACCGCGGCGGGACCGTTCTGCTTCCGGTCAGCCCAACCCCCGGCCGAAAGCGCGCGGAACCTAAGAGGGGGCTCCGATCACTACAAGACTAGACAAATGAGAATAATGACGATCCGTCATCATTTTCAGACGGTTAATAGCGGCGAAAAGCAGCCGCTCCGCCGGCACAGTGAAACGCGCTAGAAGGCTCTCTTCACTCATATGGCAACAGAGTTGAGTCCAACGGCTGGGGGCCGAGCCTGTCGCGGATCGGCACCTCCGCAATGGCCTCCCAACTCCATTCAATCTGCTTTGCGAGGGCCGCTACTTGTCCTCGCGGCTGTCCTTGCCCGGCTTGAGCGCCGCCTGGGCGGCGGCGAGCCGGGCGATCGGCACGCGGTAGGGCGAGCACGAGACGTAGTCGAGGCCGATCTCGGCACAGAACCGGATCGAGGCGGGATCGCCGCCATGCTCGCCGCAGATTCCCAGCTTCAGGCCCGGTCGCGTCTTGCGTCCCCGGGTCGCGGCGATCTCGACCAGTTCGCCGACGCCCGCGGTATCCAGGCTAACGAATGGATCCTGATCCAGCAGGCCGAGGCGCTGGTACTCCGTCAGGAACCGGGCGGCATCGTCGCGGCTGATGCCGAACGTCGTCTGGGTCAGGTCGTTGGTTCCGAACGAGAAGAACTCGGCCGATTCGGCAATCTCCCCGGCGCGCAGGGCGGCCCGGGGCAGCTCGATCATGGTGCCGATGAGGTAGGGCACCTTGACCCCCGTTTCGGCCTCGACGGCGGCATGGACCGTCGCCACCTTGTCCTTCAGCATGTCCAGTTCGCGCTTCAGGGCGACGAGCGGGATCATGACTTCCGGGGTCACCGTATCGCCGGTCTCTTTGGCGACCGCCGCCGCCGCCTCGAAAATGGCGCGGGCCTGCATTTCGTAGATCTCGGGAAAGGTGATCCCCAGTCGGCAGCCGCGATGCCCGAGCATCGGGTTGAACTCGTAGAGCTCATTGACCCGCGCCTTCAGCTTGGCGGGCGTCACGCCGGCAGCCTCGGCGACTTCGGCGATCTCGTCGTCCGACTTGGGCAGGAACTCGTGCAGCGGCGGGTCGAGCAGGCGGATCGTCACCGGCAGTCCGCGCATGATCGTGAACAGCGCGACGAAGTCCGCGCGCTGCATGGGCAGCAGCTTGGCGAGCGCCGCCTGGCGTCCCTCCAGCGTGTCGGCGCAGATCATCTGGCGCACCGCGAGGATGCGGTCGGCGTCGAAGAACATGTGCTCGGTCCGGCACAGCCCGATCCCTTCCGCACCGAAGCCGCGCGCCGTCTGGGCGTCGAGCGGCGTCTCGGCATTGGCGCGCACCCTGAGCGTGCGCTTGGCGTCGGCCCATTCCATCAGAGTCGCGAAGTCGCCCGACAATTCGGGCTCGACCATGGCGACCCGGCCTTTGAAGACCTGGCCGCTCGACCCGTCGATGGTGATCCACTCGCCCCGGGCGATGGTGACGCCTCCGGCGGTCAGCTTCTCGGCCGCCATGTCGATCTTCAGGCCCCCGGCGCCCGAGACGCACGGCCTGCCCATGCCGCGCGCCACGACGGCGGCGTGGCTGGTCATGCCGCCGCGCGCCGTCAGGATGCCCTTCGCGGCGTGCATGCCGTGGATGTCCTCCGGGCTGGTCTCGACGCGCACCAGGATGACGGGCCGGCCCTCGTGGGCGATCCGTTCGGCCTCGTCGGCGGTGAAGACGGCCTCGCCCGAGGCCGCGCCGGGCGAGGCGGGCAGGCCGGTGGCGATCGCATTGGTCTTCGCGCTCGGGTCGATGGTCGGGTGCAGCAGCTGGTCGAGCGACAGCGGATCGACCCGGCCGATCGCTTCCTCGCGCGTGATCAGTCCCTCGCTCGCCATGTCGACGGCGATCTTCAGGGCTGCCTTGGCGGTCCGCTTGCCGGTTCGCGTCTGCAGCATGTACAGCCGCCCGCGCTCGATCGTGAACTCGATGTCCTGCATGTCGCGGTAGTGCTGCTCGAGCCGCCGCGTCGTCGCCAGGAACTCGGCGAAGGCCTCGGGCATCGCCTCTTCCATCGACAGCTTGGTCCCGGGTTTGCGCCCGGCGGCGGTCAGCGGCTGCGGCGTGCGGATGCCGGCGACGACGTCCTCGCCCTGCGCGTTGATCAGGAATTCGCCGTAGAGCAGGTTTTCGCCCGTCGACGGGTTGCGCGAGAAGGCGACGCCGGTGGCCGAGCTGTCGCCCATATTGCCGAACACCATCGACTGGACGTTGACGGCGGTGCCCCATTCGGCGGGGATGCCGTTGAGCCGGCGATAGGTGATCGCCCGCTGGTTCATCCACGAGGCGAAGACCGCGCCGATGGCGCCCCACAGCTGGGCTTCGGGATCCTGCGGGAACGGCTTGCCGGTCCGCGTCCGCACCGTGTCCTTGAACTGGCCGACCAGTTCCCGCAGGTCGGCGGTCTCGAGGTCGGCGTCGGTATCGGCGCCCTTCTCGTCCTTCATGGTGTCGAGCAGGTCCTCGAAGTGCTCGTGCCCGACCTCCAGTACCACGTCGGAGTACATCGCGATGAAGCGGCGATAGCTGTCCCAGGCGAAGCGCTCGTTGCCGCTGAGCTTGGCGAGGCCGGCGACGGTATCGTCGTTGAGGCCGAGATTGAGGACCGTGTCCATCATCCCCGGCATCGAGGCCCGGGCGCCCGAGCGCACCGAGACGAGCAGGGGATCGCCCGCGTCGCCGAACCGCTTGCCGGTTCCGGCCGACAGATGGGCGAGGGCCGCGTCGACCTGGGCCTTCAGGTCGGCCGGATAGGTTCGCTCATTGGCGTAGTAGTAGGTGCAGACCTCGGTCGTGATCGTGAAGCCGGGCGGAACGGGCAGGCCGAGATTGCACATCTCGGCCAGATTCGCGCCCTTGCCGCCCAGCAGCTCGCGCATCTCCGACCGGCCTTCAGCGCCGCCGGGACCGAAATTCAGAACCCATTTGGCCATGCCGCCATCACCCTCGGCTTTGTGCAACGCAATATCGGAGTTCGCATTAGCCCCCGGAAGGGCCGCACTCAATCCTCTTTTCCGCTCCGCCGCGGAAAGAGGCGGCAGGCGGCGGAGGCGACGCGGCCGAGCCTGTACATGCGTTGCGAGGCGACCGTCGCCCCGGCGACCTCGCCGGCGATCTTGGCCGCGAACGGATTGGTCAGGATCGCATGGCTCAGCATGCCCCCGGCGATGTCGGCGGCCGCGACCAGCGAGGCGCTCGACATCGTCCGCCGCAGCAATTCCCAGGTGGCGAGGCCGTGGGGGCGCAGGCCATAGGCGCGGGCGACCTGGCGCACCAGCCGCACCCCGCGCACCGAGAACAGCAAGGCATCGATCGAGGCTGTCGGGCTGACCGCGGTCAGGCCGAAGGCCTGTGCGGCGGCGGCCCGGACCGCCTGGTTGGCGCGGGCGTCCAGTGTCGGGAACACGGTCGTCTCCAGCGCGTTGCGCACCTGTTCGACCGAGTTCGCGCCGCGGATCGCCTCGCGCGCGTCGCCGGTCGGGAGGCCCGCCCCGCGCAGCAGATCGACATAGCCGCGGGCCGCGCTGCGTGCGGCTTCCATGTCCTCGGCGTCCTCGGCGAGCGCCGCCTGCCAGTCCTCCATGCGGCGCACCGCGAAGAGGGCGCGCAGTTCGCGCATGATCGCCCACAGAAGCAGCAGCAGACCCAGCGCCAGAATCCCCGCCGCCGCCCAGCCGAGCCAGGGCCGCTCATCGACCATGGCGGCGATCCAGCCGACCGATTCGACCACGAAGAATCCGATCAGCAGCACGAACAGGCCGGCCGCGACCAGCGTTCCGGTGCCGAACAGCGGCTCGCGCGCTTCCGGACGCTTCACGAAGGCCTCCCATTCGTGATCGATCCGCTCGGCCGGAGCGTCGATCTCCAGCAGCTGCGGACGGCGCGGCGCGTCGCTCATAGGCGATCTCCGATCAGGTAGAAGAGGGCGTCGTCGAGGCCGAGGTGAGGCACCCCGGACTCGCCCGACGCATCGAGCTTGGGCGGCTGGAAGACCGGCAGCTCGAAGAACGAGCCCTGCCAGAACTCCGGCCCCGGAGGCTTCAGCGGGACCTCGCCGGGATAGAACCTGACCAGCTTGTCGCGCCCCATCGGCAGGCCGCGCACCACCGCAACGTCGCGCCCGTCGATCGAGGCGCGGTCGTCCAGCGTGCAGCGCACGGCGGCCAGCGCCGCCGTCCTCACCGCGGCGCGGGCATCGCGCATCTCGTCGATGTCGGCCCCCGCCATCCGGCCGAGCAGGATCTGCAAGGCGTCGCGCTGGCGCTCGGGCACATGGTCGGCTTTGGTCGCGGCGAACATGACCTTCGAGATCCCGCGCGCGAACGGGTTGGTCAGCTTGCGCCCGCCATAGGAGAAGCACTCGGCGAGGCGCGACACGGCGAGGCGCGTGTCCTCGAAGACGTCCGGCCCGCCATGCAGCGCGCCCAGCACGTCGACCAGAACGACCTGCCGGTCGAAGCGGCGGAAATGCTTGTCGAAGAACCGCCCGCCCATCTCGGCGCGATAGAGATCGAAGCGCCTGCGGAACAATTCTCCATACGAGCCGGGCTTCGCCGCGCGTCCTGGCGTCACCGGCAGCGGCGCGAAGATCATCGCTTCGGTCTTCGGCCAGGGCGGGGCGCACAGGAACCCGCCAGGCTGGAGATAGCGCAGCCCCAGTCGGTCGCGCGCATCGAAGAGATAGGCAAGATAGAGATCGTAGGCCCGGCGCGCCGCATCGGCGTCTGCCGGCGCATCGGGATCGATGGTCTTCAGGAAGTCGAGAAACGGCTTTGCCGCCGCGGCGCGTGGCCCGGTGTCCATCCGGGCCAGCGTCTCGGCCGACCAGGCGGCGAACTCCTGGCTCAGCATCGGCAGGTCGAGCAGCCATTCGCCGGGATAGTCGAGGATCTCGACGGTGACCTCGCGCGTCTTGAGGAAGTCGAGCCCCGCGGTGCGGCGGCGGCGGACGACGAACTTGAGCGCCACTTCGGCGAGGCTTGCGGTGCGCGGCGGCCAGTGCGGCTCGGCATCGGCCAGCGCCGCGAAATTGCGCTCGAAGGGAAAGCGCGGCGCATCCTCGGTGGCGGCCAGCAGCCCCAGCTTCTTCAGCCGCGCCGAGATGCCGTGGTCGTCGAACTTGGGCAGCGCGCCCTTGCCGTCCGCCATGGCGAGCAGGTTCTGCACCGCCGAGGTGATGAAGACCGTCTTGCCCGCCCGGCTGAGGCCGGTGACGGCGAGGCGGATGGTCTCGGTATTGACGGCGCTGTGCAGGGCGGCGGCGGCCTGGCGGCGGGCCTCGCGCCAGCCGCGCCGGACCTGCGTCCAGAAATCGTCGTCCGGGTTGTCCAGGCGGGGCGGATCGAGGCTCATCGAACGGCTATTTTAGACGGCTTTACGGCCCGGCGCACCGTCCCTATACCTCGCCGCCGATCCAGATGTGAGGAATGAACCGATGCGCGCGGAAATGCAGGCGGTCTCGAGCGACATTCGCAAGTCGCTTGAGCTGCTGAGGAGGTCTCTTTGACTGGGATACTGCCCAGAGACGCCTCGACGAACTGAACGCCAGGGCCGAGGACCCGGCCCTCTGGAACGACTCGCGCGCCGCGCAGGTCGTCATGCGCGAGCGCAACCGGCTTGACGCGTCGGTCAGTGGCTATCTGGCGCTTGAGAAGGACTTCAACGACTCCGTCGAACTGCTCGAACTCGCCGAGGCCGAGAACGACGAGGCGATGGTCGCCGACGCGGAGGCCTCGCTGAAGGCGCTGAAGAAGCGGGCCGGGGACGAGGAGCTGAAATCGCTCCTCTCGGGCGAAGCCGACGCCAACGACACCTATCTGGAAATCAATGCCGGCGCTGGCGGCACCGAGAGCCAGGACTGGGCGCAGATGCTGCTGCGCATGTACACGCGCTGGGCGGCCCGGCGCGGCTTCAAGACCGAACTCGTCGCCGAGAGCGAAGGCGAGCAGGCCGGCATCAAGTCGGCGACTCTGCTGATCAAGGGCGAATACGCCTATGGCTGGGCGAAGACCGAAAGCGGCGTCCACCGTCTGGTGCGCATCAGCCCCTACGACTCCAACGCACGTCGGCACACCAGCTTCTCCAGCGTCTGGGTCTATCCGGTGATCGACGACAATATCGAGATCGATGTCAGCGAGAAGGACGTGCGCATCGACGTCTATCGCGCCAGCGGCGCCGGCGGCCAGCACGTCAACAAGACGGAATCGGCCGTCCGCATCGTTCACCTGGCGACCGGCATCACGGTCGCCTGCCAGAGTGAGCGCTCGCAGCACAAGAACAAGGACCAGGCCTGGAAGATGCTGCGGGCCCGCCTCTACGAGGCCGAGCTGAAGAAACGCGAGGCGCTGGCCGACGCCCAGAACGCCACCAAGACCGATATCGGTTGGGGCCACCAGATCCGCTCCTACGTGCTGCAGCCCTATCAGCTGGTGAAGGACCTGCGCACCGGCGTCGAAAGCTATTCGCCCTCCGATGTGCTCGACGGCGATCTCGACCCGTTCATGGCGGCGGCGCTGGCCCAGAAGATCAAGGGCACCGACGCGATCGAGATCAAGGACCTCGACTGACGGATCGGGCCGGGGCTCCGAGGAGACGCCGGTCTCGGCACGCCGGGCGGTCAGCAGAAAGGGGCGCCCGCCGGGCGCCCCTCGGTCTTCCTGCGAACCTGCCGCCTGCTCAGGCCGTCTTGGCGTCGGTCTCGACCAGCGTCGGCTGAGCCGGTTTCGACAGCGTGATCTGCGGTGCGACCGGCTGCACGTTGAGCGGGTCGCTCGACTTGCGGCAGGTACCCTCGAAGGTCGCGCCGGCTGCGACGGTCAGCTGTTCCTGCAGGATGTCGCCGATCACCACGGCCGAGGCGTCGAGCTGGACGCGGCGCGCCCGGATGCGGCCCTCGATGCGGCCGCGCACGACCACTTCCTCGGCGATGATCTCGCCCTTGATGATCGCGCTGTTGCCGATCATCAGCGTCACGGAGCGGATGTCGCCTTCGACGGTTCCGTCGACCTGCATGTCGCCCTGGCTGACCAGCGTTCCCTGGACCAGAAGATCGGCCGAGATGATCGAGGGCGCCGAGCGGCCGCCCGGCTTCTTCACCGGTCCCGGGGAGGGAAGGGGTGCGGAGGGAGTCGCCATGGAGGGCGTCTCAGGAGCCTTGCCTTTCGAGAACATTCGCGCCTGCTTTCAAATAGTTCCAGGGGTTGCGGGCCTGGCCGTCATACCAGACCTCGTAGTGCAGATGCGGACCCGTGCTGCGCCCCGTGCTGCCCAGTTCGCCCACTTTGTCTCCGAAGGCCACCTGCTGGCCCTCGACGACGTCGATCGCGCTCAGATGAGCGTAGCGCGTCTTCAGGCCATAGCCATGGTCGATCTCGACCATCTTGCCATAGCCGCCATGCCAGTCGGCGCTGACCACCTTGCCCGGCGCGGTCGCGATGATCGCGGTGCCGCTCGGGCCCTTGAAGTCGAGGCCGCTGTGGAAGGCGCGGCCGCCGTTGAAAGGATCGCTGCGGCCGCCGAAACCCGAGGAGATGCGGGTCACGGCCGGCACCGGGTTGGCGAAGGGGACGGACAGCATCGCGGTCTGCAGCGTCGCCACACGCTCCAGCGTCGCGTCGGCGTATTCCAGGTTGGGGTCCCGGGCGTCCAGCGCAGACCCCTGGGCCTCGAGCGGAATATACGGGCCGCCCTGGGCCTCGGGACGCGGCGCGATCGCCTCCGGGTTCATCCCGGCGATCTCGATGATCTCCCGCAGGGAGTCTTCCTTCTCGACGGCCGCCTCGGCAAGGCCGGCCGCGATCGTCTGCTGACGGATCACTACCGTGTCCAGCCGTCCGGCGAGGGCGGCGAAGGCTTCGCCAGCGACTATGTTGCGTCCGCTCGCCAGGAATTCGGCCGCCGCGCCGTCGAGGGCGGCCTTTTTCATGTCGGGCTCGACGGAGGCAGGCTGGCCGCCAGCCGCTTCCGGCTTCGCGGCGGGCAGCGGCGCATCGACGGTGGGCGCCGGCGCGGCCGCGGCGGCCGGTTCGTCCTGCGCGTGGTCTCGCTGCTCGACGCCGCCGGCCGCGCTGGGGTCTTCTTCCATTTCGAGTTCGCTGGGGTCCGGGCCGAGGCCGAGCGCGCGCACCGTGTCGGCGCGCCGCATCACTTCGGCCAGCGCGTCGCCGGCCGATTCCTGCTCGACCATGGCGGTCTGCAGGTCGCTCTGGCGCTGCTCGATGGCCACGACGGTGCCGGTGAAGCGCTCCTCGGCGAGCGCGAGCTTGGTGGAAAGGTCGTCATAGTCCAGACGCATGCGGGCGATCTGGTTCTCGTAGCGGCCCTGGAGATCGCGGACGCGCTCTTCCTGGGCGGCGATGATCTCGTTCTTGAAGGCGGTCATCACGCTGGCATAGGCGATCCAGCCGAGACAGGAGAGGCCGATCGCGGCGCCCACGATCTGGAACCTTGTGGACAGCACGACGAACTGAACGTGTCCGTTGCTGCGATGGTAAATCTGCCGCTCGGGGAACCATTGCAGCACGCGAGCCGCAACGCGGGCCGTAAAGCCTGCTGTCATACCCCAGTCCCCACACTCGATCCGCTGTCGCGGGTTACGTTTTGGTCAAGCGCCCTGGCGCGCCGGACACACCTTGATAGAATCGAACACAGGGGTGCCGCAACAGGCTCCTATTATCCCTTTTTTAACTTGACTCACCAAGAAAGCGCGGATTCGCAGGCATTTCGGCCGGTTCGACAACCTTCGCGTGCAAGAAATCTACGTCGAACGAGGGGGCAAGCCCCGCCGCGCGTCGCGCTGGCTCATTGAACGGCGGATGCGGGCGGGCGAGGGCGATGCGATCGAGCGCCGCGGCATAGGCCGGACCGGCCTCCAGTCCGCGCCGGGCGCAGACATGCGCGAACCAGCGCCGCCCGACCGCCACATGGCCGATCTCATCACGGTAAATGACCTCCAGCAGCCCGGCGCTCTCGCGATCCCCGGCGCCGTCCAGCCTGGCGATCATGCCGGGCGTGACGTCCAGCCCGCGCGCCTCATGGGTCAGCGGCGCGATCGCCAGGCGATCGAGCAGCGAGGCCCTGGTGCGCAGCGCCGTCTGCCACAGGCCGTCATGGGCCGGCAGCGCGCCATAGACCGACCCTAGCGCCTCCAGACGCGCCGCCAGCATGAGGAAGTGTTTGGCTTCCTCGGCTGCGACGCCGATCCAGTCGGCGGCAAAGTCGGCCTCGCTTCCGCCGAGGTCCTCGCAGCCGGCGAACCGGCCGACGATGTCGAGCGCCAGATCGATCGCGTTCAGCTCGATATGCGCCAGGGCGTGCAGCAGGGCGATACGCCCCTCGGGTCCGGCCGGCGACCGCTTCGGCACGTCGCGGGCCGCCACCAGGACCGGCCGGTCCGGACGTCCGGGGCGGTCGGGCCATTGGGCATCGGGATCCGGGACGAGGTCGCGGGGCAAAGCGAGCGCCGCTTCGGCCTTGGCCCTCGGGTCTTCCTTGGCGAAGGCGGCGCGAAGGGCGCCGATCACTTCAGCGCCTTGACCGCCGCCAGCACTTCCTCGACATGGCCCGGCACCTTCACCTTGCGCCAGATGCGGCGGATGACGCCCTTGCCGTCGATGAGGAAGGTCGAGCGGTCGATGCCCATGTATTTGCGGCCATACATGCTCTTCTCGACCCAGGCGCCATAGGCTTCGACCGTCTTGCCCTCGGGATCGGAGCCGAGCGCGACCTTCAGCTCGTATTTCGTCTTGAACTTGTCGTGGGCCGCGACGCTGTCTTTAGAAACCCCGACGACCGCCGCGCCGGCCTTGGCGAAGGCCGCCGCCTGTTCCGAGAACCCGATGGCCTCCTTGGTGCAGCCGCTGGTGTCGTCCTTGGGATAGAAATAAAGAACCAGCGTCCTTCCGGCGTACTCCTTCAGGGCGACCTTGCCGCCGCCGTCGGCGGCCAGCGCAAAGGCGGGCGCCTTGCTTCCCTCGGTCAGTTCCTTGGTCATGTCGCCGTTCCTTCACGCTTCGATTGCCGCGTCCGTCGAAATAGAACAGCCTGAGCCCGACCGCCAGAGTGGGGCGGTCCCCATTGGTTCGATCGCCGCGTGACCGCTCCCGATTCAACGCCGCCCCTGGCGCCGGCCCCCAAGCGCAAGGCGCGCAGGGCGACCGTGCTCGGCTGGCTGGGCCATCTCGCGGCGAGCCTGTCGGTCCTGGTTGTCGGCGCTCTGGGAGCGCTCGGCATCGGCCTGGCGCTCGGTCCGGTTTCGCTGGGCCCGCTCGGCCCGCTGCTGATCCGCGCGGTCTCCGATACCGTGGCGGGCTACCGGCTCTCCGCCAGCGATGCCTTGCTGATCTGGTCGTCGGCGGAAACTCGTCTGGTGGTCCGCTTCGTCGATCCGCGGCTGGTCGATGACAACGGCGTGGAGATCGCGGCGGCCAACGACATCGCGGTCGCCTTCTCCATCGACGCCCTTCTCGCCGGCGACATCGCGCCGCGCAGCCTGACCATCGTCGGTCCGACCGCCACCTTCATGCGCCTTGCCGACGGCACCTACGACGTCGGCATCCGCACCGAGGTCCGCCGCGCCCGACAGGTTCAGGCGACCGAGGCGGACGCCACCCCCTTCATCGAGGAACTGCTCAAGCCGCCCGTCGCCGGCCAGGAAGAGACCTATCTCTCCGAGATCACCCTCAGCGACGCCACCATGACCTTCATCGACGAGGCGACCGACTCCATCGTGAAGGCGCCGCGCGGAACGCTGGTCGTCCGCCGCACCGCCGATGGCCTCTCGGCCTCGCTCGACGGCCAGGTCTCGCTGCCCAAGGGCAATTGGCGTTTCTACGGCAGCGCGACCTATGTCCGCGGCGCGCCGGACATTCTGGTGGATGCCGGGATCGTCGATGCCAATCTCGACTCGCTGGCCGATGCCGGCCCTCTGTTCGAGGAATTCCAGGGCGCCGCGCTGCCGATGAGCGGCACCTTCAAGCTGGTCGTCGGCGTCGGCGGCACGCTGAAAGCGGGCGAGGGTACGGTCTCGGCGGGAGCCGGATTGCTCCAGATCCGCGCCCTGTCCAACATCCCGTTCCAGGTGCGCAGCGCGCTCGTCACTGCCGCCTATGATCGCGCGAAGGATCTCTTCGAACTGCGGCGCCTGATGATCGACGCCGACTCGGTTTCCGGCGAGGTGGCGGGCAGCTTCCGCCTGCGCCGCGGCGCCGACGGGTTCCTCACGGGCTGGCGCGCCGAGCTCGGCATTGCAGACGGACGGCTCGCGATCCCCGACCTGTTCGACGGCGAGACCCCGGTCGACCGCCTCGCGATGGCGGCCGACAACGATCTGGTGGCCGACATTCTCACCTTGGAGGAACTGAACCTCACCAGCGGACCGTCGCGCATCAGCGTCCATGGCCAGGTTGCGGGCCTCATCGCCGGCGCGCCGTCGATCCGCATGGACGGCACCATCTCTGAACTGCCCGTCATGCGGCTCGGTACGCTCTGGCCCAAGGGCGTGGCGACCGGGGCGCGCGACTGGATCATGGAGAACGTCCATGGCGGCATGATTACCGGCGGCACGCTGATGGCCGACCTCACGGCGCGGCAGCTGGAGGACGGCGACGTGCCGGACAGCGCCGCCCGCTTCGAGTTGAACTTCACCGGCGTCGACATGGCCTATATCGATGGCCTGCCGCATCTGACCGACGTCAAGGGGTCGGCCGTCGTGCTCGGCAACCGCTTCCGCAGCAGCATCGAGAGCGGCCGGGTCGGCGCGCTGCGCCTCACCAAAGGTGAGGTCGCGATCAACGATCTGGAGCGAAGGGGCGAGCCGGCGGTGATCTCCGGCCTGGTCACCGGCAAGGCGGCGGACGTACTGAAGCTGATCGACATGAAGCCGCTCGGCTATCCCAGCCGCTACGGCCTCGACCCCGCCAGTGTCGGCGGCGATGCGGCGATCACGCTGGGCCTCGTCGTGCCCACGCTCAAGGCATTGAAGGTCGAGGACATCGGCTTCGACATCAAGGCGGCGCTCAGGAACGTCGCCATGCCGATCGCGAGCGACATCAGCCTCACCGACGGAGCGGCCGAATTCGTCGTGACCGGCACGGGGCTGACGGCCGAAGGGCAGGGCGAGATCGCCGGCGTCACGGCCAGCTTCGCTTGGGCGGAGAATTTCAGCCCCGGCCCCGGCCAGACGTCGACGGCCTTCAGCGCCGCGGCGGTGATCGACGAGGCGTTGCGCCAGAGGCTGGGCGTGGATCCGGGTGCCTATCTCGACGGCGCCGCCGCCGTCGAAGTGTCGATGACCGGCAACGGCTTCGATCCGGTCACCGCCAGCGCCAGGGTGGATCTGGCGGGTGCGGCGCTCAACGTGCCCGAACTCGGCTATGTGAAGCCGGCGGGCGAACCGGCCCTCATGATCGCCGAACTCGAGCGCGTCGCCGACGGCTATCGCGCCAATCCGGTGCGCCTCACCGGAACGGGCATCGACGCCGATCTCGACATTCTTCTGGGCTTCGACGGTTCGCTCCGCAGCATTCGGGCGAACCGCCTCGCGGCCGGGCGCAACGACGTCGCCTTCACGGTCGATCTCGCCGGCGACAAGCCGCGCGTGACGGCGGACGTCAAGTCCCTGGACCTTGAAACCCTCATCGATGCGCTGCTCACGCCCGCGGACTCGGAACTGGTCGAAACCGCCCAGGCGGCCGCAGCGGACTCCCCGTCCGAGCCGCCTCACGTGGCGATGCAGATCAAGGCCGAGAAGGTTCTGATGCGCGGCGGCGCCGAGGCGACCGATCTCGTCTTCGACATCGACCTCGACCACGGCAATCTCGTCGGCCTGCTTCTGCAGGGCCGCATCGGGACGGGCGCGATGCTGGCGAGGCTTTGGCCGCAGGCGGATGGCCGCCGCCGGGTCATTCTGGAATCGGACGACATGGGCCGGTTCGTGCACGGCCTCAGCGGCTATCCCGGTATCGCCGGGGGCTACGGCAAGTTCGCCGTCCTGCTCCCCAAGCCGGGCAGCGACGCGCCTGCACCGGGCACGGCGTCGATGCGCGACTTCCGCCTGATGGACCAGTCCTTCCTGGTGCGCGTGCTGGGGGCGGGATCGTTCACCGGCATGGGCGACCTCATCGACGGCAACGGCCTTCTGTTCGACAATCTGACGGCCGACCTGTCGCTCACCGAACACCGCATCGGCGTCACCCGCCTGCGGGTCACCGGACCGTCGGCCGGGATCACCGCCGAGGCCTTCATCGACCGCGACGCCAACACCGTGAACGCGGTCGGCGTCTTCACGCCGGTCTATTCGCTGAACACGCTGCTGCGCTGCATTCCCCTCGTCGGCGAGGCGCTCGGCGGCGACGAGGGCCTGCTCGCCGTCGCCTTCGCGGTCAGGGGCGACATCGAGGACCCGGAGATTTCCGTCAACGCCTTCTCGGCCCTCGCCCCGGGCATCCTGCGCCGCCTCTTCGAATACGACCTCCCGGGCGGCTGACGCCAGGATCACCCCCAAAGCTCCTCATCCTGAGGAGGCCGCGAAGCGGCCGTCTCGAAGGACGCACGGCCGATAATCCCCAAGCGCTCCTCATCCTGAGGAGCGGCCGCAGGCCGCGTCTCGAAGGACGCACGGCCGACAATCCCCAAACGCTCCTCATCCTGAGGAACGGCCGGGGGCCGCGTCTCGATGAACGCACGGTCGATAATCCCCAAACGCTCCTCATCCGGAGGAGCGGCCGGAGGCCGCGTCTCGATGGACGCACGGTCGATAATCCCCAACCGCTCCTCCTCCTGAGGAGCGGCCGCAGGCCGCGTCTCGAAGGACGCACGGCCGATAGTCCCCGAACGCTCCTCATCCTGAGGAGCGGCCGCAGGCCGCGTCTCGAAGGACGCACCGCCTCAGACGGGCTTCACCAGCACGTGCCGCTTCTTGCCGAGCGACAACTTTACTCTCCCGTCAATGACGTGGATAAGTGAAACTGCGCCGCGCTCGTCCGTCCAGACTACGTCGTTCACACTTACGCCTGCGGACTTGATCAGACGCCGTGCTTCCGATGTGCTCTTGGCAAGTCCGGCATGTGTCATGAGATTGGCGACTAATACGCCTTCTTTGATCGACTCAGCCATGTATTCAACGCTCGGCAGATCGCCGGCCGCCCCGCCCTCGAACTGGCCCTTCGCCGCCGCCGCCGCGCGCTCCGCCGCGTCGCGGCCGCGCACCAGCGCCGTGATCTCGGTCGCCAGCAGCTTCTTCGCTTCGTTGATCTGCGAACCCTGCAACGCCTCCAGGCGGACGATCTCGTCCTCGGCCATGTCGGTGAAGATGCGCAGGAAGCGGCCGACGTCGCCGTCCTCGGTGTTGCGCCAGTACTGCCAGAAGTCGAAATCGGGCAGCTGCTCGGCGTTCAGCCACACCGCGCCCGAGGCGGTCTTGCCCATCTTCGCGCCCGACGAGGTGGTGAGCAGCGGACAGGTCGCGGCGTAGAGCTGCACGCCCAGCATCTTGTGGCCGAGTTCGATGCCGTTGACGATGTTGCCCCACTGGTCGCTGCCGCCCATCTGCAGGATGCAGCCATAGCGGCGGTTCAGCTCCACGAAATCGTAGGCCTGCAGGATCATGTAGTTGAATTCGAGGAACGACAGCGACTGCTCGCGCTCCATGCGCGTCTTGACGCTCTCGAACGACAGCATCCGGTTGACCGAGAAGTGCCGCCCAACGTCGCGCAGGAACGGGATGTATTCCAGCCGGTCCAGCCACGCGGCGTTGTCGATCATCACCGCGTCGGTCGGGCCATCGCCGAAGCGCATCACCTTGTCGAACGCGGTCTTGATCGAGGCCATGTTGGCGTTGATCGTCGCGGCGTCCGTCATCTTGCGCTGGTCGTCGCGGAACGAGGGGTCGCCGATCTTGGTCGTGCCGCCGCCCATGATGACCAGCGGCCGGCCGCCGACCTGCTGCAGCCGGCGCAGCATCATCATGTTGGCGAGATGGCCGACATGCAGGCTCGGCGCGGTGCAGTCGTAGCCGATATAGCCCGTCACGATGCCTTCGGCGAAGCGGGCGTTGAGGCCCGCCTCGTCGGAGCACTGGTGGAGCTGACGCCGCTCTTGCAGCAGGCGGATGAAATCGGTTGAGGTCGACATGGGACTGACGTTCGCGCACAAAAGGGCGCGAGCGATAGCACGGGGACGCGGCGTGGCGGAAGCAGGGCCTTGGCGGATCATCGGCCTGATGAGCGGCACCTCGATGGACGGGGTCGATGCCGCCCTGATCGAGACCGACGGCGAGCGCGTCCTCGCCTTCGGTCCGGCCCTGACGCTGCCCTATGACGAGGCCCAGCGCGCCGCGCTGCGCGAGGCGATCGCGATCGCGGGCGGCGCCGGGGGCGCGACGGCGAACGACGAGGTGATGCGCCGGGCCGAGGCGCTTCTGACCCACACCCATGCCGAAGCGATCGCCCGCGTGCTCGCCGCCGCCTCGGCGAGCGCCGCCGACATCCACTATGCCGGCTTCCACGGCCAGACCGTGCTGCACCGGCCGCACCAGAAGCTCACCTGGCAGATCGGCGACGGCGCGGGCCTCGCCGCCGTCTCGGGGATCGATGTGGTCTTCGACTTCCGCACCGCCGACGTCGCGGCGGGCGGGCAGGGGGCGCCGCTGGTCCCCCTCTATCATCGCGCGCTGGTCGAGGGCCTCAAGACCGAGCTTCCCGTCGCCGTCCTCAATATCGGCGGCGTCGCCAACGTCACCTGGGTGGGCGAGGATGGCGCGCTCCTCGCCTTCGACACCGGCCCCGGCAATGCCGCCATCGACGACTGGGCCTTCCGCCACACCGGCCGCGCGATGGACGAGGACGGCATGCTCGCGCTCGCCGGGCGCGTCGATGCGGAGGTGCTGGGCTCGATGCTCGACAATCCCTGGTTCGACGCGGCCCCGCCCAAATCGCTCGACCGGATGGATTTTTCGACCGCCCCGGTCCATGGCCTCGCCGCGGAAGACGGCGCCGCGACGCTCACCGCCTTCACGGCGCAGACCATCGGCCTCGCCGCCCGGCACTTCCCCGAACCGGCAAGGCGCTGGCTGGTCTGCGGCGGCGGACGGCGCAATCCGGTACTGATGGCGGCCTTGCAGCAGGTGCTCCGGGCCCCGGTCGAACGCGTCGAGGCGGTCGGCTGGCGCGGCGACTTCCTGGAGGCCGAAGCCTTCGCCTTCCTCGCCGCCCGCCATTTGCGCGGCCTGCCGCTCAGCCTGCCCGGCACGACGGGCGTGCCGGCGCCGCAGACTGGCGGCCGCCTCGCCCTGAAGCCCTAGGCGCGATGGCCGACGCCTTTGCCAAATGGCGGAACAGGCGGGCGGCGCGCCCCGCTGCGCCGCAGGCCGCCGCACCCGTCGCTGAGTACAAGACGATCTACCTCAATCGCGGCTGGTCGGGCATCATGCTCCTGCTCTGGACGCCCATCGTCGTGGCGCTGATCCTCGTCATGGTCCTGCACGAGGCCGAGCTGAACGCGATCCCCTACAGCACCGGCCTGCGCGTCCTTGCGATGCTGCTCGCGTTCGCCTCGCTCGCCGTGGTGCCGCTGGTCCTCCCGACCTCGCGCCGCGGCTGGACTCTCTGGCGCGACGCCGTCGAGATCCGCGAGCGCCCCTACGTCCCGTTGCTCGGCCGCTATCGCCATGCGCGCCTGCCGTTCGCGGAGATCGCCATCGCCCGCAAGGGCGAGCTCCTCAGCGGCATGGAGATGTTCGAGCTCGAGGACCGCAACGGCCGCCGCTACCGCCTGCTGCCGGCCTCCGTCGGAAGCGGCAAGGCGGCCACGATCGATCATCAGGGGTTCGCCGGCTTCATCGACGTCATTCGCGAGACGATCCGCGCCTCGGGCGTGGCCGTTCCGCCGGGCGAGGAACTGCGCACCGCGACCAGCGGGCTTGCCGGCGTGGTGATCCTGTCGCTGGTGACGGCGCTGTTCGGCCTGCTCTGCGCCTTTGGCGCCTACCTCCTTCTTGCGGAGGGCGAGCCGGTCGGCATGCAGGCGCTGGGCTTCGGGCTGCCGTTCCTGCTGCTGTTCGGCGGACTGGCGTTGAACCGCTGGCGCAAATGGCGCGCGGGCGGCGCCTAGCCGCTTTCGACGATGCGCGGGATGCGCTTGTCGAGATAGCTCTCGATCGTCTCGAACAGTTCGCCCATGCCCTCGGTGTAGAAGTGGTTGGCGCCCTCGATCTTGGCGTAGTCGATGGTGATGCCCTTCTGGGTCTTCAGCCGGTCGACCAGCTTGTCGACGTCCGGGGTCGGCACCACGGTGTCCTTCAGGCCGGTCGTGATGAGGCCGGAGGACGGGCACGGGGCGAGGAAGGTGAAGTCGTAGATGTTGGCCGGCGGCGACACCGAGATGAAGCCGGCGATCTCGGGACGGCGCATCAGCAGCTGCATGCCGATCCAGGCGCCGAACGAGTAGCCGGCGATCCAGCAGGTCTGGGCGTTCGGGTTGAAGCTCTGCATCCAGTCGAGCGCCGAGGCGGCGTCCGACAATTCCCCGATGCCGCCGTCATAGACGCCCTGGCTGCGGCCGACGCCGCGGAAATTGAACCGCAGGACCGAGAAGCCGCGGCGCTCGAAGGTGTGGAAAAGGTCGTAGACGATCCGGTTGTTCATGTTCCCGCCGCCATTGGGATGCGGGTGCAGGATGATCGCGATCGGCGAGCCCGACTTCTTCTGGTGCTGATAGCGCCCTTCGAGGCGGCCGGCGGGTCCGGTGAAGACGACTTCGGGCATAAGGGCTTTGACCTAGCGGCAGGATCAACAATTGGTCGTGCGCTTCAGGAACCCGCCCGATATTCTTGACCCCGCAAGTGGGACAATCTATATCGAGCCGGCCGGGGGCGCGCGCGAGCGCGCTCTATACGCGGTCAAGGCGCGGAAAAACAAGGTTTTTCGCGAGGAATGGCGGGTACACCGTGAAGCTGAATACCAAAGGCCGCTATGCGGTCATGGCGATCGCCGATCTGGCCAGGCATGGCAACGCGCGGCCGGTGTCGCTGGCCGACATCGCCGCCCGCCAGGAAATCTCGCTCTCCTATCTGGAACAGCTCTTCGCCAAGCTGCGCCGGGCCGGCCTGGTGCGCAGCGTGCGCGGCCCGGGGGGCGGCTATCGCCTCGCCCGGACGGCGGCCGAAACCCGTGTCGCCGAGGTCATCCTCGCCGTCGACGAGCCGATCAAGGCGACCCGCTGCCAGATCGGCGGCACCAAGGGCTGCACCGGCAATGGCGGGCGCTGCATCACCCACGATCTGTGGGAAGAACTCAGCCGCCAGATCCACATCTTCCTTTCGTCCGTGACCCTGGCCGACGTGCTCGAGAACCGCGTCCTGGGCCGCAGCGCGCCGCTGCGCCCGGCCGGCGAGGCGCCGTTCGACATCGATCTCCTGATCGAACCGGACAAAGAGCCGGAGTCGATGGTCGCCTGACGTGACGGACACCCGCACCTATCTCGATCACAACGCCACGACGCCGCTGCTCCCGGCGGCGCGCGACGCGCTGGCGGAGGCGCTGGCGGCGGGCGGCAATCCCTCCTCGGTCCATGCCGAGGGCCGCGCCGCGCGCAGCCGCGTCGAGAAGGCGAGGGCGCAGGTCGCCGGGCTGGCGGGCGTCAAGCCGGCGGAGGTGATCTTCACGAGCGGCGGCAGCGAGGCGAATGCGCTCGCCCTGCGCGGCCTTGCGCCGTCGCGCCCGGTCCTCGTCGTCGGCGCGACCGAGCACGACTCGGTGCGCGCCAACGCCGCCGATCTCGGCGCTGTCCTCCGGGTTGAGACTCTGCCCGTTGACGGCGCGGGCCTCCCCGATCTGGAAGCGCTCGACCGCCTCCTTGAGGATGCGGGGCAGGGGCGCGCGCTCGTCTCGGTCATGGCCGCCAACAACGAAACCGGCGTCCTCGCGCCGCTCGCCGAGATCGCCCGCATCGCCCGCGCCCACGGCGCGCTGCTGCACACCGACGCCGTTCAGGCCGCCGGCCGCATCGCGCTCGACACGGCGGCGCACGGCGCCGACCTGCTCTCGCTCTCCGCGCATAAGATCGGCGGAGCGCCGGGGGCCGGAGCGCTGATCGTGCGCGAGGGCGTCGTCCTCGCCCGCCAGATCGCGGGCGGCGGACAGGAACTCGGGCGCCGCGCCGGCACCGAGAACGTTCCCGCCATCGCCGCCTTTGCCGCCGCCGCCGCCCATGCGGCGGCGCATTTGGACGACTGGACCGCCATCGCCGCCCTCCGCGACAATCTCGAACGCCGTCTCCTCGCCGCCGTGCCGCTGGCTGTCGTCCACGGCGCCTGCGCGCCGCGCCTGCCCAACACCTCGATGATCGGCCTTGCCGGCGTTGCCGGCGAGACCCAGGTCATGGCGATGGATCTCGCCGGGTTCGCGGTCAGTTCGGGCGCCGCCTGCTCCAGCGGCAAGGTCAAGGCCAGCCACGTCCTCGCCGCGATGGGCGTCGCTGCGGCGGGCGACGCCATCCGCATCTCGCTCGGCCGCGACACGTCGCAGGCGGACATCGACGTCTTCGCCGCGGCATGGACCGCCTTCGCCGCCCGCGCCCTTTCGCGCCGCGTCGGCCTGGCGGCATAGGAGCACGCAATGGCCGCCGTCCAGGACACGATCGACACCGTCGGCACGCTGCAGACCGACAAGTACAAATACGGCTTCGTCACCGACATCGAGTCGGACCGCGCCCCCAAGGGCCTGAACGAGGATACCGTCCGGTTCATCAGCGCCGCCAAGGGCGAGCCGCAATGGCTGCTCGACTGGCGCCTCGACGCCTTCCGCCGCTGGAAGCAGATGCGCGAGCCGGCCTGGGCGATGCTGCACTACCCGCAGATCGACTTCCAGGACGCCTATTACTACGCCGCGCCGCGCAAGAAGCCGAAGCTGGAGAGCCTCGACGAGGTCGATCCCGAGCTTCTGAAGACCTACGAAAAGCTCGGCATCCCGCTCGGCGAGCAAAAACTGCTCGCCAACGTCGCGGTCGATGCGGTGTTCGACAGCGTCTCGGTCGTCACCACCTTCAAGGAGAAGCTGGCCGAGGCCGGCGTCATCTTCTGCTCGTTCTCCGAAGCGGTGCGCGAGCACGGCGATCTGGTGCGCAAATACCTGGGCTCCGTCGTTCCGTCCTCGGACAATTTCTATGCGACGCTGAACGCCGCCGTCTTTTCGGACGGGTCCTTCGTCTATATCCCGCCGGGCGTGCGCTGCCCGATGGAGCTCTCGACCTATTTCCGCATCAACGCGGCCGAGACCGGGCAGTTCGAGCGCACGCTGATCATCGCCGAACGCGACAGCTACGTGTCCTATCTGGAAGGCTGCACCGCACCGCAGCGCGACGAGAACCAGCTGCACGCCGCGGTGGTGGAGCTGATCGCCCTCGACAATGCGGAGATCAAGTATTCGACCGTCCAGAACTGGTATCCGGGCGACGAGCACGGCAAGGGCGGCATCTACAATTTCGTCACCAAGCGCGGCGATTGCCGCGGCGCCAACTCGAAGATCTCGTGGACCCAGGTCGAGACCGGTTCGGCCATCACCTGGAAATACCCCAGCTGCATCCTGCGCGGCGACAACTCGGCCGGCGAGTTCTATTCCATCGCCATCGCCAACAACTACCAGCAGGCCGACACCGGCACCAAGATGATCCATCTGGGGAAGAACACGCGCTCGCGCATCGTCTCCAAGGGCATCAGCGCCGGCCACGCCCAGAACACCTATCGCGGCCTCGTCTCGGTCCACCCCAAGGCCGACGGCGCGCGCAATTTCACCCAGTGCGACTCGCTGCTCATAGGCTCGAAATGCGGCGCGCACACCGTGCCCTATATCGAAAGCCGCAATCCGACCGCGAAGCTTGAGCACGAGGCGACCACCTCGAAGATCTCGGAGGACCAGCTCTTCTACGCCACCTCGCGCGGCATCCCGGCCGAGGAGGCGATCGCCCTCATCGTCAACGGCTTCTGCCGCGACGTGCTCCAGCAGCTCCCGATGGAGTTCGCCGTCGAGGCGCAGAAGCTCGTCGGCATCAGCCTGGAAGGAAGCGTCGGATGAGCGAGCGGCGCGTTATCAACATCGCCGATGTCCCCATGAACCTCATCCTGGGCGGGCGCCGCTTCGCGGCGCAGGCGGGGCTCGCCGGACCGGAAATCGGTTCGACAGGCATCGGTTGCTCGGTGTTCGACGTTCCGCCGGGCATGAGCGCCTGTCCCTTTCATCGCCACCACGCGACGCACGAGCTGTTTTTCGTGCTGGAAGGCGAGGGCGAAACCCGGCTCGACGAGGCCCGCCTCCCGATCCGGCCGGGCGATCTCATCGCCGCGCCGGCCGGCAAGGAAGCCCACCAGATCGTCAATACCGGGACGACGAACCTGCGCTATCTTGCATTTTCCGCAGAAGGCCCAGCGGACATCGTCGAATACCCTGATTCCGGCAAGCTGATGATCGAGGCCGGGACGTGGCCCAACCGCAGCATCGAGCTGCTCGGCCGGCTGGCGCCCGCCGAATACTACGATGGCGAGGAGGCCTAGATGGCGGCGTTGTCGGACGAAACCCGGTTCGCCTCGCGCACCCTCTCCACGCGCGCCCGCTGCCTGGCGGCGCTTGACACCAACCGCGCGCGGCAGGCGCAAAACGGATGAACTTCAACGACGGACGCTTCTGGTTCGTGCGCTCCAACGGCGGCAATGGCTCCTACCCCGTGACCCTGGAGGGCTGGGCAGTCGTGCTCGCCTTCGTTCTGGGCGTCATGGCGACGGCCGTCACGGCCTACGCGGTTCAGGTCGTCGTGCCTGAAATCCCCTGGCTCGGCTTCGCCGTCTTCGGCGTCGGCATGGCCGCCGATGCCACAGCCTTCATCCTGATCGCCCGGTCCAAGACCGACTGGTCGATCACCGCATCGGACTATTTTTCCGGCAAGGGGACGCGTTGATGTCCACGCTCATCGAAATCCGAGATCTTCACGTCGCCGTCGGCGGCAAGGAAATCCTCAAGGGCCTCAGCCTCTCGATTCCGGCCGGCGAGGTTCACGCCGTCATGGGGCCGAACGGTTCGGGCAAGTCGACGCTCTCCTACACCATCGCCGGCCGCGAGGGGTATGAGGTCACGTCCGGCGACATTCTCTACAAGGGCGAAACCATTCTTGGCCTCGCGCCGGAAGAGCGCGCCGCGAAGGGCATCTTCCTCGCCCTCCAATACCCCATCGAAATTCCCGGCGTGAGCACCATGACCTTCCTGCGCACGGCGGTGAACGCCCAGCGCAAGGCCCGCGGACAGCAGCCGATGGATGCGGCCCAGTTCCTGCGTGCCGTCCGCGCCAGGGGCAAGGCGCTGAACGTCGGCGACGACATGCTGAAGCGCCCGCTCAACGCCGGCTTCTCGGGCGGCGAGAAGAAGCGCGCCGAGATCCTCCAGATGGCCCTCTTCGAACCGGGCTTCGCCGTGCTCGACGAGACCGATTCCGGCCTCGACATCGACGCGCTGAAGCTGGTGGCCGAAGGCGTCAACGCCCTGCGCGCGCCGGACCGCGCGATGCTGCTCATCACCCACTACCAGCGCCTGCTCGACTACATCGTGCCCGACCGCGTGCACGTTCTGGCGGGCGGCCGCATCGTCAAGTCGGGCGGCCGCGAACTGGCGCTGGAGCTGGAGAAGTCCGGCTACGACGATATCGTCCGGGCGGCGGCATGAGCGCAGCCGCGACCATCGCGGCGCGGCGGCGCGAGGCGGAAACCCGCTTCGCCGCCGAAGGCCTGCCGCATCGCCGGATCGAGGCGTGGCACTACACCGACCTGCGCCGTGCGCTGCCGGACGATCTCCACCCGCCCGCGCCGTTCGCCGGCGCCGTCATGCGGGACGGTGGGCTGACCGATCCCTTCGCGGGCGTCGAAGCCGATACGCTGGTCTTCGCCAACGGCTTCTACCGCGCTGACATCTCGCGCCTGCCCGAAACGCCGGCCATCCAGATCGCGGACCTTTCCGGCCCGCTGCCCGACTGGGCCGAGCGCGCGCTCGGCGCGTCGCGCGGCCCCGAAGCCGCGCCGATGGCCGACCTCGCACTGGCGCGCCAGACGAGCGGGATCGCCATCCGCGTGTCGCATAACTTCCACGCCGAACGCCCGCTGCACCTCGCCTTCGTCAACCGCTCGGCGTCGGGCGAAGCGCGCCACATCCGCATCCTCCTCGTCCTCGGCACAGACGCGCATCTGACCCTGCTTGAAAGCCACGCCGGCATCCCCTTGCTCCCCCCGCAAGCGGGGGGAGACGGCGACCGCAGGTCGCCAGAGGGGGGCCAGAACGGCGGGCTCACCAATCTCGCCGTCGAACTCCACGCCGAAGCCAATGCCCGCCTCACCCATCTGAAGATCGCTAACGACGCCGCCGACGACATCCACGTCGCCACCCTGCTCGGCACGCTCCACGCCAATGCCACCTATGACGCCGCCATCGTCGCAGGGCAGGGCGCGCTCGCCCGCCACGAGACTCAATTGAAGCTGGCGCAGCGCATGGGCCATGCCCGCATGACCGGCTTCGCCATCCTCGGCGGTCGCCAGCACGCCGACATCACCGCCGTCATCGACCACGCCGTGCGCGAAGGCCGCTCCGACCTCGTCTTCAAGAACGTCCTCGCCGGCCGCGCCCGCGGCGTCGCGCAGGGGCGCATCATCGTCCGCGAAGGCGCGATCGGCACCGACAGCCGCCAGCAGACCCGCGCGCTGCTCCTGTCGCGCACCGCCGAGGCCGACGCCAAGCCCGAACTCGAAATCCACGCCGACGATGTCGTGTGCAGCCACGGCGCCGCGATCGGCGATCTCGACGCCGATGCGCTGTTCTATCTGCGCTCGCGCGGCATTCCGCTTGCGCAAGCCCGCGCTCTGCTCACCGAGGCCTTCCTTGAGGAGGCGCTGGACCGCTTGCCGGCCGGCCCCGGCGCCGATGCCATGCGCGCCTTCGTCCTCGCCCGCCTGCACGCGCTGGAGGCGGCGTCATGAATGCGATCCTCAGGAGCGCGCCGGCCTTCGACGTCGCCAGGGTCCGCGCCGATTTTCCGATCCTTGGGCGTCAGGTCTATGGCCGCCCGCTGGTCTATCTCGACAACGCCGCCTCGGCGCAGAAGCCGCAAGCTGTCATCGACGCGATGGCCGGCTTCATGGAGAGCGGCTACGCCAACGTCCATCGCGGCGTGCACTACCTCTCGGGCACGGCGACCGACGCCTTTGAGGCCGCCCGCGACGCCGCGCAGGCCTATGTGAACGCCGGCCGCCGCGAGGAGATCGTCCTCACCCATGGCGGCACCGAGGCCTTCAACCTCGTCGCCGAGAGCTTCCTCGCGCCGCTCGTCAGGCCGGGCGACGAGATCGTGCTCTCCGAGATGGAGCACCACGCCAACATCGTGCCGTGGCACTTCCTGCGCGAGCGCCAGGGCGCGGTGCTGAAATGGGCGCGCATCGGCGACGACGGCGCGCTCGACATCGACCACCTTGCCGGTCTCATCGGCCCGCGTACCCGGCTCGTCGCCGTCACCCATATGTCGAACGTGCTGGGCACCGTCACGCCCGCCGCCGAGATCGTCCGCCTCGCCCACGCCAGGGGCGTGCCGGTGCTGCTCGACGGCTGCCAGGCGGCGGTTCACGCGCATGTCGACGTGCGTGCCCTCGACTGCGACTTCTACGTCTTCTGCGCCCACAAGCTCTACGGCCCCTCCGGCATCGGCGCGCTCTACGCGAAGGCGGAGCACCTCGCCGCCATGCGCCCCTGGCAGGGCGGCGGCGACATGATCCGCGAGGTCGGCTTCGATGCCGTCACCTATGCCGACCCGCCGCACCGCTTCGAGGCGGGCACCCCGCCCATCGTCGAGGGCGTCGGCTGGAAGGCGGCGTTCGACTATCTCGCCGCCCTCGACCGCGACGGCGCCCACGCGCACGAGCAGGCGCTGCTCGCCTACGCGACGGCGGAACTGGAGAAGCTGAACTGGGTGCGCATCTTCGGCCGCGCGCCGGGCAAGGGGGCGATCGTCGCCTTCGACGTCGAGGGCGTCCACGCTCACGACCTGGCGACCATCGTCGACCGGCGCGGCGTCGCGGTCAGGGCAGGGCACCACTGCGCCCATCCGTTGATGCAGCGCCTCGGCGTCGTCTCCACGGCGCGGGCCAGCTTCGCCTTCTACAACACCTTTGAAGAAGTGGACGCGCTGGTCGATGCGGTGCGCGCCGCGCGGGAGATGCTGACATGAGCGAGGCCGGAACCCATCCGCTCGGTCAGGCGAAGCTGAACGAGCTGACCGACGCCATCATCGCCGAGCTGAAGACCGTGTTCGACCCCGAGATCCCGGTCGACATCTTCGAACTCGGCCTCATCTACAAGATCGACGTCGACGACGACATGAAGGTCGACATCGACATGACCCTCACCGCGCCCGGCTGTCCGGTCGCCGGCGAGATGCCGGGCTGGGTGCAGGACGCGGTGAAGCGCGTGCCGGGCCTCGCCGACGTCAAGGTCAACCTTGTCTTCGATCCGCCCTGGGACCCCTCGCGCATGTCCGACGAGGCCCGCCTCGAACTGAACATGTTTTGACGCGGAGAACCCGATGACCGAACCCGCCCCCCAGACAGCCGGTCCCCGCCGTCCCCGGCGCGAACGCCCCAAGGTCGTGACGCTGACCGAGGCCGCCGCAGCGCGGGTCAGGGCGATCATGGAGGCCTCGGGCGGGCGCTACGTCGCCTTGCGCGTCGGCGTGAAGAACGGCGGCTGCGCGGGCATGGAATACACGATGGAATACGCCGAAAGCCGCTCGGCCCTCGACGAGGCGGTCGAGGACAAGGGCGTCACCATCCTGGTCGATCCCAGGGCCGTCCTCTTCCTGCTGGGGACCGAGATGGACTACGTCACCGACAAGCTCTCGGCCCGCTTCGTCTTCAACAACCCGAATCAGACCGACGCCTGCGGCTGCGGCGAGTCGGTCACCATCGTCCCCGTAAACGGGGATGCCTGAGGTCTGAAGCGCGGCTTTTCGCCGCGCGCACCGGCCTGCGCCGTATTTGCGCCATGGCGCTCGCGTTCCGCTAAACTGCCGGTACAGTTGAGGGGATTCCCATGGTTCGTCTGTCGGACGTGCTGCCGCTGGTGCAGCCGGCGCTCGTCAAATTTGCTTCGTTCCTCGCCGGCCAACCGGTCGACGCCGCCGAGACGCTGGATGCGCTCGCCAAGCGCTATGCCGACGCCAAGGGCAAGATGGGCCGCGATGCGGTCGCGGCGAAGCTCGGCATGAACGAGGCCGAGCTGACCATGTTCGACGCGACGCTGCGCGAGGGCGTCCGCCGGGCCGGACGCCTCGCCCCCGACGCGCCCAGCTACGAACAGCGCAACGCCGTCATCGCCTCGCTGCGGCTGCTCTCGTGGCTGGAGACCATCGCCGACCGCGCCCCCGACTTCGCCTTCGCCGTCACGCTGCCCGGCGCCGACGACGAGATCGGCCGCAAGCAGATCCGCGCCCTCGAACTCATCGTCCGCAGCCTCATCACCGAGCGCTACGAGGACCAGCCCAAGCTCATCGCCCGCCTGAAGGAGCTGCTCAGCGAAAAGGTCGTCCAGCAATGGCTGACCTCGGCCGACCGCGGCGACGTGCTCTCGGGCACCACCTTCTCCGAACTCTCCAGCCTCTTCGTCTCGACCCAGGAATTCCCGAACTACGACCCGATCTACAAGGACACGCCGCTTCTCAGCCTGCTGAAGGAAAAGCGCGTCACCATCCGCAACTACCTCGACGACATCCGCCGCATCCGCAACGTCCTCGCGCACAACAAGCGGGTGACGCCGGCGCAGATGGCGCTGCTCAACATGTACTACGACGAGCTGGTCGAGCCGCTCCAGGAGGCGCACGACCAGGGCCGCACCAAGGTCAATCCCGACCTCTATCTCGACGTCAGCCAGGAAGAGCTGAACGGCTATTTCAGCAAGCTGCACGACGACGTGAAAGCGGTGAAGGACGACATCGCCGAACTGCGCGTCGAACTCGGCGGCAAGATCGACGACGTGAAGAAGGACACGGCCGCGATCCGCGAGACCACCACGCGGATCGAGGGCGGCACGAAGTCCGCCAACCGCAAGCTCTGGGTCACGCTCGGCGGCCTCGCCGCCGTCGCCGCCGTGGTGGCGGTCATCCTCTATGTCGTGCTTGGCACCGACAAGAAGACGGATCAGATCGCCGACACCACCAAGCGCACCGAGGAATCCACCGGCCGCATCGAGGACTCCACCGGCCGGATCGAGGACACGACCGCCCGCATCGAGGACTCCCAGGCCCGCACCGAGGCGGCGATCGGCGAGATCGCCGAAGGCTTCAAGCGCATCGACAAGAACGGCGGCGTCATCGAGAACCCGACCCGGCCCGAGGAGCACTACCACAACGCCATCGTCTACGAGGAGCGCGGCGACGCCGCGAACGCGCGCAAGGAATACATGGCCTTCGCCCAGGCCGACGTCGACGCCATCGACGTCTACGAGCGTTTCGCCCGCCTGCTGCGGGTGCAGGACGGCCGCGCAGGCGCGCGCGAGGTGTTCGGCGATCTCGCCGGCCGCCTGACCGCGCCCGCCATCAAGCTCGTCTACGCGATGCAGTTCGAGGACGCCGAGCGCACCAAGCGCATGGACGAGTTCATGGCCGCCAATCCGGACTATGGCCCGGGCTACTACCTGCTGGCGCAGGAATATTCCGAGGAGCGCACCGGCGGCCAATCGGTCTCCGACAAGCAGCGCGAGCTCGACCTGCTCAAGAAGTTCCTTGAGGCCGACGCCGCCGGCACGCTCATCAAGCACTTCGTCGACCAGCAGGTGCTCGGCGAGTGGCTCGACAAGTCGCGCCAGCGCGTCAAGAACCTGGAGCCCCAGCTTCAGGGCACGCGCGCCGAGCCGACGATGGTGCAGACCCGCCACAATGGCGGCTGGACCGTCTCGATCCTGATCCCCGAGGCGGCGCTGAAGATGTGGTACCGCATCGGCGAGGAGGGCGACTTCATCGACAACGGGCAGGGCGCCTACAACGACCCGCGCACCGGCCAGCCCGCGCCCAACACCAATATCTCGCTGCCCGCCGACCAGGGCCCGACGACGATCTACATCAAATACCTCAACGCCAATGGCGAGGAGATGGGTCCGTTCGGGCTCGCCTTCGTCACCTCCTCGGCGCTGATCGAGGAACAGAAGCGCACGCTGGAGATGATCTGGACCTCCTGGATCACCATCCAGAAGAACCCCGGCAACGACGCCCAGACGCTCGCCTACTACACGATGCTCGCCTCCTATCGCTGCGGCATCGACAAGGCGATGTACTCGATCGACAGCACGGCGCTCGACCTGCAGTTCGCGCTGCCGCCCTGCGACGAGAAGGATCCGATGGCGCTGCCGTCCGACTTCCTGCCCTTCCTCGAAGTGCCGGCCACCATCAAGTCGATGGCGGTCCAGGTCACCTACAAGGACGGCACCCAGTCCCTCGTCCGCGAATTCAAGCCGCAATAGGCGAGGGCGTCCTCTCAGTGTCATGGTCCGCGCAGGCGGACCATCCACGACTTCCCTTCGCCGCACCCCTGACGCTGCGTCAGCAAATCGGCTATGAGTCCCGCGCTCGCGCCTGACGCGAGTTCCAGGAGACCTATGAGCCGCTATCGCAAGACAGACATCGCCGGACAGGCGCTTCGCCCCCAGACCCAGATGATGAGCTTCGGCTACGACCCCGCCCTGTCGGAGGGGGCGATCAAGCCGCCGCTGTTCCAGACCTCGACCTTCGTCTTCAAGTCGGCCGAGGACGGCAAGCGCCAGTTCGCGCTGCGCAAGGGCCTCGCCCAGCGCGCCCCCGGCGAGGAGTTCGGCCTCGTCTATTCGCGCTTCAACAACCCCAATCTCGAAATCCTCGAAGACCGCCTGGCGATCTGGGAACAGGCCGAAAAGGCGCTGGTCTTCGCCTCCGGCATGGCGGCGATTTCGTCCACGCTGCTCGGCCTCTCGCGGCCCGGCGACATCGTCGCCAATTCCGAACCGCTCTATGGCGGCACCGAGGGCCTCCTGCTCAACGTTATGCCGCAATTCGGCATCACCCATGCCTCGCTGCCGGTCGGCACCAGCCTCGACGAACTGGAGGCGCTGCTGCGGGCCGCCGACGCCGAGGCGGCGGAACGCGGCGGACGGCTGTCGGCGATCATGCTGGAAACCCCGGCCAACCCGACCAACGAGCTGACCGACATCGCCGGCGTCGTCGCCATTGCCAAACGGCTGGAACGCAACGGCTACCGCCCGGCGGTCTGCGTCGACAACACCTTCCTCGGGCCGATCTGGCAGAAGCCGCTGACGCTCGGCGCCGACTACGCGCTCTATTCGCTCACCAAATATGTCGGCGGCCATTCCGACATCGTCGGCGGCGCGGTGCTCGGCTCGATGGACGCGATGAAGCCGATCGCCCCGATGCGCTCCTCGCTGGGCGCGACGCTCGATCCGCACACCGCCTGGATGCTCTGCCGCAGCCTCGAAACGCTCGAACTGCGCATCAGCCGGGCGACCGAGAACGCTCGCATGGTCTGCGCCTATCTGGAGCGCCACCCCAAGGTGAAGAAGGTGCTCTGGCTCGGCAATCTGCCGCCCGGCTCCGATCAGGCCCGCATCTTCGGCGCCCAGTGCACCGGCGTCGGCTCGACCTTCTCGATCCGCGTCCATGGCGGCGAGGCGGAGGCCTTCCGCTTCCTCGACGCGCTGAAGGTGGTGAAGCTGGCGGTCAGCCTCGGCGGCACCGAAAGCCTCGCCTCGCACCCGGCGACGACCACCCATCTCGACTATCCCCCGGCCGACAAGGAGCGCTACGGCATCACCGGCGATCTGGTGCGCATCTCCATCGGCATCGAGGACAGCCGCGACCTCATCGCCGACATCGACCAGGCCCTCGCGGCGGTCTGACCGGCCAAGCCCTTCTCCCGGCCGCGCCGGGGGAAGGGCCATGCTCCCTTCCCCCATCGGGGGAAGGTGCCCGAAGGGCGGAAGGGGGCCTTAGGCGCGGAGCACCGACCCGCAACTGCCTCCACCGGCCCCAGCGGCTCTCATCCTGAGGAGGGCGCAAGGCGCCAACCAGTCCTCGGCGTTCCTCATCCTGAGGAGGGCGCGACGCGCCCGTCTCGAAGGACGCACCACCCTTGCGGTTGCGGATATTAATCCTATATTGGCTCCGGCAACCTCAAGGCGGCGCACGAGGGGCAGGGGAGGCCCCCCTCCCCAGGTAGGGGGCGAGGAACGAAGATGCTTTTCGCCGCCGGCACGAAACATCCTTTCGCGCAGGGAGATGGCCGGGAGCCGTCCAATCGCCGCTTCCCCCGGCCGGGCGGCCTTGCTATAGACCGCCGCTTCCGCCCGCAGGCGGCTGGGTCACGCGCGGGCGTGGCGGAATTGGTAGACGCACCGGTTTTAGGTACCGACGGCGCAAGCCGTGGGGGTTCAAGTCCCTCCGCCCGCACCAGCTCAGCCAGCGCCAGGGCACCGGTTTTCAGGCGGACAGGCGTTCCGCAACAGCAGGATCAAGTTCGATGCAGGTCACCGAGATCACCACCGAAGGTCTGAAGCGCGAATTCGCCATTCTGGTGCCGCGCGCCGAACTGGACGCCAAGGTCGACGGCAAGCTCGCCGAGATCAAGGACAAGGTTCAGCTCAAGGGCTTCCGGCCGGGCAAGGTGCCGCTGGCCCACCTGAAGAAGACCTATGGCAAGGGCGTCATGGGCGAGGTCGTGGAAGAGGCGGTGAACGAGGCGACCCAGGCCGCCGTCGCCGAGCGCAAGCTGCGCACCGCCCAGCCGCCCCGCATCGAGCTGACCGCCAAGGCCGACGACCTCGTCGCCGGCAAGACCGATCTCACCTTCAACGTCACCGTCGACGTGATGCCGGAGTTCACCCCGGTCGATCCCGCGACGCTGTCGCTGACCCGCCTCACCGCCGAGGTTCCGGCCGACGACATCGAGCAGGCGCTCGGCCGCATGGCCGACCAGCAGCGCACCTTCACCGCGAAGGACGAGGGCGCGTCGGCCGAAAAGGGCGACCAGCTCAAGATCGACTTCGAGGGCAAGATCGACGGCGTGCCGTTCGACGGCGGCAAGGCCGAGGACTTCATGCTCGTCCTCGGCTCGGGCATGTTCATCCCCGGCTTCGAGGACCAGCTCGTCGGCGTCAAGGCGGGCGACGAGAAGGCCGTCGCTGTCAGCTTCCCCGAGGCCTACGGCTCGGTCGAGCTCGCCGGCAAGGCGGCGGTCTTCGACGTCAAGGTCAAGGAAGTGCGCGGCGCCGATGCGGTCGAGATCGACGACGCCTTCGCCGCCAAGATGGGCATCGAGAGCCTCGACAAGCTGAAGGAGCTGATCCGCACCCAGATGGGCGCCGACTACGCCCGCGCCAGCCGCTCCCACATCAAGCGCGCGCTGCTCGACGCGCTCGACAAGGCCCACAGCTTCGAGCTGCCCGAAGGCATGGTCGAGGCCGAGTTCGACGCGATCTGGAAGGCCGTGCTCGGCGAGCTGGAGCGCGAGAAGAAGACCTTCGAGGACGAGGGCAAGACCGAGGACGAGCTGAAGGCCGAGTACCGCAAGATCGCCGAGCGCCGCGTCCGTCTCGGCCTGGTGCTGGCCGAGATCGGCCGCCTCAACAGCCTCGACCTGACCCAGGAGGAACTCGGCCGCGCCGTCGCCGCCGAGGCCCGCCGCTATCCCGGCCAGGAGCAGCAGGTCTTCGAGTTCTACCAGAAGAACCCGCAGGCTCTCGCCCAGCTGCGCGCCCCGCTCTACGAGGACAAGGTCGTCGATTTCATCGTCGCCATGGCGAAGGTCGAGGACAAGACCGTCTCCCGCGAGGAGCTGTTCAAGGAGCCCGAGGGCGAAGATCCGGCGTGAACGCGGCGGTGAGGCTTCCTATATAGTGCTGACGACTCAACAGATGGAATAAGAGCGCCCGATGGCCCTGTTCGACCGCGACCCGCGAGAAGTCGTCAACAACATGCTGGTGCCGATGGTGGTCGAATCGACCGCCCGCGGCGAACGCGCCTACGACATCTTCTCGCGCCTCCTGAAGGAGCGCGTGATCTTCGTCACCGGCGGCGTCGAGGACGGCATGGCGACGCTGATCGCCGCGCAGCTCCTCTTTCTTGAGGCCGAGAACCCCAAGAAGGAAATCTCGATGTACATCAACTCGCCGGGCGGCGTGGTGACGTCGGGCCTCGCGATCTACGACACCATGCAGTACATCCGCTGCCCGATCACCACGGTCTGCATCGGCCAGGCGGCCAGCGCCGCCTCGTGGCTGCTGGCGGCGGGGCAGAAGGGCCAGCGTTTCGCGCTGCCCAACGCCCGCGTCATGCTGCACCAGCCCTCCGGCGGTTATTCGGGCCAGGCCACCGACATGGCCCGTTATGCCGAGGAGATCGTCAAGATCAAGCGGCGGCTGAACGAGATCTATGCCCGCCATACCGGCCAGCCGCTCGAGGTCATCGAGAAGATGCTGGACCGCGACAAGTTCCTGACCCCGACCGAGGCCAAGGAACTTGGCCTGATCGACGAGGTCTTCGAGAAGCGTCCGGGCGCCGAGGCCTGACGGCCACGCTGTCGCCGCAGTCTCGATCGAGAAATCATGGCCGGGCACTGCCCGGCCATGGCATTTGGGGACCGATGTCGAATCCGTTCCGATCAGCGCTGTTCGCCTGCGCCGCCGCGCTCCTCGCCGGCGCCGCCTCGGCCGCCGTCGTCGCCTACGACTACGTCACGCTGGAGGTGCCGGACGGCTGGAGCCGCCTGGACGAGCGGGCCATGGCGGTCTTCGCCTCTCCCGACGGCGCCCTGACGGTGACTGTGCTCACCCGTCTCGGCGACGACGATCCTGACGACGCCCTGGAGAGCTTCGTCGAGGCCGCCGAAGCCGGCGATCGGGCCGCCGCGCGTGGCGAGGCGGAAGAGGTGCACGAGGAGCCGTTCGAACTCTGGCGCCAGGAAACGGCGACCCGTCTGTCCGACGGCCGCATTGTCCGGCGGCTCTACGAGTCGGCCGACGCCGCCGGCACCGCGACCATCGTCGCCGTCTCGGGCGAGCAGGCGGCGTGGGACCGCGACGGCGCGGACGCGCGGGCCATGCTCGCCTCGCTCTTCGTGGCCGCGCCCGACGCCGCACCGCCGCCGGCTCTGGCCGTCGATGCCCTACCGGGCGACGGCGGCATCGAGGGCCTCTACATGGCGACCGGCCGCCGGTCCTTCCTTGCTGCGGCGACCAGGGCTTGGACCGAGGGCGAGCGCACCGAGGTCCTCCTGTTCGATCCTCTGGGCGAGGTCTATCGCGGCGCCCCCCGTCGGCTCGATGCGACGGCCTTCGAGGCCTGCGCGGGCGCGCAGGCCTGGCGCTGCGGGCGCTACCGGATCGAGGGCGCCGAGATCAACCTGCGCTGGGCGGACGGAACGACCGAGCGCCGGACGTTTGCCGAGGACGGCGTCGAGCTCCGTCTCGGCGGGCGCAGCTATCGACGCGCGCCGGCCCGGAGTGCGAACCCAGAAGGGCTCTACGAGGCGCGCGACGACTTCAATGCCGGACTGGCCGGCGCGGCCGGCGCGAAGGCGTCCGTCCGTTTTCAGGACGACGGCAGGATCCTGATCGAGGGCTTCGAATCGTTCCGCGCCGCCCACGCCGGCGGCTTCGCGTCCGGGGCTTCGGCCGGCGGTCGATTCAAGGTCGATGGCCGCTCGATGTCGCTGGTCTATGTCAGGGGCGCGTCGGAAGTACTTGGTTTCGCTGAATTTCCAGACAGCGACGGCGCTCTGATCCTGCTCGGCGGCATGGTCTTCGAACGGCGTTGAGAGGGCTGGGGCAAGGCCATCGTTAAGGCTCTGTTGAAATTCCTTCGCCTAACCTCAATCTCTAGATCGACGAGCGAATAACGGGCGACGTTAGGTCAGCGGGGACGTCCGTCAGCGATTCGGCATTGAAGGGGCCTCCCGCCACCCCCTAAGATGCCACCTTCGACGGGTGGAATCGCCCGTCCCAATGGAGACCCCATGAGCAAGGCCGCCGGCGGCGACTCCAAGAACACGCTCTACTGTTCGTTCTGCGGGAAGAGTCAGCACGAAGTCCGCAAGCTAATCGCCGGACCCACCGTCTTCATCTGCGACGAGTGCGTCGAGCTGTGCATGGACATCATCCGCGAGGAGAACAAGTCCTCGCTGGTGAAGTCGCGCGACGGCGTGCCCACGCCGCAGGAGATCCGCAAGGTTCTCGATGACTACGTCATCGGCCAGGACCAGGCGAAGAAGGTTCTCTCGGTCGCCGTGCACAACCACTACAAGCGGCTGAACCACGCCGCCAAGAACCAGGACGTCGAACTGGCGAAGTCGAACATCCTGCTGGTCGGCCCGACGGGCTGCGGCAAGACGCTGCTCGCCCAGACGCTGGCGCGCATCATCGACGTGCCCTTCACGATGTCCGATGCGACGACCCTCACCGAGGCCGGCTATGTCGGCGAGGACGTCGAGAACATCATTCTCAAGCTGCTGCAGGCCTCCGACTACAATGTCGAGCGCTGCCAGCGCGGCATCGTCTATATCGACGAAATCGACAAGATCAGCCGCAAGTCCGACAATCCGTCCATCACCCGCGACGTCTCGGGCGAGGGCGTGCAGCAGGCATTGCTGAAGATCATGGAAGGCACCATCGCCTCCGTGCCGCCGCAGGGCGGGCGCAAGCATCCCCAGCAGGAATTCCTGCAGGTCGATACGTCGAACATCCTCTTCATTTGCGGCGGCGCCTTCGCCGGCCTGGAGAAGATCATCTCCGGCCGCCGCCAGGGGTCCTCGATCGGATTTGGCGCGGCGGTGGTCGGCCCTGACGATCGTTCGACCGGCGAGATCTTCCGCGAGGTCGAGCCCGAGGATCTTCTGAAGTTCGGCCTCATTCCGGAATTTGTCGGCCGTCTGCCGGTCATCGCGACTCTCGAAGACCTCTCGGTCGATGCGCTGGTGGATATTCTCACCAAGCCGAAGAACGCGCTCGTGAAGCAGTATGCCCGGCTGTTCGAGATGGAGGACGTCCAGTTGTCCTTCTCGGACGACGCGGTCCGCCAGATCGCCATGAAGGCGCTGGCTCGCAAGACCGGCGCGCGCGGGCTGCGCTCGATCATGGAGGGCATCCTGCTCGACACCATGTACGACCTGCCGGGTCTGCGCGGCGTTGAACAGGTCGTCATCAATGCCGAAGTGGTCGAAGGCCGCGCCCGGCCGCTTTACATCTACGCCGACAAGGCGAAGGACGCCGCCGCGTCCTGAGCGCCGAGTCTATGCCATAGGCTGTCCGAAGGCCCGCGCTGCGGGCCTTCGTTTTGCCACAAAGCGGCGGGATTCGGCTCCTTTGCGGGCCGCCCTTGAACCCCGGGCCCGGTTCGCCCACTTTCAATCGACGACTTGAATCGTCCGCACCGCCGGCCGGCGGGAACGGACACCAGGGGAGCCGACGCGTATCGCCTCATAGGGGTGCGCAGAGCTTCGCCACCACTCGGAAAGGACGAGGCTATGACCAGCGACGCCTCCAAGACTGCAAAGACCGTCTACCCGGTGCTGCCGCTGCGCGACATCGTGGTGTTCCCGCACATGATCGTGCCGCTCTTCGTCGGCCGCGAGAAGTCCGTGCGCGCCCTCGAAGACGTGATGACCCACGACAAGCAGATCCTGCTCGTCACGCAGAGAAACGCGCAGGACGACGATCCGTCCGAGGATGCGCTCTACGAAGTCGGCACCGTCGCGACCGTGCTCCAGCTCCTCAAGCTGCCCGACCAGACCGTGAAGGTCCTGGTCGAGGGCAAGTCGCGCGCCCGCGTCACCGGCTTCCGTTCGAACGCCGCCTTCTTCCAGGCCGAGGCCGAGCCGGTTGCCGATAGCATCGACAGCGACAAGGAACTCACGGCGCTTGCCCGCAGCGTGTCGACCCAGTTCGAGAGCTATGTGAAGCTGAACAAGAAGGTTCAGCCCGACGTGCTCGCCTCGGTCGCCCAGATCGAGGAGCCCTCCAAGCTCAGCGATGCCGTCGCGGCGCATCTTCAGGTGAAGATCACGGACAAGCAGGAAATCCTGGAACAGCCATCGGTCGCCGCGCGGCTGGAGAAGGTCTACGGCCTGATGGAGGCCGAGATCGGCGTGCTGCAGGTCGAGAAGAAGATCCGCAGCCGCGTCAAGCGCCAGATGGAGAAGACGCAGCGCGAGTACTATCTGAACGAGCAGCTCAAGGCGATCCAGAAGGAGCTGGGGGATGGCGAGGAAGGCAAGGACGAACTTGCCGAGCTCGAGCAGCGCATCAAGGACACCAAGTTCTCCAAGGAAGCCCGCGAGAAGGCGACGGCGGAATTGCGCAAGCTGCGCAACATGAGTCCGATGTCGGCCGAAGCGACGGTCGTGCGCAACTATCTCGACTGGATGCTCTCGCTGCCCTGGGGCAAGAAGTCGAAGGTCAAGCTCGACATCGACCATGCCGAGGCGGTCCTCAACGACGACCACTTCGCGCTGGAGAAGGTGAAGGAGCGCATCCTCGAATACCTGGCCGTCCAGGTGCGTGCGAAGAAGCTGAAAAGCCCGATCCTCTGCCTCGTCGGTCCGCCCGGCGTTGGCAAGACCTCGCTCGCCAAGTCGATCGCCAAGGCGACGGGGCGCGAATATGTCCGCATGTCGCTCGGCGGGGTACGGGACGAGTCCGAGATCCGCGGCCATCGCCGGACCTATATCGGCTCGATGCCGGGCAAGATCATCCAGTCGCTGAAGAAGACCAAGACGTCGAACCCGCTGATGCTTCTCGACGAGATCGACAAGCTCGGCGCCGACTGGCGCGGCGACCCGTCGTCGGCGCTGCTCGAAGTGCTGGATCCCGAGCAGAACTCGACGTTCAACGACCACTATCTTGAAGTCGATTTCGACCTCTCCGACGTGCTCTTCATCACCACGGCGAACAGCCTGCGCATGCCGCAGCCGCTGCTCGACCGCATGGAGATCATCCGCATCCCCGGCTACACCGAGGACGAGAAGGTCGAGATCGCCAAGCGCCACCTGGTGCCCAAGCAGATCGAGGCGCACGGACTGAAGGCCGGCGAGTGGGCGATCACCGATGCGGGCCTGCTCGAGCTGATCCGCTACCACACCCGCGAGGCGGGCGTGCGCAACCTCGAGCGCGAGATCGCCAATCTCATCCGCAAGGCGACGCGCGAGATCGTCTCGAAGAAGCTGAAGAAGGTCGAGATCACGCCCGACAATCTCGACAAGTACGCGGGCGTGAAGAAGTACCGCTATGGCGAGGTTGACCTGGAGGACCAGGTCGGCGTCGTCACCGGGCTCGCCTGGACCGAGGTCGGCGGCGAGACGCTGCAGATCGAGGCGGTCATGCTGCCCGGCAAGGGCCGGATGCAGACCACCGGAAAGCTCGGCGACGTGATGAAGGAATCGATCGACGCGGCGCGCTCCTATGTGCGCTCCAAGTCGCTCAGCTTCGGCATCATCCCGCCGGTGTTCGACAAGCGCGACATCCACGTCCACGTGCCGGAAGGGGCGACGCCCAAGGACGGTCCGTCGGCCGGCGTCGGCATGGCGACCTCGATCATCTCCGTGCTGACCGGCATTCCGGTCCGCCGGGACGTGGCGATGACCGGTGAAGTCACGCTGCGCGGCCGGGTGCTGCCGATCGGCGGCCTGAAGGAAAAGCTGCTGGCGGCGCTGAGGGCCGGCATCAAGACGGTGCTGATCCCGCAGGAGAACGAGAAGGACCTCGCCGAGATCCCGGACAACGTGAAGAAGGGGCTGACGATCGTCCCGGTCTCCACGATGGACGAGGTGGTCAAGGTCGCCTTGGTGCGGGCGCCGGAGCCTGTCACCTGGGAGGAGCCGGCCGATCCGCCGCGCCTGACGGCGGCCGAATCGGCCGCCGCCGAGGGCGCCAGTCTCGCGCATTAGTCGCAATGCAAGCTTGAAAGGGCCGCGCTGAGCGGCCCTTTCTCTTTGCCCAGGGGGCCGGGCGCGTCTATTCTCCGGCCCGGATTCCCAAGGAGAGGGGTACTGAACCCATGAACAAGAACGAATTGATCGCTGCCGTTGCTGACAAGACGAACCTGGCGAAGGGCGATGCGACGGCTGCGGTCGAAGCGGTGTTCGACGTCGTCACCGCTGCTCTCAAGGAGGGCGACGAGGTCCGCGTCGTCGGGTTCGGCACGTTTGTCGTGACGCAGCGCAAGGCCGGCAAGGGCCGCAACCCGCAGACCGGCGAGGAAATCGACATTCCGGCCTCGAAGGCTCCGAAGTTCCGGGCTGGCAAGCAGCTCAAGGAAGCGGTGAACTGAGGTTCGCCCGCGGTCGGCCCGTCCGATCGCAGATTGAGACCAGGAAGGCGCCGCCATCCGCAGGGATGAGCGGCGTTTTTTTCTTTGGGCTTGACGGATTGCCGCAGGCCTCTCATTCTGAGTTGAACATTCAATCAAGAGCGTCCATGGTTGCATCGACAAGAGATCGAATCATTGGGGCGGCGATGGACCTGTTCTGGGAGAAGGGCTATGGCGCGACCAGCATCGCCGACCTTCTCAAGGCGGCGGAGGTCAACAGCGGCTCGCTCTACCACTTCTTTCCCGGCAAGCAGGACGTGCTGCTCGCGGTGCTGGAGGCCTATCGCACCGGCATCCGCGAGAGGCTTCTGGACCCGGCCTGGGAGGGCGTCGACGATCCGCTCGAGCGCATCTTCGCGCTGCTCGCCGCCTATCGCCGCATGGTGGTCGAAACCGACTGTTTGTTCGGCTGCCCGATCGGCTCCATCGCCCTCGAACTGCACGAGCCCGACCCGGCGGTGCGCGAGCTCCTGGCGGTCAATTTCAGCGGCTGGACCGGCGCCGTCCGCGAATGCCTCGAGGCGGCCGGCGATCGCCTGCCGCCGCAGACCGATCGCCAGGCGCTTGCCGAATTCGTGCTCTGCACCATGGAGGGCGGGATCATGCAGGCCCGCACCCATCGCGACGTCGGCTATTTCGACCGCGCCGTCGCCCAGCTCGGAACGCACTTCGAATTGCTCGCGCTGACGGCGCAAGAAAGGGGAAATCCATGAAGAAGGTGATGGTTCTGGCCTGCGCTCTGGGCGCCTTGCTCCCGGCGGCCTCGGCCGCCGTGCAAAGCAGCGGCCCGTCCGGGTTCGCGCTCGGCTTCGAGGGCGACGTCGCGATCCCGCCGGCCGAGGCCTACGCGAAGTTCCTTCAGGTTGGCGGCTGGTGGAACCCCGAGCACTCGTACTCCGGCGACGCCGCCAATCTCCGCATCACGCCCGAGCCGGGCGGCTGCTGGTGCGAGACGGTGCCGGGCGGCTTCGTGGAGCACCTCCGGGTCGTGAACGCTGCGCCGGGCCGGATGCTGGTCTTCAGCGGCGGCCTCGGTCCGCTGCAATACATGGGGGTCGCCGGCTCGATGGTCGTCACCTTCGAGGCGAAGGACGCGGGCACGCATGTGAAGCTGCGCTACGCGGTCGGCGGCTACGATCCGGAGGGTTTCGCGACGCTGTCCGGGGCCGTCGATGGCGTGCTCGCCGAAGGGTTCGAGCGCTACAGGACATTCGCCGGGCAATGAGGTCCGGGCGAGGGGAGGGGAGTAGTCATGGGTGAAATCGACTGGATCGCCGTCGGCGTCGCGACGGTATCGGCATTCGTTCTGGGCGGCATCTGGTATTCGCCGCTTCTGTTCGCCCAGCCCTGGATGGCCGGCGCGAAGCTTACGAAGGAGGAGACCGAGGCCAATATGGGGGCGGTCTTCGGGCAGGCGCTCCTCGGCGCCCTGGTGACGGCCATCGCCTTCGGCTTCTTCGCCAGCGGCGTGCCGCTGAAGGAGGGGTTGATCTATGGTTTCACGACCGGCCTTGGCCTCGTCGCCGCCAGCCTCGGCCTCAACTACGCCTTCGAGCGCCGCCCGCTGTCGCTGCTGGCGATCAACGGTGGCTACTTCGTCGTGCAGTTCACGCTGTACGGGCTGATCTTCGCGCTGGTCTGAGGCGTGCTTCCCCGGCGGCGGGCCTTCTGCTAGGTCCACGCTGTGGGGCGATTAGCTCAGTTGGTAGAGCGCTTCGTTTACACCGAAGATGTCGGCGGTTCGAGTCCGTCATCGCCCACCATGCGCTGCGGCTACCCGCCGCGCTGCGCCTCTCCCGGCATCGTGGGACTGTGCCGGACGGAGGCCGCTGCCTCCGCCCACGGAGGTTACAGATGCGCATCCTCGCAACGGCGATCCTGAGCCTGGCACTTGGCGGCCTCGCGTCGGCCTCCGACACCGATACGTTCGCCGTCCAGGGCACCGATCCCGACGGCAGCGCCTATACCGGAACGGTCACGCTGACTGAGCTCCATCTCGACCGCCAGATCGCGGGCGACGTCTTCGACGTGGTCTGGGACGTCGGCGGCCAGAAGATCGTCGGCGTCGGCATCGTCGATGGTGCGAACCGCAACGTCCTGGCCGTCGCCTACGATTTTCAGGGCGCGCCCGGCGTGGCGATCATGACGCAGGACGGCGAGACCGCCAAAGGCGTCTGGTACGTCAAGGGCGCCCCGGGGGCCGGCACCGAGATCTGGACGCCCCGGGAGAACCCCGAACCGCCGGCCGCGGCGGCGATCGAGATCACCTACGATCGCGCCGTGACCTGCGCGGCGGCGACCTCGTTCGTCACCGGCATGCTGCGTGCGACGCCCGGCGCCGACGCCGCCGCGATCCAGGCCTACGACGCGGCCAACAGCGCCTGGATCGTCAAGCTGGGGGAGGTCGGCAAGGACAAGGCGATGTCGGCGCGTATCGCCGACATTCGCGCCAGGCAGCAGGAATGGGCGGCCGATCCCGACGGCTTGGCGAAGGCGACGCCGATCGCCGACGACTGCGTGATGTCCGCGCCGCCGATGTAACGGAAATTCGCTGTGGGACTGCTTGACACCGGCGGGCGCGGCCAATACACCCGCGCTCTCTTGAGCGGGCCGTCCTTTCTCGGCGGTCCTGCAGCCCAGCGGGGGCGTAGCTCAGTTGGTTAGAGTGCCGGCCTGTCACGCCGGAGGTCGCGGGTTCGAGCCCCGTCGCTCCCGCCATTCACGTTCCGGACAGTCTGCCTCCTGTATGGGGGCATATTGCGGGCGCGAAGGCGCCCCGCTTAATGTGGCGTGTCCATGAGGAGCTTCAATCCGATGTTCAGTTTCCGGGCGCCCCTGACGGCGCTGGCCCTTGTCTTGTGCGGAAGCGCCTCGACGGCCCATGCCGGCGCCCGCGTCACGCTGGATGCGCCCAACGGCCTCGAAACCCAGGCGATCACGGCCGCGCCGGGCGGGGGCTTCGCCCTGGTCGCCCAGGAACTGGTGCCCTATGACGGCGGCACCGATCCCCGCGTCCACGTCTTCCGCTACGAGGACAATGGCCGCCTGCGCTGGGAGCGCGTCATCGACCGCCGCGGGCCGCAGATCGCCAGGGCGATCACCTATGGGCCGGGCGAGATTCTCTATGTCGCCGGGCTCGACGGCTCGGAGCTCACCGAGAACGGCTACCAGTCGATGCTGGTCGGCTTCGGCCCCGGCGGCGACGTGGTCAAGGATGACGTCTTCGGCGAGCCCGCGCCGGCCGAGGACTTCCTTTCCGGCATCGGCCTCGCACCGAGCGGCGACTTCTTCGTGTCGGGGCGGCTGAAGGCGACGCCCGAAGGCACCGCCGACATGCAGGTGATGCAGCTCACGGGCGATGGTGACATCGTGTGGTCGCTTACCGAGAAGAACGGCTCCAAGGAATCCTACCCCATCGTGGTCTCCGGCCCGTCGGGCAGCTTTGTGGTCGGCACCTTCGAGAACCGCCGCGTGTTCGTCTCCCGGATCGATGCCGCGACCGGATCGATCGCCAAGTTCGCGGGCTTCACGACCGAGCGCCGCTGCGCCGTGGCCCAGGCGACGACCCTGCCGGACGGCGGCTTGGTCCTTGGCATCAACCTCTCCCACGGGGAGAACGAGGCGCGGCTCGTCCGCATCAGCGGCGGCGGCGAAGTGATTTGGGACGTCAAGGTGCCCGGCAAGTCGACCATCGCCGACATCACGCGCCTGCCGAGCGGCGTCGTGGTGGTTGCGGGCACCTCGGACGATCCCGAAGCGCTCACCGCCCAGGCCTGGCTCAAGGCCTATGACGAGACCGGAACCGAGATCGGCGAGATCCTGCCTGAAATGGCCGGCCAGACCCGCGCCGGCGGCGTCACGTCGGATCGCGACGGCGGCGTCTACTTCGCCTATTCGCCGGTGGACGAATCGATTCCGGCCCAGCCTGTGCCGGTGATCGTGGAGCGCATCCGGGTCGACTGAACGTCAACGACGACTTGCGAGTCCCTCGCAGTTTCTCGACCGATATTGCGTTGCGGTAAGCGTCTGGTTGCACACGGTATTCCACTTTGCCGGCTGAAACGGAAAAGCGCGGCAATGCCGCTATGCGGCATGACGGTCTTGGGCTATAGCGAGCCCCAATTCGGGTAGCCCGGACGCGTGCCGGGCCCTCCGCGGGGGCGCGATGACCGATTTCTTGAGCGAGTATCTGGCGATCATCCTGTTTCTCGGGATCTCGCTTGGATTGGGCATCGTCCTTCTGGCGCTGCCGTTTGTGGTCGCTCCGGTTAAGCCCGATGCCGAGAAGCTCTCCGCCTACGAGTGCGGCTTCAATGCCTTCGACGACGCCCGCATGAAGTTCGACGTGCGGTTCTATCTCGTCTCGATCCTCTTCATCATCTTCGACCTTGAAGTCGCGTTCCTTTTCCCCTGGGCGATCACGCTCGGCGAGACGGGGCTGTTCGGTTTCTTCTCGATGATGGTCTTTCTTGGCGTCCTCACCGTGGGCTTCATCTACGAATGGAAAAAGGGGGCGCTGGAATGGGAGTGATCCTTCCCCCGGCCGGGTCGGCGGCGCGCGCGGGCGTCGAGGGCGGGCACGTCCCTGGCCCGGACGACCTCATGTTCGACGCCCTCCAGGGCGAGATGAAGGACAAGGGCTTCGTCGTCGCCTCGCTCGAGGACCTGGTCGCCTGGGCGCGCACCGGCTCGCTGATGTGGATGACCTTCGGTCTGGCCTGCTGCGCCGTCGAGATGATGCAGGCCTCGATGCCGCGCTACGACATGGAGCGGTTCGGCGCCGCCCCGCGCGCGTCGCCGCGCCAGTCCGACGTGATGATCGTCGCGGGCACGCTTACCAACAAGATGGCCCCGGCGCTGCGCAAGGTCTACGACCAGATGCCGGACCCGCGCTACGTGATCTCGATGGGCAGCTGCGCCAATGGCGGCGGCTACTATCATTACTCCTACGCGGTCGTGCGCGGCTGCGACCGGATCGTGCCGGTCGATGTCTATGTGCCGGGCTGTCCGCCCACGGCCGAGGCGCTGATCTACGGCATTCTGCAGTTGCAGAAGAAGATCCGCCGCGTCGGCACGTTCGAGCGGTGAGGCGGCCATGAACGCTGAAGCTCTGACCCTTCTCGCCGAACAAGCGGCCGCGACCCTGCCGGCGGCCGTCGCGCAGATCGCCCACGGCGAACTGACGCTTGCCGTCGCGCCGGATGAGATCGTCTCCACGCTGCGGACGCTGCGCGACGACCCGCGCTTCCAGTTCACCACCCTGCTGGATGTCTGCGGCGTCGACTATCCGGAACGGCCGCAGCGCTTCGACGTCGTCTACCACCTGCTCTCGATGCGCATGAATCGCCGCATTCGCGTGAAGCTCCAGATCGCCGAGCAGGCGATGGTGCCTAGCGTGACCGGGCTGTTTCCGACCGCCAACTGGTTCGAGCGCGAGGCGTTCGACATGTACGGCATCCTGTTCTCCGGCCATCCCGATTTGCGCCGCATCCTCACCGACTACGGCTTCAGCGGCCATCCGCTGCGCAAGGACTTCCCGCTGACCGGCTTCGTCGAGGTCCGTTACGACGACGAGGAGAAGCGCGTCGTCTACAGCCCGGTGAAGCTGCAGCAGGAGTTCCGCTCCTTCGACTATCTCAGCCCTTGGGAGGGCGCGCGTGCGGCGGCGGTGCTGCCGGGCGACGAGAAGGCGGTGAAGCCATGAACGCCCCCGCTCAGGACGACCACAAGTTCACGATCAATTTCGGGCCCCAGCATCCGGCGGCGCACGGCGTGCTGCGTCTGGTGCTGGAACTCGACGGCGAGATCGTTGAGCGCGTCGACCCCCATATCGGCCTGCTCCATCGCGGCACCGAGAAGCTGATCGAGTACAAGACCTATCTCCAGGCGGTGCCCTATTTCGACCGGCTCGACTACGTCGCGCCGATGAACCAAGAGCACGCCTTCGCGCTGGCGGTCGAGCGTCTGCTCGGCCTCACGGTGCCGAAGCGGGGTCAGCTCATCCGGGTCCTCTACAGCGAGATCGGCCGCATCCTCTCGCATCTGCTGAACGTGACGACCCAGGCGCTGGACGTCGGCGCGCTCACCCCGCCGCTCTGGGGCTTCGAACCGCGCGAGGATCTGATGATCTTCTACGAGCGCGCCAGCGGCAGCCGCATGCACGCGGCCTATGTGCGTCCGGGCGGTGTCCACCAGGACCTGCCGCAGGCTCTGCTCGACGACATCTATGCGTGGACCGAGCGCTTCCCGAAGATGGTCGACGACATCGAGACGTTGATCACCGACAACCGCATCTTCAAGCAGCGCAACGTCGATATCGGCCATGTCACGCAGCAGGACGCCCTCGACTGGGGCTTTTCGGGCGTCATGGTGCGCGGCTCGGGCATGGCGTGGGATCTGCGCCGCGCCCAGCCTTACGAGTGCTACGACGAGCTCGACTTCAAGATTCCAGTCGGCAAGAACGGCGACTGCTACGACCGCTATCTCTGCCGCATGGAGGAAATGCGCGAGTCGGCGAAGATCATGCGCCAGTGCATCGAAAAGATGCAGCCCGGTCCGGTCTCCTGCGAGGACGGCAAGATCGTGCCGCCCAGGCGCGCCGAGATGAAGCAGACGATGGAAGCGCTCATCCATCACTTCAAGCTCTACACCGAGGGCTACAAGGTTCCGGCCGGCGAGGTCTACGCCGCCGTCGAGGCGCCCAAGGGCGAGTTCGGCGTTTATCTTGTCGCCGACGGCACCAACCGCCCGTATCGCGCCAAGATCCGCGCCCCCGGCTTCGCCCATCTCCAGGCGATGGATTATCTGTGCAAGGGCCACATGCTCGCCGACGTCTCGGCGATCCTGGGCTCTCTCGACATCGTTTTCGGCGAGGTGGACCGGTGAGCGCTTCCGTTCTTGCAGGGGCCGGCGGTCCCGGCGCAGTCGCCGCCGCCGCGGCGTCGCTGGGCCTCGCTGCGGTTCAGGGCCAGTTCGACGCCTACAACGCGCAGGATCTCGACCTCTTCATGACGTTCTACGCCGACGATTGCGTCGTCGCGGACCTCAACGGCGCGGTCACCAGCAACGGCGCGGCGGCGATCCGCGAGCGCTATGCCGCGATGTTCGCGAAGTTCCCGCAGAACAAGGCCGTGCTCGTCAACCGCATCGTCGTCGGCGACACCATCGTCGACCACGAGGACGTCAGCCGCGAACCCGGCGGCGAGCGTTTCCAGGTCGCCGCGATCTATACCCTCAAGGGCGGCAAGATCGCCCGCGTCGATTTCGCGAGATAGCCATGTCCGTCCGCCGCCTCGCCCCCGTCCAGCCCGCGAGCTTCGCCTTCTCGGCCGACAACCTCGCCTGGGTCGACAAGCAGATCGCCAAGTATCCTGAAGGCCGCCAGGCCTCGGCGGTGATCCCGATGCTGTGGAAGGCGCAGGAGCAGGAAGGCTGGATCAGCGAGCCGTGCATCCGCTGGATCGCCGACCGGCTGGGCATGCCCTATATCCGCGTCTACGAGATCGTGACCTTCTACACGATGTTCCACATGGCGCCGGTCGGGCGCACCCATGTCCAGGTCTGCGGCACGACGCCCTGCATGCTGCGCGGGGCAGGCGATCTCATCGACGTCTGCAAGAAGCGCATGGGGCCGCACGCCAAGCAGGTGACGCAGGACGGCCAGTTCTCGTGGGAGGAGGTCGAGTGCCTCGGGGCCTGCGTGAATGCGCCGCTCGTACAGATCTTCTCGGACACCTACGAAGACCTCACCGTGGAGAGCTTCAACGCCCTGCTCGACGCCTTCGCGCGCGGCGAGACGCCGAAGCCCGGCCCGCAGATCGCGCGCGTCCACTCCGCGCCCGAGGGCGGGGCGACCACGCTGACCGAGGTGGAGAGCTGACATGCTGGCCGACAAGGACCGCATCTTCACCAATCTCTACGGCCTGCACTCGCCGGGCCTCGACGCGGCGCGCCGGCGCGGCGACTGGGACGGCACCAAGGCGATCATCGAGACCGGTCGCGACGCCATCGTCAACGTGATGAAGGCCTCGGGCCTGCGCGGCCGCGGCGGCGCAGGGTTCCCGACCGGCATGAAGTGGTCCTTCATGCCCAAGCAGTCCGACGGCCGTCCGGCCTACCTCGTCGTCAACGCCGACGAGTCCGAGCCCGGCACCTGCAAGGACCGCGACATCCTGCGCCACGATCCGCACAAGCTGATCGAGGGCTGCCTCATCGCCAGCTTCGCCATGGGCGCGAACGCCGCCTACATCTATGTCCGCGGCGAATTCATCCGCGAGCGCGAGGCACTTCAGAAGGCCATCGACGAGGCCTATGACGCGGGCCTCATCGGCAAGACCAACATCCACGGCTGGCCGTTCGACCTCTACGTCCACCACGGCGCGGGCGCCTATATCTGCGGCGAGGAGACGGCGCTGCTCGAAAGCCTCGAAGGCAAGAAGGGCATGCCCCGCCTCAAGCCGCCGTTCCCGGCCAATGTCGGGCTCTATGGCTGCCCGACCACCGTCAACAACGTCGAATCCATCGCCGTCGCGCCGACCATTCTGCGCCGCGGCGCGGACTGGTTCGCCGGCCTCGGCCGCCCGAACAATACCGGCACCAAGGTCTTCTGCATCTCCGGCCACGTGAACAAGCCCTGCAACGTGGAAGAGGAGATGGGCATCCCGCTGAAGGATCTCATCGAGAAGCATTGCGGCGGCGTGCGCGGCGGCTGGGACAATCTGCTCGCCGTCATCCCCGGCGGCTCGTCGGTGCCGATGCTGACCAGGGAGGTCTGCGACACCGTCCTCATGGACTTCGACAGCCTCAAGGCCGCCGGCTCCGGCCTCGGCACGGCGGGCGTCATCGTGATGGACAAGTCGGCCGACGTGGTCGCCGCCATCCGGCGTCTCTCCTATTTCTACAAGCACGAGAGCTGCGGCCAGTGCACGCCGTGCCGCGAAGGCACCGGCTGGCTGTGGCGCATGATGAAGCGCATGGAGACCGGCGACGCCGTCGCTGCCGAGATCGACACGCTTCAGGACGTCACCAAGCAGATCGAGGGCCACACGATCTGCGCCCTCGGCGACGCGGCCGCCTGGCCGGTCCAGGGCCTCATCAAGAACTTCCGTCCCGAGCTTGAGCGCCGCATTGCCGAGCGCGCCGCCAGGGCGAAGCAGGCGGCGGAGTAGGGGCCATGACCAGGATCATCGTCGACGGCACCGAAGTGGACGTTCCCGGCGAGTTCTCGCTGCTTCAGGCCTGCGAGGCGGCGGGCGCCGAGATCCCGCGCTTCTGTTACCACGAGCGCCTGTCGATCGCCGGCAATTGCCGCATGTGCCTGGTCGAGGTGAAGGGCGCGCCCAAGCCGGTCGCCTCCTGCGCCCAGCAGGTGCGCGACCAGCGCCCCGGCCCCAACGGCGAGCCGCCCGTCATCGTCACCAACTCGCCGACCATCCGCAAGGCGCGCGAGGGCGTGATGGAGTTCCTGCTCCTCAACCATCCGCTCGACTGCCCGATCTGCGACCAGGGCGGCGAGTGCGACCTGCAGGACCAGGCGATGGGCTACGGCATCGACGAGGCTCGCACCCGCGAGTTCCGCCGCGCCGTCACCGACAAGAACATGGGTCCGCTCGTCAACACGATCATGACCCGCTGCATCCACTGCACGCGCTGCGTCCGCTTCGTGGCGGAAGTCGCTGGCGTGGAGGAGATCGGCGCCTCGGGCCGCGGCGAGGACATGGAGATCACGACCTATCTGGAGAAGGCGCTGACCAGCGAGCTCTCCGCCAATGTGATCGACCTCTGCCCGGTCGGGGCGCTGACCTCCAAGCCCTACGCCTTCAACGCGCGCCCGTGGGAGCTGCGCAAGACCGAGTCGATCGACGCCATGGATGCGGTCGGCTCGAATATCCGCATCGACGCGCGCGGGGCCGAGGTGCTGCGCGTCCTGCCGCGCGTCAACGACGACGTCAACGAGGAGTGGATCAGCGACAAGACCCGCTTCGCCATCGACGGCCTCGGCCGCCAGCGCCTCGACCGTCCCTATATCCGCCGCGACGGCAAGCTGAGGCCCGCCACCTGGGAAGAGGCGCTCAGCCTCGTCGCGGAGAAGCTGAAATCGACCGCGCCGGCGAGGATCGCGGCGATCGCCGGCGACCTCGTCAGCGTCGAGCCGGTCAAGGCGCTGAAGGACCTGCTCGCCTCGTTCGGCGTCGCCAGCCTCGACTGCCGCCAGGACGGCGCCAAGCTTGGCGGCCCGCGACCCGCCTATCTCTTCAACACCGCCATTGCCGGCATCGACGACGCCGACGCGATCCTTCTCGTCGGCACCAACCCGCGCCGCGAGGCGCCCATCGTCAATGCCCGCATCCGCAAGACGTGGCTGCGTCATCCGCTGGCGATCGCCCGTATCGGCGCCGCCGCCGATCTCACCTATCCGGTGACGGAACTGGGCGAGACCTTGGATGTTCTGGCGAAACTGGCGGCGGGCGAGGGCGCCTTCTTCGAAACGCTGAAGAACGCCAGGCGCCCGATGCTGATCCTCGGCCAGAGCGCGCTCGCGCGTCCCGATGGCGCGGCGATCCTCGCCGCCGCGGCCAAGCTTGCCGCCGCGACCGGCATGATCGGCCCCGAGGGCGCCGAGGGCTGGTGCGGCTTCAACGTCCTGCACGACGCGGCGGGCCGCGTCGGCGCGCTCGACGTGGGCTTCCTGCCGGGCGAGGGCGGCCGCGATGTCGCCGGCATCCTTGACGGTGCGGCGAAGGGCGAGATCGACCTGGTCTGGCTGCTCGGCGCGGACGAGATCGACACGTCCGGACTCGGCAAGGCCTTCGTGGTCTATCAGGGTAGCCACGGCGACGCGGGCGCGCACCGCGCCGACGTCATCCTGCCGGGCGCCGCCTATACCGAAGAGCCCGGCCTCTTCGTGAACACCGAAGGCCGCGTCCAGGCCGCCAACCGTGCGGTCTTCCCGCCCGGCGAGGCGCGCGAGAACTGGCGCATCGTCCGCGCCGTCTCCGGTCTGGCCGGCAAGCCGCTGCCCTATGACGATCTGCCCGCCCTGCGCGCGGCGCTCGTTGCGGCGGTGCCGCACTTTGCGGCCCTCGACGTCGCCCCCGGCTCGCCGGGCGCGGACGGCGCGATCTGGTCGGCGGTCGGCAAGGCGGGCGACATCGCCGCCATCGGCACGCCCTGCAAGATCGCCGATTTCTATCTCACCAATCCGATCGCTCGGGCCAGCAAGACGATGGCGGAGTGCAGCCGCCTCTACGTCGCGCCCGCGATGGCTGCGGCGGCGGAGTAGGGCCATGATCCTATACGACTGGCTGCAAAGCACTTTCGGCATGAACAACGAATGGGCATGGCTGATCAGCAACACGGTCTCGATCCTGCTCTTCATCGTCGTCCTGCTGGTGATGATCGCCTACATCCTGTTGGCCGATCGCAAGATTTGGGCGGCCGTCATGCTGCGCCGCGGCCCCAACGTGGTGGGCGCCTTCGGCCTGCTGCAGTCCTTCGCCGACCTCATCAAGTTCGTCGTGAAGGAGGCCGTCATTCCGGCCGGCGCCAACAAGGTTGTCTTTTTGCTTGCGCCGCTCATCACCGTCACGCTGGCGCTCGGCGCCTGGGCGGTCGTGCCGGTCGCCGACGGCTGGGTGTTCGCCGACATCAATGTCGGCATTCTCTACATCTTCGCCATCTCGTCGCTCGGCGTTTACGGCATCATCATGGGTGGCTGGGCGTCCAATTCGAAATACCCGTTCCTCGGCTCGCTCCGTTCGGCGGCGCAGATGGTCTCCTACGAGGTCTCGATCGGCTTCGTGATCATCACGGTTCTGCTCTGGGCCGGGTCGCTGAACCTCTCCGAGATCGTGCACCAGCAGGCGATCCACGGCTGGAACGTCTTCTCGCTGCTCTTCCCGATGTTCATCATCTTCTTCATCTCGGCGCTGGCCGAGACGAACCGCCCGCCCTTCGACCTGCCGGAAGCGGAATCCGAACTCGTCGCGGGCTACCAGGTCGAATATTCCTCGACGCCCTATCTGCTCTTTATGCTCGGTGAGTACGTCAACATCGTGCTGATGTGCGCGATGACGACCATCCTCTTCCTCGGCGGCTGGCTGCCGCCCTTCGACGTCGGCTTCCTCAACGCCGTGCCGGGCATCGTCTGGTTCGTCCTCAAGGTCTGGCTGGTGTTCTTCATGTTCGCCATGGTCAAGACGATCGTGCCGCGCTACCGCTACGATCAGCTCATGCGCCTCGGCTGGAAGGTGTTCCTGCCGGTGTCGCTGGTCTGGGTGGTTCTGGTTGCCGGCTACCTCGTCGCCACCGGCAATTACCCCGTCGTGGGAGCGTCCTGATGGCCTGGCTCGATCGCACGGCGCGCGCCGTCTTCCTGACCGACTTTGCCTCGGCCTTCGTGCTCGGCATGCGCTATTTCTTCAAGCCGAAGCGCACCATCAACTACCCGTTCGAGAAGGGCCCGCTCAGCCCGCGCTTCCGCGGCGAGCACGCGCTGCGCCGCTACCCGAACGGCGAGGAGCGCTGCATCGCCTGCAAGCTCTGCGAGGCGATCTGCCCGGCCCAGGCGATCACCATCGAGGCCGAGCCGCGCGAGGACGGCAGCCGCCGCACCACGCGCTACGACATCGACATGCTCAAGTGCATCTATTGCGGTTTCTGCCAGGAGGCGTGCCCGGTCGATGCCATCGTCGAGGGGCCGAACTTCGAGTTCGCGGCCGAGACGCGAGAAGAACTGATGTACGACAAGGACAAGCTGCTTGCGAACGGCGACCGCTGGGAGCGGTCGATCGCCCGCAATCTGGAACTGGACGCGCCTTACCGCTAAGGGCCGGCGCCTCGCGCGCCGTGCGTCCGCAACGAAGCTGAGGAGGCGCCCGCGGGCGTCTTTGGGGGACGAAAAGACAGGCCGATGCTCATCGCGATCGCCTTTTACCTGTTCGCGGCCGTTACGGTCGCTTCCGCCGTCATGGTGGTCGCGTCGCGCAACCCCGTGCACTCGGTGCTCTTTCTCATCCTCGCCTTCTTCTCGGCGGCCGGCATCTTCATGATCGCGGGCGCCGAGTTTCTGGCGATGATCCTCGTCGTCGTCTATGTCGGCGCCGTGGCGGTGCTGTTCCTGTTCGTGGTGATGATGCTCGACATCGACATCGCTGAGCTGCGCCAGGGCGTGCTCGACTACGTGCCGCTGGGGGCGCTGATCGGCCTCATCATGCTGATCGAGATCGGCATGGCGCTCAGCGTCTGGTCTTTCGCACCGGAAGCGGGCGGGGCGGTCGCTTCGGCGACGCCGGCCGGGATCTCCAATACCGAGGCGATCGGCTTGGTCCTCTATTCGGAGTTCATCTACGTCTTCCAGGCGTCGGGCCTGGTGCTGCTCGTCGCCATGGTCGGCGCGATCGTCCTGACGCTGCGCGACCGGCCCGGCGTCCGCCGCCAGTCGGTAGCCGCCCAGGTCGGACGCCGCCGCGCCGACGGGGTCGAACTCAAGGACGTCAAACCGGGGCAGGGGCTCTAGACCATGGAGATCGGCCTTCCCCAATACCTGATCGTCGCGGCGATCCTCTTCACGATCGGCGTGCTCGGCATCTTCGTGAACCGCAAGAACGTCATCATCATCCTGATGTCGATCGAGCTCATGCTTCTCGCCGTCAACATCAACATGGTGGCGTTCTCCGCCCAGCTGGGCGACCTGACGGGCCAGGTCTTCGCGCTCATCATTCTCACCGTGGCGGCGGCCGAGGCCGCCATCGGTCTCGCCATTCTGGTGGTCTTCTTCCGCAACCGCGGCTCGATCGCGGTCGAAGACGTCAACGTGATGAAGGGCTGACGCGACCATGCTTTCGGCCATCGTCTTTCTGCCCCTGCTGGGCGCCGTCGTCGCAGGCTTCTTCGGACGCCTGATCGGCGCGCGCATGGCGGAAATCGTCACCACCGGCCTGCTCGGCGCGGCCGCCGTGCTCTCATGGCTCGCCTTCATCCAGATCGGTCTGAACGAGGGCGAGCCCCAGACCGTCCAGGTCGCGGAATGGATCGCCTCGGGTCTCTTCAATGTCGGCTGGACGCTGCGCTTCGATGCGCTGACCGTCGTCATGCTCGTGGTGGTGAACACCGTCTCGTCGCTCGTGCACCTCTACTCCATCGGCTACATGGCCGAGGATCCGCACCGTCCGCGCTTCTTCGCCTATCTCTCGCTCTTCACCTTCGCGATGCTGATGCTGGTGACCGCCGACAACTTCCTCCAGCTGTTCTTCGGCTGGGAGGGCGTCGGCCTCGCCTCCTACCTGCTGATTGGCTTTTGGTACCAGAAGCCCTCGGCCAACGCGGCGGCGATCAAGGCCTTCGTGGTCAACCGGGTCGGCGATTTCGGCTTCGCGCTGGGCATCGTCGGCATCTTCGCGGTCTACGGCACGATCTCGTTCGACGAGGTCTTCGCCGCGACGCCGGCGATGGTCGGGCGCACCTTCGAGTTCGCCGGCGCGCAGTACGACGTCGTGACGACACTCACCTTCCTTCTGTTCGTCGGCGCGATGGGCAAATCGGCGCAGTTCCTGCTCCACACCTGGCTGCCGGACGCCATGGAAGGACCGACCCCGGTGTCGGCGCTCATCCACGCCGCGACCATGGTGACGGCGGGCGTTTTCCTCGTCTGCCGCTGCTCGCCGATGTTCGAGTATGCGCCCGATACGCTGGCCTTCGTGACGATCATCGGCGCGATCACCGCCTTCTTCGCCGCCACGGTCGGCATGTTCCAGAACGACATCAAGCGGGTCATCGCCTATTCGACCTGCTCGCAGCTCGGCTACATGTTCTTCGCGGCCGGCGTCTCGGCCTACCAGGCGGCGATGTTCCACCTTTTCACGCACGCCTTCTTCAAGGCGCTGCTGTTCCTGGGCGCCGGCTCGGTCATCCATGCCATGCACCACGAGCAGGACATGCGGAAGATGGGCGGCATCTGGAAGGCGATCCCGTTCACCTACGCGATGATGACCATCGGCACGATCGCTCTGATCGGCTTCGGCATCCCGCATGTCGGCGGCTTCGCCGGCTTTTACTCGAAGGACGCGATCATCGAGACCGCCTATGCGGCGGGCGGGGTGGGGACCTTCGCCTTCATCGCCGGCATCGCGGCCGCGCTGATGACCTCGTTCTACTCCTGGCGCCTCGCCTTCATGACCTTCCACGGGGAACCGAAGTGGAAGCACGGCCACGACGCCCACCATGCGCACGACGCGCACGGCCATGACGATCACGGCCACGCGCACGAGCCGCACGAATCGCCGCTGACCATGACGATCCCGCTCGCCCTCCTGGCGATCGGCGCCATCGCCTCGGGCTTCCTCTTCTACCCCTACTTCATCGGCGACGATAACCACGCCTTCTGGCGTGACGCGATCTTCGTCGCCGCGAACCACCATGCGCTGCACGACCGCCACAGCGTCCCGGAATGGGTGATCTGGGCGCCGCTCGTCGTGACGGTGCTCGGCTTCCTGATCGCCGCCTACTATTTCCTCCTGAGGCCGGAACGGGCGGCCGCGCTCGCCGCGCGCGAAGGCCTGCTCTACAATTTCCTCAAGAACAAATGGTACTTCGACGAGATCTACGACGTCCTCATCGTGCGGCCCGCCATGTGGATCGGCCGCAAGCTGTGGAAGCTCGGCGACGGCTGGCTGATCGACGGCTTCGGCCCTGACGGCGTCGCCGCCCGCGTCAAGGACATCGCCGGGCGCGCCGTGCGGCTCCAGACCGGCTTCATCTACCATTACGCCTTCGCCATGCTGATCGGGGTCGCGGCCCTCCTCACCTGGCTGATGTTCGGGAGCGCGCCGAAATGAGTTCCTGGCCGCTCCTTTCGATCGTCACCTTCCTGCCGCTGGCGGGCGCGCTCTTCATCTTCCTGCTCGGCCGCGCCGAGGGCGAGGCCGGCGACCGCAACGCCAAGTGGGTCGCGCTGTGGACGACGCTGGCGACCTTCGCCTTTGCGGTGATGATCTGGGTCGAGTTCGACCCGGCCAATCCCGGCTTCCAGATGATCGAGGAGGCGCCCTGGCTCGGCGGCGGCGTTTCCTACAAGATGGGCGTCGACGGCATCTCGGTGCTGTTCGTGGTGCTCACTGCCTTCCTGATGCCGGCGGCGATCCTGTGCTCGTGGAATTCGATCGAGGTGCGGGTCAAGCACTACATGATCGCCTTCCTCGTCCTCGAGACGCTGATGATCGGCGTCTTCTGCGCGCTCGACCTCGTCGTCTTCTACGTCTTCTTCGAAGGCGGCCTGATCCCGATGTTCATCATCATCGGCGTCTGGGGCGGCAAGCGGCGGGTCTATGCGACCTACAAGTTCTTCCTCTACACGCTGCTCGGCTCGGTGCTGATGCTGATCGCCATCCTCTACATGTGGGGGACGGCGGGAACGACCGACATCGTCAAGCTCATGGACTACGACTTCCTCCCCGAAGCGCAGACCTGGCTCTGGCTCGCCTTCTTCGCCTCCTTCGCGGTCAAGATGCCGATGTGGCCGGTCCACACATGGCTGCCCGACGCCCATGTCGAGGCCCCGACCGCGGGCTCCGTCATCCTCGCCGGCATCCTCCTGAAGATGGGTGGATACGGCTTCCTGCGGTTCTCGCTGCCGATGTTCCCGCTCGCCTCGGTCGAGTTCGCGCCGCTGGTCTTCGCGCTCTCGGTGGTGGCGATCGTCTACACCTCGCTCGTCGCCCTGGCGCAGGAGGACATCAAGAAGCTCATCGCCTATTCCTCGGTCGCCCATATGGGCTTCGTGACGATGGGCATCTTCACGCTGAACCAGCAGGGCATCGACGGCGCGATCTTCCAGATGATCAGCCACGGTTTCGTCTCGGCCGCGCTCTTCCTCGCCGTCGGCGTCATCTACGACCGCATGCACACGCGCGAGATCGCGGCCTATGGCGGCCTCGTCAACCGCATGCCGCTCTATGCCTTCGCCTTCCTCGTCTTCACGATGGCGAATGTCGGCCTGCCCGGCACCTCGGGTTTCGTCGGCGAGTTCCTGACCCTCGCCGGCGCCTTCCAGGCGAACACATGGGTCGCCATCGGCGCGGCGACCGGCGTCATCCTGTCGGCCGCCTATGCGCTCTACCTCTACCGCCGCGTCGTCTTCGGCGCGATGACCCGGCCGGAACTCGCGACCATCCAGGATCTCAACCTGCGCGAGATCGTCACCATCGCGCCGCTGATTGCCGCGACCATCTGGTTCGGCGTCCAGCCGGGCGGCGTGCTCCACGTCACCGGACCGGCCGTTCAGCAGCTCATTCAGGACATGGACGTGGCCGTGCCCAGGGCGCCGGTGCCGGTGTCCGAGCTCGTCGCCGCGCCGCAAGGCGAGGCCGGGCATGACGCGGGACACGGCGCCGAGCACGCGCCGGCGGAAGGACAGCACTGATGGATACGCTTCACGCCGATCTGATGCTCATGCTGCCCGAGCTTCTGCTGGCGGTCGGCAGCATGGTCGTCCTGCTGTTCGGCGTCTTCGCCGCGCAGAACCGGCCGGGGCTCGTCAACATGCTGGCCGTCGTGCTTTTTGCAGCATCGGCCTTTCTCGTCTGGCGCCAGCCGATGGGCCTCGACGCCTCGGCCTTCTCGGACGCCTTCGTCGTCAACGACTTTACGCGCTTCGCCAAGCTGCTGGTTCTGCTCGGCGCGGCGCTGTCGATCCTGCTGTCGACCCGCTTCTTCGACCGCGAGAAGATCGCCCGCTTCGAGTTCGCGCCGCTGATGATCCTGGCGACGCTTGGCATGCTGATGATGATCTCGGCCGGCGGCCTGATGTCGCTCTATGTCGGCCTCGAACTGCAGTCGCTCGCGCTCTACGTGCTCGCCGCCTTCAACCGCGACTCGGTCAAGGCGACCGAGGCGGGCCTGAAGTATTTCGTGCTCGGCGCCCTCTCGTCCTGTCTGCTGCTCTACGGCTCCAGCCTGATCTACGGCTTTTCGGGCACGGTCGCGTTCGACGGCATTCGCACGGCCATCGACGGCGGCCGTAATCTGGGCGTCGTCATCGGCATCGTCTTCGTCATGGCGGGCCTCGCCTTCAAGATCTCCGCCGTGCCGTTTCACATGTGGACGCCGGACGTCTACGAGGGCGCGCCCACGCCGGTCACCGCCTTCTTCGCCGGCGCGCCCAAGGCGGCCGCGGTCGCCCTGCTGCTGCGCGTCCTCTTCGATGCCTTCCCCAATGCGGTCGCCGACTGGCGCCAGATCGTCACTTTCATCTCCATCGCCTCGATGGCGCTCGGGGCTTTCGCCGCGATCGGCCAGACCAACATCAAGCGCCTGATGGCCTACAGCTCCATCGGCAATATCGGCTATGCGCTGGTCGGCATCGCGGCGGGAACGGAGCAGGGCATCGCCGCCGTCCTCGTCTTCATGGCGATCTACGTGGTCATGACGGCCGGCGTCTTCGTCTGCATCCTCGCCATGCGCCGCGCCGACGGTCAGGCCGAGAACATCCAGGACCTCTCGGGCCTGATGGCGACCCGGCCGCTGCTGGCGCTCTGCTGGATCGTGCTGCTCTTCTCCTATGTCGGCCTGCCGCCGCTGCCCGGCTTCTTCGGCAAGTTCTACGTCTTCGGCGCGGCGGTGGAGCAGGGGCTCTGGCCGCTCGCCGTCATCGGCATCCTCACCAGCGTGGTCGCCGCCTTCTACTATGTCCGCCTCGTCATGCTGATGATCAACGGCGAGCCGGGCAAACCGTTCGAGGCCGCCATGGGCGCCCAGCTGCGCGCCGTGCTCGGCGGCTCGATGGCCTTCACGCTCGCCATGGTGGTCGTGCCCGGCATCCTGGTCGGCTGGGCCGCAACGGCGGCAGCGGCGCTGGTGAAGTGACGCCGGAACCCTGGCCGGCCGAATTCGGGCTGGAGGTCTTCGACGAGATCGATTCCACCCAGACCGAAGCGCGCCGCCGGGCCCAGGCCGGCGGCAGCGGGCCGGTGTGGATCGTCGCCCGCCGCCAGACCGCCGGCCACGGACGGCGCGGCCGGGCCTGGACCTCGCCCGCCGGCAATCTCATGGCGACCGTGCTGATGCGTCCCGCCATCGCCATCGCCGAGGCGCCGCAGGTCTCCTTCGTCGCCGCCCTGGCGGTCGCCGATCTGCTCGACCGCTGCGCTCCTGGCCGCTGCACGCTGAAATGGCCCAACGACCCGCTGCTGGACGGACGCAAGGCGGCGGGCGTTCTGCCGGACTCGGCCGGTCGCGCCGACGGTACGCTCGACTGGCTGCTGGTCGGGTTCGGCGTGAACCTCGCTTCCAGCCCTGACGACACGCCCTATCCGACCGCCTCGGTTGCCGCCGTCACGGGTCTCGCGCCCGATCCCGACATCGCCCTCGGCGTGCTCGCCAACGCCTGGAAGCGCCGCTTCGAGGATTGGCAGGCGCGCGGCTTCGGCCCGACGCGCGAGGCCTGGCTCGCCCGCGCCCATGGCCTTGGCCGCGACGTGCGCGTCCAGTTGCCGGACGAGACCTTTACCGCCCGGTTCGAGGGCCTTACCGACACCGGGGCGCTCGTCGCCCGTCTGCCGTCCGGCGAAACCCGGCTCGTCGCCGCGGGCGATGTCTTCCCGGTCGCCGCATGACGCCTCGGGCGGCGCAGGCCGCTATAGGACAGCGTTCCTTGAACGGCGGCGCCTGCCGCCCCATATGCCCCGCCGCCGCATCCGGCGGCGGGGGAGACGCCATGATTTCCATCGACGTTCGAATGGCCGCGCGGGAAATGCCCCCCGCCATTTCTGACGTTCGAATGGCCGCGGCGGGCGCGGAAATCCGCCGTTTCGACGTTCGAATGACGCGGAAAGTCGCGTTCCCGCGAACCCCGTCCACGCCCCGGACATCCCGCCCGGAAATGCTATAGAAGACGCCCATGCTCCTCGCGATCGACGCCGGCAACACCAACATCGTCTTCGCCATCACCGATGGCGAACGCACGCTGGCGCAGTTCCGCGCCTCGACCAAGGAAGGCCGCACGGCCGACGAATACTATGTCTGGCTCGCCCAGCTCATGGAGCTCCAGGGCCTGAAGGCGGCCGACATCGACGGCGCGATCATCGCGACCGTGGTGCCGCAGGCGCTGTTCAATCTCCAGCGCCTCTGCCGGAAATATCTCAAGCGCGAGCCGCTGGTGGTCGGCGAGGACAATGTCGATCTCGGCATCGCCATCCGGGCCGACCGGCCCAAGGCGGTCGGCGCCGACCGTCTGGTCAACGCCGTCGCCGCCCATGCCGACTACGGCGGCAATCTCATCCTCATCGATTTCGGCACGGCGACAACCTTCGACATCGTCGGCGCCGACGGCGCGTATGAAGGCGGCATCATCGCGCCGGGCGTGAACCTCTCGATGGAGGCGCTGCATCAGGCGGCGGCGCAGCTTCCCCGCATCGCCATCGAGCGGCCGCAGAGCGTCGTCGGCCGCGACACCATCCCGGCCATGCAGTCGGGCGTCTTCTGGGGCTATATCGCGATGATCGAGGGCCTCGTCGCCCGCATCCAGGCCGAACTCGGCACGAAGATGAAGGTCATCGGCACCGGCGGCCTCGCCAATCTCTTTCGCCATTCCACGACGGCGATCGACGAGATCGACGGCGACCTGACGATCCGGGGCCTGCGCTACATCTGGGCGCGCAATCACCACAACAGCGGCCCGCCGCTGGTCGATCCGGCCGACCCGGCATGAGCGTAGCCAGCCAGACCGAACTCGTCTTCCTGCCGCTGGGCGGCTCGGGCGAGATCGGGATGAACCTCAATCTCTACGGCTTCGGTCCCGCCGAGCGGCGCAAGTGGATCATCGTCGATCTCGGCATCACCTTCGGCGACGAGCTGACGCCGGGCGTCGACGTCATCATGCCCGACATCCGCTTCATCGCCGAACGCCGCCGCGATCTGCTCGGCATCGTCCTCACCCACGCGCACGAGGACCATATCGGCGCGGTCGCGCATCTGTGGCCGCAATTGCGCTGTCCGATCTATGCGACGCCGTTCACCGCGGCGCTGGTGCGGGCGAAGCTCGAGGAAGCCGATGTCGATGCCCGCGTGACGATCGTCGAGCTCGGCGGCACGATCAGCCTGCCGCCTTTCGAGATCGAGCTGATCACGCTCACCCACTCGATCCCCGAACCCAACGCCGTCGCCATCCGCACGCCGCTGGGAACCATCCTCAACACCGGCGACTGGAAGATCGACCCCGACCCGCTGCTCGGCGAGACGACCGACGAAGAGGCGCTTCGCCGCCTCGGCGACGAGGGCGTGCTGGCGATGACCTGCGATTCCACCAACGTCTTCGTACCCGGCCGCGCGGGGTCCGAGGCGGACGTGCGCACCACGCTCTCACGCCTCATCAAGTCCTATACCGGCCGCCGTATCGCCGTCACCGCCTTCGCCTCGAACGTCGCCCGGCTCGAAACCGTGGCGCTCGCCGCCCGCGATGCCGGGCGCAGCGTCGCGCTGGTCGGCCGCTCGATGCGCCGCATGGTGGCGGCGGCGCGGGCGACCGGCTACCTGACGGCGGCGCCCGACTTCGTTCCGGAGGAGCAGGCGGCGCTCATTCCGGCCGACGACATCGTCTATCTCTGCACCGGAAGCCAGGGCGAGTTCGGTTCGGCCCTCGCGCGCATCGCGACCGGCGAACACCGCACCGCGCCGCTCGATCCGGGCGATGTCGTGATCTTCTCCTCGCGCGTCATTCCCGGCAACGAGAAGCGGGTCGGCGCGCTGCAGAACGCATTGGCCGCGCGCGGCATCGAGATCGTCACCGACCAGGACCACCACGTCCACGTCTCCGGCCATCCCTGCCGCGACGAGCTGGCCGACATGTATCGCTGGGTCCGCCCCGCTATCGCCATCCCGGTGCATGGCGAGCTCCGCCACCTGATGGAGCACCGGCGTTTCGCCGAGAGCCTTCAGGTGCCGCACGCCATCGTCGCGCCCAACGGCTCGGTGCTGAAGCTCGCCCCCGGCACGCCGTGCATCGTGGACGAGGCGCCTGCCGGCCGCCTGCATCTCGACGGCACGGTGCCCGTGCTGGCGGGGGATTGCGTTGCGCGCGCTCGCAGGGGGCTTTCCTTCGCGGGCTTCGCCGCGCTCACCGCCGTCGTCGGGCCGAAAGGCCGTCTCGCCGCGCCGCTCTCGCTCATCACCGAGGGCATCCCCGAATCCGTCGTCGGCGCGCTGCGCGAGGCGGCGGAAAAGGAGGCGGGCGGCGCGCGGTTCGGCGACGACGAGGAGTCGGCCGAACGGCTACGCCGGGCCGTCCGTCGGGCGGCTCAGGCCGCCTGGGGCAAGCGGCCGATGGTCAAGGTGGAAATCCTCGTGCTGGAGGGCAGGCGCGCATGAGTATCGGCGGCTCGATCGTCGTCTTCGTCATCGCCTGGTGGCTGGCCTTCCAGGCGCTGCTGCCGGTCGGCGTCCGCTCGCCGGCCGAGGAGGGCAGGGTGCTCGACGGTGACCCCGGTGCACCGGTGAAGGGCAATCTTCTGGTCAAGGGTCTTTGGGCGGCTGCCATCGCCGTCGTCATCTGGGGCGTTCTCTTTGCCCTCATCGAGTACTCGGGCCTCGACTTCGAGGATCTGCCGTCGTTCTGAGGAGACCGGCCGCCGCCCGCCACAAAAAAGAAAAGCGAGGCCGCAGCCTCGCTTGCTCCATTTCGGAATTATTGTCCCCCGCTCATTGGAATGGCGGGGGTGATCTCCTCCCTAAACGCAGCCGCGCGAAGCGCCGGCCCCTTTTGGTGCTAATCAATTAGACGTTGCGTTCCGTCGTGTAAACGTAATTTTCGTTCATGGTGCGGTGCAACATTGGTTTTTTCGTTCAAGGCGGGCATCGAACCGCCCGATTTTTCAGCCTATGGTAAAAACATGCGCCGAGCCGCCGTCCTCTGCTGCACGCTTCTGGCCTCCGTCCAGCAGATTGCTGCCGAAACCCTGACTGCGCGCTCGCCCTGCGCCGCTCCCGCCGACCACACCGCCTCGCCCGATGTCGATGCGGGCGACGTGAACGGCCGGCCTCTGCCGCCCTCCCTGATGCTCGAACTGCGGCGAACCATGCCGACCGGCAGCGACTGGCTTCTCGATGCGACCCTCGCAATTGTGGTCGTGGATGGCGGCGGGGTGCGGATCGAAGGGCCGGACGGCGCAACGCTCGGCGCCCGCCCTACCGATCCGGCCTGCGAATGAGGCTTGCGGCTGGTCTGCTGGGCCTGTGCATCGGGCTCGCCTCGGCGCGGGCCGAACCGGCCTATCTCTGGCCCGCAGAGATCAAGGCGCGCTGGAGCGCGCAAGACGAGCGCGGCTATGAAGCCTTCGTCGGGGCCATCGCCGCCTCCGACTGCACGACGGTCGATGCCTGCCTGCGCGGTCCCGCCAACCCGCTGCGAGCCGGCGACCCGCCCGATCTCGCCTTCGGCGCTGACTGCGCGGACCTCGTCTACATGCTGCGGGCCTACTACGCCTGGAAGAAGGGGCTGCCCTTCGGCTTCGTCAATGCGCTTGAGGCGCGCGACCCCCGAGGCGAGGGCGATTTGCGCTTCACGATGCTGGGCAACCGCGCCGTTGGCCGTTGGGACGTGACCGCGCATGGCGCCCGCGCCGACATCCGCGTCGTGTTTCACGCCATCCGCGATACCGTTTCGACCGCCACGTTTCGCATCGACCCGCGGATCGAGCGCCCGGTCGCGCAGGACTTCTTCTCGCCCGCCATCACCCGCGAGGCGCTGCGGCCCGGCTCGGCCCTCTACAACGGCGACGGTCACGTGGTGATCGTCTCCCGCATCGACGAGGCCGGCCGTATCCACTTCCTCGACGCCCACCCCGACATGTCGGTCACCCGCGGCGTCTTCGGCGGTCAGTTCCAGCGGGGCGATCCGGCCATAGGTGCCGGTTTCCACGCCTGGCGGCCGGTGGCGCTGGTGGATGGCCGCCTCGTCCATGCCGCCAACGACCAGATCGCCGGCTTCTCGACCGAGCAGTATTTCGGACCCCTGGCGGCAGCCGACTGGCGAGAGGCCGACTTTTCCGAAGGGGGCCGCAATCTCGACTATGTCGAGTTCGCGCGCCGCCGCCTCGCCGACGGCCCGCTGGCCTACGACATACTGGACGAGGCCCGGCTGGGCTTTGGCGGACTCTGCGACGACCTGCGCTATCGCGCCCAGGCGGTCGCCGAGGCCGACAGGCTGCTTGTCTATCGCCGGTCCCGTCCCGGACGGCTCGAAGGCGTGACGGCGGACGAGCAGGCGCTCTGGTTTGCGCTCTCGACGCCGGGCCGCGACCGCCGTCTGCGCAACCACGCCCACCGTGTCGCGGCCGGGCTGCGGCGCCTGATCGGGCTCTATGCCGCCGGCGATGACGGCGTACGCTACTCTGGCAAAACCCTCCGCCGCGACCTGCGCCGCCTTTTCGATGCCACGGCGCGCTCATGCCTTGTGACTTACACGAACAGCGACGGCGATTCTGTGCGGCTCACCTTCCGCGTCGCCCTCGCACGCCTGCCGGACCTCTCGTTCGATCCCTATCACTGCCCCGAACGGCGATGGGGGGCGGCAGGGCGGGAGCTCTCGCGATGCGACGACGACGGCGTGAAAGCCCGCTGGTACGACGCCCAGGCGCCTCTCAGAGGGCTCGAAGCGGCGTCCGGCCTTCCGGCCAACCCGACCCTCGAGGAACTTGGTGCCGCCGCCGGCCGGACGACCGCAGCACCCGATTTCGACGCCATCATCGCGACCGCGCCCGACAAGCCGCCCGGGCGTCGGAAACCCTGATTTGTCAGGGCCGACCGCCTGACATAAAAGACCCGCCCGCAGCCGATTGGCCGCCCTACGAGTCGCCGGAGACGAGTTTCATGCGCCTGTCGCGCTTCTACATGCCGCTGATGAAGGAAACGCCTGCCGAGGCGCAGATCGTTTCGCACCGGCTGATGCTGCGCGCCGGCTTGATCCGCCAGCAATCGGCCGGCATCTATGCCTGGCTGCCGCTCGGCAAGCGCGTGCTTGCCAAGATCGAGGGCATCGTTCGCGAGGAGCAGAACCGCGCCGGCGCCGTCGAGGTGCTGATGCCCACCATCCAGTCGGCCGATCTATGGCGCGAGAGCGGCCGCTACGACGCCTATGGGCCTGAGATGCTGCGCATCGTCGACCGTCACGACCGCGAGATGCTCTACGGCCCGACCAACGAGGAGATGATCACCACCATCTTCCGCGACACGGTGAAGTCGTATCGGGCACTTCCGCTCAATCTCTATCACATCCAGTGGAAGTTCCGCGACGAGATCCGCCCACGCTTCGGCGTCATGCGCGGCCGCGAGTTCCTGATGAAGGACGCCTATTCGTTCGACATCGACGGTGAAGCGGCGCGCCGCGCCTATCGCCGCATGTTCATCGCCTATCTGCGCACCTTTGCGCGGATGGGCCTGAAGTCGGTGCCGATGCGCGCCGACACCGGCCCGATCGGAGGCGATCTCAGCCACGAGTTCATCATCCTCGCCGACACCGGCGAAAGCCAGGTCTTCTGCCACCGCGATCTGATCGAGATGCCCGTCCCCGGGGCCGACTTCGACTATGAGGGCGACACCGAAGCCGTCGTCGCCCAGCGCACCTCGCTCTACGCCGCGACCGAGGAGATGCACGACGCCGCCGCCTTCGAGGCGCTGCCCGAGGACAAGCGCGTCACCGCGCGCGGCATCGAGGTCGGCCACATCTTCTATTTCGGCACGAAATACTCGAAGCCTCTGGGCGCAAAGGTCGCCGGCCCGGACGGCAACGATGTGCTGGTCGAGATGGGTTCCTACGGCATCGGCGTCTCGCGCCTCGTCGCGGCGATCATCGAGGCGAGCCACGACGAGAACGGCATCGTCTGGCCGGAAAGCGTTGCGCCCTTCGACCTCGCGCTGGTCAACCTCAAGCCAGGCGACGCGGCGACCGACGAGGCATGCGCGAGAATCTATCGCGAGCTAGGGGCGGCCGGCCGCGACGTACTCTACGACGATACTGACGAGCGGGTCGGCGCGAAGTTCGCCGCCATGGACCTGATCGGCCTGCCTTGGCAACTCATCGTCGGTCCCAAGGGCCTCGCCAAGGGCGAAGTCGAGGTCAAGGACCGGCGCAGCGGTGCGCGCGAGACGCTCACGGTCGAGGCGGCGATCGGTCGCTTCGCCGCGAAACCGGCCGCTTGATGGCGACGCGCCCCTTCGCGGCCTTCGAATGGGTTCTGGCGGGGCGCTATCTGCGTGCCCGCAAGCGGGAGCGGACCGTCTCCGTCATTTCGGTCATCTCGTTCCTCGGAATCATGTTGGGGGTCGCCACGCTCATCATCGTGATGTCGGTGATGAACGGCTTCCGCACCGAGTTGCTCTCCAAGATCCTCGGCCTCAACGGCCATGCCGTCGTGCAGACCTATGACGGCATCCCGGACTACGACGCGGCGGCGGCAGCAATCCGTGCGGTGCCGGGCGTCGTGCGTGCCGTGTCGCTGGTGGACGGTCAGGTGATGGTGCGCGGGCCGGAGGGCGCCACGACTACCGGTGCGCTGGTGCGCGGCATCTCGAAGGCCGATCTCGCGACCCTCACCGTCGTCTCGAATACGCTGACGCCGGGCTCGCTCGACGCCTTCGAGGGCGGACATGCGATCATCGTCGGCTCGCGGCTCGCCGACCAGATGGGCCTGCGCCTGGGTGACGGCAGCCTCGTGCCCGGCGCGAAGCTCACCCTCATCGGCGCCGAAGGTCCGGTGACGGCCGTCGGGCCGACCACCCGGCGCAAGACCTACGACATCGTCGGCACCTTCACGATCGGCATGTCGGAGTACGATCAGCTCATCATCTTCATGCCGATGGAGCAGGCGCAGCTCTATTTCCGCAAGGAAGGCCTCGCCACCCAGATCGAGGTGATGGTCGAGCGGCCGGAGATCATTCGCGACTACGTGGCGGGCCTGCGCGAGGCCGGACCGCCCGGCGCGCGAGTCTCAACTTGGCAGGAGACCAACGCCTCGTTCTTCAATGCGATCCAGGTCGAGCGGACGGTGATGTTCCTTATCCTCACGCTGATCATTCTCGTCGCATCGCTCAACATCATCTCCGGCATGATCATGCTGGTGAAGGACAAGGGCCGCGACATCGCCATCCTGCGGACCATGGGCGCGACCCGCGGCGCGGTGATGCGCGTCTTCCTTATCGCCGGCGCCTCGATCGGCGTCGTCGGGACTCTGGCTGGGGTCGGGCTCGGCCTGCTGTTCGCCGCCAATATCGAGAACATCCGCCAGGGCATTTCGGGTCTGCTCGGCGTCCAGCTCTTCGACCCGCTGATCTACTTCCTCAGCCGCCTGCCGGCCGAGGTGCACACCGAGGATGTGGTGCTGATCGGCGGTCTTGCGCTTGGCCTGTCGCTGCTGGCGACGCTCTATCCGGCCTGGCGCGCCGCGCGGCTCGATCCGGTGGAGGCGCTCCGCTATGAGTGACGCCGCCCCACCGGTCCTCGAAATCCGCGATCTGGTGCGAAGCTTCCCGCAGGCGAACGGCGTTCTTGAGGTCTTCAAGGGCGCCAACGCCGTCATTCGCCGTGGCGAGATCGTCACGCTCATCGGACCGTCGGGCGCCGGAAAATCCTCGCTGCTGCACATCGCCGGGCTGCTGGAGCCGCCGACCTCGGGCGAAGTGCTGATCGAGGGGCGTTCGGTCGCGGCATTGTCCGACGCCGAACGTACTGCGATCCGCCGCACGACGCTCGGCTTCGTCTACCAGTTCCACCATCTGCTGCCGGAGTTCTCGGCCCTTGAGAACGTGATGATGCCCCAGCGCATCGGGGGAGCGAGCTATGAAGCCGCTCGCGCCGAGTCGCTGCGCCTGCTCGACCTTGTTGGCCTGACGCCGCGCGCCGATCACCGCCCCGCGCAGCTTTCGGGCGGCGAGCAGCAGCGCGTTGCGATCGCCCGTGCCCTCGCCAACAAGCCAAGACTGCTGCTGGCCGACGAGCCGACCGGTAATCTCGACCCCAAGACCGCCGAAAAGGTGTTCGACGTCCTGCTTGGTATCGTGCGGGCCGAGGGCCTCGCGGCTCTGATCGCGACCCACAACCACAAACTGATCAACTACACCGACCGGACTCTGCTTCTGCACGAAGGCAAGCTGGTCGATGGCGGCAAGCTGACGGTCTGAAGCGCGGGCGGCGTCGCAATGCCTGTGGATGGCGGCGCGAACCGCGTTCCACCGGCGCGCCGAAAGGGGCATGATGACGGGCCGCCACCCGAGTCCCCCCATGCCGCCGTTCGTCCATCTTCGCGTCCATTCCGCCTATTCGCTGCTTGAGGGCGCGATCCGGGTGAAGGAACTTGCCGAACTGTGCGCCAAAGGCGGTATGCCGGCCGTCGCGGTGACGGATACCAACAACCTCTTTGGCGCTGTCGAGATCGCCGACACGGTTGCGGGCAAGGGCGTTCAGCCCATCATGGGGCTGACCCTCAGTGTCGAACTCGGGCGGGAGAAGGACCGCAACCGATCCGGAGCGGCGACGGAGCGGCCCCAGATCGCGCTGCTGGCTCAGAACGAGACGGGCTGGCTCAACCTCTCGCGGCTCTCCAGCAAGGCCTATCTCGACATCTCTGCCCCCGACACGCCGCATGTTCCGCTCGCCGTGCTGGAGGCCCACGCGGAGGGGCTGATCCTTCTCTCCGGCGGTCCGCGCGGCCCCCTCGACCGGTTGATCGCCGAAGGGCGTAGGGACGAGGCCGCTGCGCTCGCGGCACGGCTGGCGGCTTCCTTCCCGACACGCTTCTATGTCGAATTGCAGCGCCACGGCACGTCGGGCGAGGCGGCGGTCGAGCCGGCGCTGGTCGATATAGCCTACGCTCAGGGCCTGCCGCTCGTCGCAACCAACGAGTGCTTTTTCGGCGGCCCCGACATGTACGAGCCGCACGACGCGCTGCTGTGCATCGCGGCCGGCCGCTATGTGAACGAGGAAGACCGGCCGCGCGTGACGCCCGAGCACCGGATGAAGTCGCCTGACGAAATGCTGGCGCTCTTCGCCGATCTCCCTGAGGCGACCGCCAACACGATCGAGATCGCCCGCCGCTGCGCCTACCGGCCCGAGAAGCGTAAGCCGATCCTGCCGGCCTATCCGCTGCCCGCTGGCCAGTCGGCGGCGGGCGAGCTGCGCCGCCTCGCCCATGAGGGCCTTGCGAAACGGCTGGAGACCTATCCGCTGTTCAAGCCGCGCGAGGAATATTTCACGCGCCTCGACTACGAGCTGGACGTCATCATCCGCATGGGGTTCGAGGGCTACTTCCTGATCGTCTCGGACTTCATGAAGTGGACGCGCGGGCAGGGGATTCCGGTCGGCGTACGCGGGTCGGGCGCGACCTCGATCGTCGCCTGGTCGCTCGACATCACTTCGCTCGATCCGCTGCGCTTCAATCTGGTGTTCGAGCGGTTCCTGAACCCGGAGCGCGTCTCGATGCCGGACTTCGACATCGACTTCTGCCAGGAGCGGCGGGGCGAAGTTATTCGTTACGTCCAGGGCAAGTACGGCCAGGACCGTGTTGCACAGATCATCACCTTCGGTACGCTGGCCGCGCGTGCCTGCCTGCGCGATGTCGGCCGCGTGCTGCAGATGGGCTACAATTTCGTCGACCGCATCTGCAAGATGGTGCCGAACCAGCCGGGAAAGCAGATTACGCTGCGCGAGGCGGTGAACGCCGATCCCAAGCTGCGCGACCTCATCCGGGGCGACGAGGGCGTCGCGCGTCTGTTCGAGGTGGCGCAGAAGCTGGAAGGCCTCTACCGAAACGCCTCCACGCATGCGGCCGGCATCGTCATCGGTGACCGCCCGTTGCCCGAACTCGTGCCGCTCTATCACGATCAGAAGGCGGACCTGCCGGCCAGCCAGTTCGACTACAAGGATGCCGAGACGGTCGGCCTCGTGAAATTCGATTTCCTGGGCCTGAAGACGCTCACCGTCATCGCCGAGACCGAGAAGCTGCTGGCCGCGCGCGGCCTCTCCGTGCGCACCGGCGAGGAAATGGAGTTCGGTGACCGCAAGACCTACGAGATGCTCTCGCGCGGCGACACGATCGGTGTGTTCCAGCTGGAAAGCCAGGGCATGCGCGACCTCATCCGGAGGCTGAAGCCCGACCGGATCGAGGACATCATCGCGCTTGTCGCGCTCTATCGTCCGGGCCCGATGGATTCGATCCCCAAATACATTGCCTGCAAGAACGGCAAGGAAGAGGTCACCTATCTCCACCCGGCGCTCGAGCCCATCCTGAAGGACACCTATGGGGTGATGACCTATCAGGAGGACGTGATGATGATCGCCCGCGAGCTGGCGGGCTACTCGCTGGGCGATGCCGACCTGTTGCGTCGCGCGATGGGCAAAAAGGACAAGGACGAAATGGCGCGCCAGAAGGCGCGCTTCATCGCCGGTGCGGGTGAGCGCGGTATCGACGCCGAGACGGCCGACGAGATCTTTCAACAGGCCGATAAGTTCGCCGGCTACGGATTCAACAAGGGCCACGCGGCGGCCTATGCGCAGGTCGCCTACCAGACCGCCTTCCTCAAGGCGAACCACCCGGCGGAGTTCCTCTGCGCCTCGATGACGCTCGACATGGGCGACACGACGAAGCTCAACGTCTACCGCCAGGAGGCCGAACGGCTGGGCATCCGCGTTCTGCCGCCGGACGTGAACCGCTCGAAGGCCGTGTTCGCGGTTGAGCAGGGCGAGGACGGCAAGCCTGCCATCCGCTATGCGCTGGGAGCAATCCGCAATGTCGGACGCGCAGCGATGGAGCGTGTCGCCGCGGCCCGCGCCGAAGGACCGTTCAAGACGTTGTTCGACTTCGCCCGCCGCGTCGACTCGCGCCTCGTCAACAAGCGGGCGCTTGAGAACCTGGCGGCCGCGGGGGCGTTCGATTCCATCGTGCCCAACCGCGCCCAGGTGACCGCTGCGGCGGAACTGATGATCGCCCATTCCGACTCCGAGCAGCGCGAGCGCGAGAGCGGACAGTCGTCGCTGTTCGGTGGCGGGTCCGACGTGAAGGATCCCAAGTTGCCGCTTAAGGCGGTGTGGGACTCCAGCGAGCGCCTCCAGCGCGAGTTCGAGGCAATCGGCTTCTATCTTTCGGGCCATCCGCTCGACGAGTATGCGGTGCCGCTGCGCCGTCTCGGGGTGAAGACCTGGGCGCAGGTCTCCGCGAGCGGCAAGTCGGACGGCGGCGCGGTCCAACTCGCTGGAATCATCCTCGATCGAAAGGACAAGCAGGCGCGTGAGGGCGGGCGGCCTTATTCCTTTATCCGCCTGTCCGACCAGACGGCAGTATTCGAGACGACGGTGTTCAGCGAGTTGCTGACCGCGAACGACGACCTCCTGCGGCCGGGTGCTGCTGTCGTCTTCACGGTGACCATCGATTGGGAGGAAGAGACGGCACGCTTGCGCACGCATGGCGTGAAGAGCCTCGACGACGCCGCGAAATCGGCGAGCGCGGGGCTGCGCATCACGGCGGAATCGGCGCGCGCCATGCCGCCGCTGCGCAGCGTGCTGGAGACCCGCAAGGGTAAGGGCCGCGTCAGCCTCGCGCTCAATCTGGAGGAGGGCCGCACGGTCGAGATCGACATCGGCCGCTATGCCGTCACGCCCGACCTCCGCCGCGCCATCCGCACCTTGCCGGGCGTGGTCGAAGTGGAAGAAGTCTGACGGCGGTCAGTCGCGCAGCGCGGCTCCCATGCGTTCCAGTGCCGTCGCCAGCCGCGCCGGATCCTGCGCGAAGCAGAGCCGCAGATAGCTCTCGTCGCGATCGTCGCCGCAGGCGAAGGCCGCGCCGGGCGCAACGCCGACTTTCGTCGTCGCCAGCAGGTTCTTGGCGAAGCCGATCGAGTCCGTCAGCCCGTCGACATGGATATAGCCGTAGAACGCCCCGCGCGGCTCCACCCATGAAAGCCGGTTTTGCGAGGCGATGAACTCGCCAAGCAAGCGCCGTCCGGTACGGCAGCGCTCCACCATCTCGGCGATGAATTGGTCACCCTTCTCCAGAGCGGCCACTGCGCCGAACTGCGCGAAGACGGTGACGCCGGTATTGTTGCTGACGGAAAGCTGCGCCATTGCCGGGGCGAGGCGGCGCGGCGCGATCAGCCAGCCGATGCGCCAGCCGGTCATTGCCCAACTCTTCGAGAAGGAATTGACCACGAAGACGTTGTCGTCGGGATCGGCGTGGTCGAAGAACGAAGGCGCGCGCTTGGCCTCGTAGAACAGAACCGAATAGACCTCGTCGGCGATGATGGCGACGCCCCGCCGACGGGCGATCTCCAGCAGCGCCGCGATCTCGGCGTCGCTGATGACCCATCCCGTCGGGTTTCCGGGCGTGCCGATGAAGAGCGCCTTGGTCTGGGGCCCGATCGCCGCCTCGATCTTGTTCAGGTCCAAAGACCAGGCGCCTTTGGCTCCATCGTGGTCGAGCCGGACATAGCGCGGCGTGCCGCCGGCCGCCTCGATGGCTTGGCTGATGTTGGGCCACATCGGACCGAGGACGATTACCTCGTCGCCTGTCCGGACGCAGGTCTGCAGTGCTGTCAGGACGCAGAGCATCGCTGCGCCCGGCACCCAGACGCGCTCCAGCTCCGGCCGAACCCCGTACCAGCGCTCGGTCCAGTCCTGCAGCGCAGCCCTGAGCCGGGGATGGCCCCCGGCCGAGGTGTAGAAGGTGTAGCCCTCGTCCAGCGCCTGCTTGGCCGCGTCGCGAATGAAGGCGGGCGTCACGAGATCGGTTTCCCCGAACCACAGGGGGATGATTCCGGGATCGCCGAGCCCGAGGCGGGACACTTCCGCGATGGCGTTGGGCCGGAAGCGCAGCATTTCGGCGCGGATCGGGTCGCGGACGGTCAATTCGGGGGCTCCGGAGGCGGAAAACGGGGATTTTTATCGGACTTAAGGGTTGCGCGGGGCAGGCGAGGGCCGTATAAGCCCCGCCATCTCACACGCGGTCAAGGCGTGGGGACGGGCCTGTCCCCGATCCTCGCCTACCTTCCGGTGACGGCAGGTGCCGTCATTTGGGCCGCGGCGGAACAACCGGTCAAGGAGTGACGGCACATGGCTTTGCCGAATTTTTCCATGCGCGATCTGCTCGAAGCGGGCGCCCATTTCGGACACCAGACGCATCGCTGGAACCCGAAGATGGAGCCCTACATCTTCGGCGCGCGTAACAACATCCACATCATCGACCTCGCCCAGACGGTGCCCCTGCTTCACCAGGCCCTGCTGCAGGTGAAGAAGACGGCCGCCGCGGGCGGGCGCATCCTCTTCGTCGGCACCAAGCGCCAGGCGTCCGAGCCGATCGCCGATGCCGCCAAGCGCTCGGCCCAGTACTACGTCAACCACCGTTGGCTCGGCGGCACGCTGACCAACTGGCAGACGATTTCCAACTCGATCAAGCGCCTGCGCCAGCTGGAAGAGACGCTCGATGCCGGCGCCGTGGGCCTCACCAAGCGCGAGGCGCTGGAGCGCCAGCGCGATCGCGAGAAGCTCGAGCGTTCGCTCGGCGGCATCAAGGAAATGGGCGGCCTGCCGGACCTCCTCTTCGTGATCGACACGAACAAGGAGGCCATCGCCATCGCCGAGGCCCGCAAGCTGGGCATCCCGGTCGTGGCGATCCTCGACTCCAACTGCGATCCGGACGGCATCTCGTTCCCGATCCCGGCCAATGACGATGCCGCCCGCGCCATCTCGCTCTATTGCGATCTGGTCGCCCGCTCGATCGTCGATGGCCTGTCGGAGAGCCAGGGCGCCTCGGGCGTCGATCTGGGCGCGTCGGAAGAAGCCCCGGTCGAGGACCTGCCGAGCATCGAAGCCGCCTGACCGAAATCGATTTCCGTCGGGCGGCCGTATCACTGATGCGGCCGCCCGTTTCTTATCAGCGCCCCTGACGGGCGCGCCGAACGAAGACAGGACTGACCACTATGTCGACCATTACCGCCGCGATGGTGAAGGATCTGCGCGAGATGACCGGCGCGGGCATGATGGACTGCAAGACCGCGCTGAACGAGACCGGAGGCGATATCGAGGCCGCGATCGACTGGCTGCGCAAGAAGGGCATCACCAAGGCGGCCAAGAAGGCCGGCCGGACCGCCGCCGAGGGTCTGGTCGCGCTTGCCGTCGAAGGCGCCAAGGGCGTTGTTGTCGAGGTCAACTCCGAGACCGATTTCGTCGCGCGCAATACCGAGTTTCAGGAAATGGTCTCTGCCATCGCCGGCATTGCGCTGGCATCTGGTGCCGACGTCGAGGCGCTGAAGACCGCTGCCTATCCCGGCGCCGGCTCGGTCGCCGACAAGATTCAGGCGACGGTTGCCAAGATCGGCGAGAACATGGCGCTGCGCCGGGCCGCCACGATTTCGGTCGGCCAGGGCGCCGTCGGCTCGTACATCCACACCCAGATCGCCCCGGGCCTCGGCAAGATCGCCGTGATCGTCGGTCTGGAATCGACCGGGTCGTCCGAGGCGCTGACCGCGCTCGGCCGTCAGGTCGCCATGCACATCGCCGCCTCGTCGCCGCTCGCGGTCGATCCCTCGGGTGTCGATCCGGCGGTGGTGGAGCGCGAAAGGGGCGTCCTGGCCGAGAAGGCCGCGGCCTCCGGCAAGCCGGCCAACATCATCGAGAAGATCGTCGAGTCGGGCATCAAGACCTTCTACAAGGAGGTCTGCCTCCTCGATCAGCCCTACGTCCATGACGGCGGCAAGACCGTCGCCCAGGCGCTGAAGGAAGCCGAAGGCAAGGTCGGCGGCCCGATCAGGATCACCGGCTTCTACCGGTTCGCCCTCGGCGAGGGGATCGAGAAGGAAGAGAGCGACTTCGCCGCCGAAGTGATGGCGGCTGCCAAAGGCTGATAGGATCGCGCCGACTCGCCACGCAATGGGACCCCGACACCATGTCTGAAGACTTGCTCTACAAGCGCGTGCTTCTGAAGGTGTCGGGCGAGGCGTTGATGGGCGGCCGCTCCTACGGCATCGACCTGGAGACGGTCGATCAGATCGCTTCTGACGTTAAGGAGAGCGTCGAAACCGGCGCCCAGATCTGCCTGGTCATCGGCGGCGGCAACATCTTCCGCGGCCTCAGCGCGGCGGCGTCCGGCATGGACCGGGCGAGCGCCGACTACATGGGCATGTTGGCGACGGTGATGAACGCGCTCGCCATGCAGAACGCGCTCGAGAAGATCGGCGTACCCACACGCGTCCAGTCGGCGATCCCGATGAGCGCCGTGTCGGAGCCCTATATTCGCCGCCGCGCGGTGCGGCACATGGAGAAGGGCCGCGTCGTCATCTTCGCTGCAGGGACGGGCAATCCCTATTTCACGACCGACACGGCCGCGGCGCTGCGCGCCAACGAAATGGACTGCGATGCGCTCTTCAAGGGCACCCAGGTCGACGGCGTCTATTCGGCGGACCCCAAGAAAGACCCGAACGCGGTGCGCTACGAGCGCCTTACCCATCACGACGTGCTCGCCAAGGACCTCAAGGTGATGGATGCGGCGGCGATCAGCTTGGCGCGCGAGAACAACATTCCGATCGTCGTGTTCGATATCCACGAGCCCGGCAATTTCGTCCGTGCACTGACGGGCCGCGCGCTCTCGACCGTCATCGAGGACGCCCCGTAGGGCAGTTAAGTCCACAAGCAATCAGGGAGACCGCGATGGCCCAGCTGCAACCGCTCGATCTGAACGAACTCAAGCGCCGCATGCATGGCGCGGTCGCAACTCTGAAGCAGGAATTCGCCGGCCTCCGTACCGGCCGCGCCTCGGCCGGCCTGCTCGATCCGATCACCGCCGAGGCCTATGGCCAGACGATGAAAATTTCCGAGCTTGGCACCGTCAACGTTCCCGAACCGCGCCTCATCACCATCACCGTCTGGGACAAGGGAACGGTGACCGCCGTCGACAAGGCGATCCGCAACGCCGGCATCGGCCTCAACCCACAGGTCGACGGCACCCTGATCCGCATCCCCATCCCGCCGCTGAACGAGGAGCGCCGCAAGGAGCTTGCCAAGCTGGCCAGCAAGTATGCCGAGGCGGCTCGTGTCGCCGTCCGCAACGTCCGCCGCGACGGCATGGACTACCTGAAGCGGTTGGAGAAGGAGCACGTCATCAGCCAGGACGAGCACAAGAAGCAGGGCGAGGACGTGCAGAAGGCGACCGACTCGGAGATCAAGGAAATCGACGCCTCGCTTGCGGCCAAGGAACAGGAGATCATGCAGGTCTGAGGACCTGTCCGTGATCGTCGGGAGAGTCGAGACATGAGCGCTGCACTGGCTCCCGAGACCCTTCGGATGCCGCGCCATGTCGCCATCATTATGGACGGCAATCGGCGCTGGGCCCGCGCCAGGCTGCTCCCGCGCGTGCTTGGCCACCACGCCGGCATGCGGGCGGTCCGCAAGGTCGTCGCCGCCGCGCACGACATCGGAATCGCCTATCTGACGCTCTACAGCTTCTCGTCCGAGAACTGGCGGCGCGACCCGCACGAAGTCTCCGACATTATGGGCCTGCTGCGCCGCTTCATCCGCGAGGATCTGGCGGAAATGCATGCCAAGAACGTTCGACTGCGGTTCATCGGCGGCCGCGACCGCGTGTCGCCTGACATCCTGGCGATGCTGGACGACGCCCGCGCGACGACCGAGGGAAACACGGGCCTCAACCTGACGATCGCCTTCAACTATGGCGGTCAGGACGAGATTGTCGATGCGGTGCGTGCCATCGCGCGCGAGGCGAAGGCCGGAACGCTGGAGCCGGAGGCGATCGGCCGCGAGACCATCTCGCAGTTCCTCCACACCGCAGGCGTGCCAGATCCCGATCTGATCGTCCGTACCAGCGGCGAACAGCGGCTTTCCAACTTCCTCATCTGGCAGTCGGCCTATGCCGAGTTCGTCTTCACCGACACGCTGTGGCCGGAGTTCGACCGCAAGGCGTTGATCGGGGCGATCGAGGAGTTCAACCGGCGCGAGCGCCGCTATGGCGCAGGCGACGGCGCATGACCGGAGAAGCCGGACAGGCGCCGTCGCGCCGCTCGATCTGGGGGCCGCTTGGCGGCGATTTCGGCATCCGGCTGGCTTCGGCTCTGGTCCTCTTCGGTTTCGCGCTGCTCGTTGTCAGGGCGGGAGGCTGGTACTTCTCGGCGTGGGTAGCGCTCGCCTGCGCGATCATGGCGATCGAATGGGAGCGCATGACGCAGCAGCCCTTCTCCTGGGCGGGCGTCGTTGTCGCGGCGCTGACCGTGGCCGCCGCTGTCGTGCTTGCGACGCTGGGGCGCTACGAGTGGGCGTTCGCTGCGGCCGGGGCAGGGGCCTTCGTGATGTTTGCGCATGCGCAGGCGAGCGGGCGTCATCGCCGCTGGGCCTTTGCGTTGCCACTCTATCTGGGGGTCCCCGCGATCGCCCTGGTCTGGCTGCGGTCATCGCCCGAAGGCTGGCTGCCGACGCTCTGGTTCCTCTTCGTGGTCTGGGCGACGGATTCCTGGGCGATGATCGCCGGCCGCGTCTTCAAGGGGCCGCTGCTGGCGCCCCGCATCTCGCCGAAGAAGACTTGGTCCGGCTTCTTCGGCGGCGTCATCGGGGCGATCGGCATTGGCGCCATCTTTGCCGCGGTCGCCGGCTGGGCGATCACCTGGCCCATGGTCGCCGTCATGACGGCGATTTCGCTGGTGGGCCAGGCCGGCGACGTTCTGGAATCGGCCGTGAAGCGCCGATTTCAGACAAAGGACGCCGGTGACGTGATCCCCGGCCACGGTGGATTTCTCGATCGCATGGACAGCCTTCTGGCGGCGACCATCCTCTATGCTCTGGTGAGGATGCTCGCGCCCTGGATACCTGCCGGAGGAGTGCTTGGTGGCTGAACTGCGCCGCATCTCCGTCCTGGGCTCGACCGGCTCGGTCGGGCGCTCGACTCTGGACGTGCTGGAGCAGGTCCGGCGCACGGGCCAGTTCGCGTTCGCGGTCGAGGCTCTGACCGCGCGGGTGAATGCGGCCCTGCTCGCCGCTCAGGCGATCGCCTTGAAGGCGCGGATCGCGGTGGTCGAGGACGAGGCGGCTCTGCCCGAGTTGCGCGCGCTGCTGGCCGGAACCGGCATCGAGGCGGCCGGCGGCGCGGCCGCCATCGTCGAGGCGGCATCGCGGCCGGCAGACTGGACCATGGCCGCCATCGTCGGCGCGGCCGGCCTGACGCCCACGCTTTCCGCCGTCCGCCAGGGCGGGGTGGTGGCGCTCGCCAACAAGGAGTGCCTGGTCTGCGCAGGCCCGCTCTTCATGACCGAGGTGAAGCGGGCCGGCGCGACCCTCATGCCGGTCGACAGCGAGCACAACGCGATCTTCCAGGTCTTCGATTTCGAGCGCCCCGGGGCCATCGAGCGGATCCAGGTCACGGCCTCTGGCGGGCCGTTCCGCACCTGGACGGCCGAAGCCATCGCGGCGGCGACGCCCGAACAGGCCAAGCGTCATCCGACGTGGGATATGGGCATCAAGATTTCCATCGACTCTGCAACACTGATGAACAAGGGTCTCGAGCTGATCGAAGCGCATTATCTGTTCGCGGTGGAGCCGAAACGGCTGGAGGTGCTCGTTCATCCCCAGTCCATCGTTCACAGCCTTGTCTCCTACTCCGACGGCAGCGTGCTGGCGCATCTGGGCTCGCCCGACATGCGGGTTCCGATTGCCCATGCGCTCGCCTGGCCCGACCGGCTCGCCACCGACAGCCCGCGGCTCGATCTGGCCGCGATCGGGCGGCTGACTTTCGAGGCCCCGGACACGGACAAGTTCCCCTGCCTTGCTCTCGCCCAACTGGCGCTCCAGGAAGGCGAGGCGGCCCCGGCTGTCCTCAACGCCGCCAACGAGGTGGCTGTGGACGCCTTCATCCGGGGCCGGATAGGCTTCGGCGGCATTGCCCCGGTGGTCGAGGCGGCCCTGAACGAGGGGGCACGGCGCGGCTGGCTGAAGCCCGCCTCGCTCGCCGAACTCGATATGCTCGACGCGGCGGCGCGTGCGGCGGCGAGCGAAAGCCTGGTCAGGGCGGCGTAAAGGGAATTCGGATGGACGCGATCACGGGTTTCATCGGCGGCGGCCTCGGCTATGTCCTGCCGTTCCTCCTTGTGCTGACCGTCGTGGTCTTCATCCACGAATCCGGACATTTCTGGGTCGGCCGGCTGTTCGGCACCAGGATCGAAACCTTCTCGATCGGCTTCGGCAGGTCGCTGACCTCCTGGACGGACCGCAAGGGCACTGTCTGGAAGATCGGCTGGCTGCCGCTGGGCGGCTACGTGAAGTTCTGGGGCGACGAGGATGCGACCTCGCTGCCTGACGACGAACGCCTCGCCCGGATTGCCAGCGACCCCGACGCGGCGCGCTGTTTCCACTTCAAGCCGCTCTGGCAGAAGGCGCTGATCGTCGTGGCGGGACCGCTGGCGAACTTCGTGTTCGCCGTCGCGGTGTTCGCCGCGCTCTACAGCATCAACGGCATCCCGCGAATGCAGGCGGTCGCCGACATCGTCATTGAGGGCAGCGCCGCCGCCGAGGCCGGCATCCTCGTCGGCGACGAGATCGTCAGCGTCAACGGCGAACCGCTCACCGATTTCGGCGACCTGCGGCGTGCGGCGCTCGCCTCCGACGGCGAGCCGGTCGTCCTCGTGATCCGCCGCGACGGCCGCCTCATCGAGATCTCGGTCCGCCCCCAGCGGGTGGAGAATACCGACCCCTTCGGCAACAAGGTGACGGTCTACCAGATCGGCATCGGCCGCTCCGAGGGGGCAGCTGTCGAAATGGAGTATCTCGACCCTGTGAGCGCCATCACACTGGGCGTCAAGGAGGTTGGCTTCGTCATTGAGCGGACCTTTGCCTTCATCGGCGGCCTGATTGTCGGCCGCGAGGACACCAGCCAACTCTCCGGACCGATCGGCATTGCCAAGGCCTCGGGCGAATGGGCGACGCTGGGCGCCGTCGCCCTCATCAATCTGATGGCCTATCTGTCGATCTCGATCGGGCTGCTGAACCTCTTCCCGATCCCGATGCTGGATGGCGGTCACCTTCTGTTCTACGGGATCGAGGCGGTGCGGCGGCGCCCCATGGGCGAGGGCGCCCAGGAAGTTGCGCTCCGCATAGGTCTGGCGCTTGTGCTCAGCCTCATGCTATTCGCGACATGGAACGACCTCATGCGCATCTTCTGGTCTTAGGGCGGACTGTGCGGCTGCGTGCGGACGGCAGAGTTCGAAATTTCGAGCGGTATCGGTAAGACATGAAGCGCACATTTTTCGCCCTGGCGGGTCCGGCGGCGGCCGGCGTCCTGATGGCATCGGTCAGTCAGCTTGCTCTGGCCCAGGCGCCGGGCGGCGGCGTGGAGCCGTCGGCCATCGAGACCGCCCGCCCGGCGGCGACCGGCAACGTCATCACCCGCATCGTCGTCAGCGGCACGCGCCGCATCGAGGAAGCGACCATCCGGCAGTACCTGCCCTTCACCGAGGGTCAGCGCTACTCGGAAGGCGATGGCGATCTCGCGCTGAAGCGCCTCGTCGGCACGGGCCTGTTCGCCGATGTCACGATCCGCGAGAGCGGCGGCGTCGTGCAGATCGACGTCATCGAGAACCCCGTCATCAACAGCGTGAACTACGAGGGCAACGACCGTCTCGACGAGAAGGAACTCGGCAAGGAGGCGCAGCTTCAGCCCCGTCAGATCCTAACGCGCGCCAAGGTCCAGTCCGACGTGCAGCGCATGCTCGAGCTCTATCGCCGCTCGGGCCGCTTCGCGGCGACCATCGATCCCAAGATCATCGAACTGCCGCAGAACCGCGTCGACCTCGTCTACGAGATCGACGAAGGCCCCTCGACCGGCATTCTCGATATCTCGTTTATCGGCAACGTCGTGTTCTCCGAGCGCGAGCTGCGCGGCGAGATCGTCACGACCGAATCCGAATGGTGGAAATTCTTCGCCAGCCAGGACAACTACGATCCCGATCGGGTCACCTTCGACCGCGAGCAGCTGCGCCGCTTCTACCTGCGCAACGGCTACGCCGATTTTCGGGTTATCTCCGCGATCGCCGAGTTGGCGCGCGACAAGTCCGGCTTCTACATCACCTTCACGATCGAGGAAGGCGAGCAGTACAATTTCGGCGAAGTGACCATCGAATCCGACGTCGCCGAACTCGACGTCAACGAGATGATGCCGCTCATCAAGTTCGAGGGCGGCGACACCTACAACGCCGAGCTGATCGAGAAGTCGGTCGAGGCGCTCACCTACTATGCGGGTTCGCGCGGCTACGCCTTTGCGGAGATCAAGCCGCGGGTGCGGCGTGACACGCAGGGCAGGCTGATCAACGTGGTCTTCACGATCAATCAGGGTCCGCGCGTCTATGTCGAACGGATCAACATCCTCGGCAACACCCGCACGCTCGACAAGGTGATCCGCCGCGAGTTCCGCCTGGCTGAGGGCGACGCCTACAACAAGGTTCTGGTAGATCGCTCGAAGACGCGCGTCCGTGGGCTTGGCTACTTCAAGGACGTCGCGATAACTGAAGAGAGGGGCTCTGCCCCCGACAAGACGGTGTTGAACGTCGCCGTCGCCGAAACCACCACCGGCGAACTACAGTTCGGCATCGGCTATTCAAGCCAGGAAGGCGTCGTCGGCGACATCTCGATCGCCGAGCGCAACCTTCTGGGCCGCGGCCAGTTCCTGCGCCTGCGCGCCAGCCTGTCGAGCCTGCGCAAGCAGTTCGACTTCCGCTTCACCGAGCCGTACTTCCTGGATCGCAATCTCGCGGCCGGCTTCGACATCTACAACATTACGTCGACCTACGACGAATCGTCCTATGAGGCGACGACGACCGGCGGCGGTCTGCGCCTCGGCTTCCCGCTTTCGGAATTCTCGCGTCTAGGCCTGCGCTACACGCTGCGCAGCGACGAGATCACGGCGTTCAGCGACGCTTCCGACTTCGTGAAGGATCTTGAAGGAACGTTCCTCACCTCGGTCGTCGGTTTCGACTACGTGTTCGACAATCGCGACGATCCGATCGCGCCGAAAGAGGGCTTCCTCATCTCGTTCTCCGCCGATTTGGCGGGTCTGGGCGGCGACGTGAAGTATTATCGCACGGAGGCCGATGCGACTTGGTACCAGCGCCTATGGTCGGACGAGTTCGTTCTCTCGGTTGGCGCCAGCGCAGGCTACATCGCCTCCTGGGACGATACAGTGCCGCTGCGGCTCAACGACCGCTTCTTCAAGGGCGGCTCGACGTTCCGCGGCTTCGAGACGGCGGGCGTCGGGCCGCGCGAGCTCAGCACGACCACCGTCGAGGTCAACAACGTCGTCACCAGCACGACGGAATTTGATGACGCGATCGGCGCCGAGGTCTACGCCATCGGCACGGTCGAACTGACGGTGCCGAACTACCTGCCGGAAGATCTCGGCATCGACACCAGCCTCTTTGTCGATTTCGGTACGGTCGGTCTGGTCGACGGGGCGGGCGGTTGCACGACCGTCGTCTCGTCGTCCACCACCGGAACCGACACGACGGAAGTGACGACCGAAAGCTGCATCCGCGACGAGCTCTCGTTGCGCGCATCGGCGGGCGTCAGCGTCTTCTGGGACTCGCCGTTCGGCCGCGTCCGGCTTGATTTTTCGCACGTCTTCGCAAAAGAAGACTATGATAGAACCGAGGCGTTCCGCTTCAGTGCAGGCACGCAATTCTAAGGCGCATCACATGAACAATCGTACCCTGATCGGCATCGGGGCAGGCGCGGCCGTCGCGCTGCTCTTCGTCGCCATCCTTATCGCCGGCACCCGCACCACGGCGCAGCAGCCCCAGCCGGCGCCCGGCACCGTCGCGGCCGGTGCGCCTGGCGGCGTTCCGGTCATTCTCGTCGTGGATCGCGGTGCGATCCTGCGCACTTCCACCGCCGGCAAGGAGCTCATTCGCCAGATCGACGAGTTCGGCAAGGCGATGGAAGCCAAGTTCGGCGAGGAGGAGAAGAAGCTCCGCGCCGAGGCCCAGGCCCTGCAGGAGCAGGCCGGCGTGCTCTCGCCCGAGGCGGCGCAGAAGAAGGAAAAGGAACTGCGCGATCGCGGCGAGGCCCTGCAGAAGAAGATGCAGGAAGAGCAGGCCGCCATCCAGAACGGCATCAACGTCGCCCGCTCGGAGATTGAAAAGGCCCTCGGCCCGATCATCAACACGGTCTTCCAGGAGCGCAACGGCACCATCATGCTCGACCGCGGCGCCGTGGTTCTGGGTTCGGTCGACATCGACGTGACGGCCGCCGTCATCCAGCGTCTCGACCAGATCCTGCCGACGGTCACCGTTACCCCGACCGCGCCCCAGGCCGGCGGCGAGGCTCCGGCTCAATAACGGCATGCGCGGACGTCCATGACCGATCCGCGCTTCTATGACAGCCGGGGGCCTCTGGCCCTCGGAGATCTCGCCAAGGCGATCGGCGCCACGATCTTCGACGGCGCCGATGCCTCGTTCCTGATCCAGGATGTCTCGTCCGTTGACGAGCCCGGTCCGGCCTCTCTCTGCTACGCCCTGACCGACGCCCATGCCCGGCGCCTGGCTGGCGCCCCGGTGGCCGCGGTCATCGTGACGTCCGATGTCGCGGCGGCGGTGCCGCCCGGCATCACCGCCCTCATACATCCCGAGCCTGCAGCGGCGTTCGCCCAGGCCGGCGCTCTGTTCTTCCCCGACGCCGGGCGCGACATCGGTCCGCGCGGCGACACGCTCATCGACCCCACGGCGGTGCTCGAGCCGGGAGTCACGCGCGAGCCGGGGGTCGTCGTCGGCCCGGGCGCGCGGATCGGCGCGGGCACGCACCTCGCCGCCTATGCCGTCATCGGGCGCGGCGTATGCATCGGGCGCAACGGCTATGTCGGGCCGCATGCCTGCGTCGCCTATGCGCTGGTCGGCGACCGGGTGACGATTCTCTCCGGCGTGCGCATCGGCACCGACGGCTTCGGCTTCGTTCCCGGCCGCTCGGGGCTCCACAAGGTGCCGCAGCTCGGTCGGGTGATCGTCCAGGACGACGCCGAGATCGGCGCCAATTCCTGCATCGACCGCGGCGCGCTCGGCGACACGGTGATCGGCGAAGGCGCCAAGCTCGACAACATGGTGCACGTCGCCCACAACTGCCGCATCGGCCGCTACGTCATCCTGGCGGCGCAGGTCGGCATGGCCGGCTCCGTCACCATCGGCGACGGCGCCATACTCGGCGGGCAGGTCGGGATCGCCGATCATCGTACCATCGGGCCGGGCGCCAGGATCGCGGCGACGTCGGGCGTCACCAAAGACTTGCCCGGCGGCGCGGACTATGGTGGCCGGCCGGCCCAGCCGATCGCCGAGTGGCGGCGCGAGGTCGCGGCGGTGAGGCGTCTGGCGAAGGGAAAGAAGCAGCGCGATGACTGAGTCGTCCGGAACCACGGCACTGGCGAGCGCGGACATTCGGCGCATCATGGAGTTGCTGCCGCATCGTCCGCCCTTCCTGATGATCGACCGGGTGATCGACATCGTGCCCAGCGTCAGCGCGACGGGCATCAAGAACGTCACCTTCAACGAACCGCAGTTCGCGGGACATTTTCCCGGCATGCCGGTCATGCCCGGCGTGCTGCTGATCGAGGCGATGGCCCAGACCGCCGGCGCGATGGTCGTCCACAGCCTCGACATCACCACCGACGGCAAGGTCGTCTACTTCATGACCATCGACAAGGCGCGCTTCCGCGTGCCGGTCGTGCCGGGCGACACCGTGATGCTGCCGGTCAAGGCGATCCGCCGGCGCGGTCCCGTCTGGCGCTTCCAGGGCGAGGCCCGGGTCGGCGACCGGCTATGCGCCGAAGCCGAGTTCAGCGCGATGATCATGGACGCGAACGCGAAGTCCCCGCCGGTGTCAGATGAGTGATATCCACCCCACCGCCATCATCGATCCCTCGGCCGTCCTCGGCGCGAACGTCGAGGTCGAGCAGTTCGCCACCATCGGACCCAATGTCGTGCTGCACGACGGCGTGAAGATCGGCCCCCACGCCGTCGTCGCCCGCAACACGACGATCGGCGCCGACACCGTCGTGCACCCCTTCGCCGTGCTCGGCGGCCCGCCGCAGAGCGTCGGCTACAAGGGCGAGGAGACGGCGCTCGTCATCGGCGCGCGCAACGTCATCCGCGAGTTCGTCACCATCAACCGCGGCATGCCGAACGCGCGCGGCGAGACCCGCATCGGCGACGGCTGCTTCATCATGACCCACGCCCATATCGCGCACGATTGCATGCTGGGCGACGGCGTCATCATGGCCAACAACGTGATGATCGGCGGCCATGTCCACATCGGCGACAGCGCCTGGATCGGCGGCGGCGCGGCGGTGCACCAGAATTCGCGCATCGGCCGCAACGCCATGCTGGGCGGTATGGCAGGGCTGGAGGGCGACCTCATCCCCTTCGGCTCGGCGCTGGGCAACCGCGCCTATCTCGGCGGGCTGAACCTCGTCGGCCTGAAGCGGCGCGGCTTCTCGCGCGAGACGATCCACGACGTGCGCAACGCCTACCGCCTTCTCTTCGCCGAGGAGGGCACCTTCCAGGAGCGCCTCGACGACGTCGCCGAGACCTTCGCGAAGTGCCCCGAGGCGATGGAGATCGTCGAATTCATCCGGACGGGCGGCAATCGCGCCCTCTGCATGCCGCACCGGGAAGCCTGAGCGGTCCCCATGACGGGCACCCTCGGCATCATCGCCGGTGCCGGCGATCTGCCGGTCGATCTCGCCGAACGCTGCGCCGCCGAGCGCCGTCCCTGTTTCGTCCTGCGCCTCAAGGGCCTGGCCGCGCCCGCGCTCGACGCCCATCCCGGCGTCACCCTGCCGCTCGGCCGCCTGGGCGAGGCGATCCGGCGGCTGAAGGCGGCCGGCTGTGATCGGCTGATGTTCGTCGGCAAGGTCATGCGGCCGCGCCTGCGCGATCTCAGCCTCGACTGGCGCGGCTTCACCGGGCTCCTCTCGCTGCTGGCCGGGGCCTGGCGTCACGACGACAGGCTGCACCGGGCGATTTCGCGCCTCTTCGAGCGTGACGGCATCGCCGTGGTCGGTCCGGCCGAGATCTGGCCCGATCTCCTGGTCGAGGCGGGCACGCTCTCGGCCCGCGCGCCGGACGAGCGCGCCTGGGCCGACATCCGCCTCGCCGCCGCCGCCGCGCTTGAAGTCGGGGCGACCGACCGGGGGCAGGGCGCGGTCGCCCGCGACGGCGCGATCGTCGCCGTGGAGGACCGCGACCACACCGACGGGCTGCTCGGCCGCGTGGCGGCGCTGCCGGGGCGGGGCGGGGTGCTCGCCAAGTTCGCCAAGGCGCATCAGGACCGGCGGCTCGACCTGCCCGTCATCGGACCCGAGACCATCGCCGCCGCCGCCGCCGCGCGGCTCGACGGCGTCGTCATCGAGGCGGGCGGGGCGATGCTGGTGCGCCGCGCCGAAACGCTGGCGGCGGCCGAGGCGGCGGGGCTGTTCCTCGTCGGGCTCGATCCCGCAGGAGTGGCGGCATGACCGCGCCCCGGCCGCTCACCATCATGCTCTGCGCGGGCGAGCCCTCCGGCGACGCGCTGGGCGGCGCGCTGATGGCCGAGCTGCGCGCGCTGCGGCCGGGCGTCCGCCTCATCGGGGTCGGCGGCCCGGCGATGCGCGCGCAAGGCCTCGTCAGCTTCTTCGACATCGCCGAGATCGCCGTCATGGGCATCCGCGAGGTGCTGCCCAAGGCCCGCCTGCTGTTCCGCCGCATGGATCAGGTGGCCGATTTCGCCGTCCGCACGAGGCCCGATGTCGTCGTCCTCATCGACAGCGGCGACTTCAATCACCGCGTCGCCCGGCGCATCCGGGCGCGCGACCCGGCCCTGAAGATCGTCAAATACGTCTCGCCGCAGGTCTGGGCCTCGCGTCCCGGCCGGGCCGCGAAGATGAAGGACTTCCTCGACCGCGTGCTCTGCCTGCTGCCGTTCGAGCCGCCCGTCTACGAGACCTACGGCCTGCCCGCGACCTTCGTCGGCCACCCGGCGGTGGAGCGGGCGGCGCGCATGACCGGCGGCGCGGCGCTGCGGGCGCGGCTCGGCATCGCCCCGGACGCGAAGCTGCTCTGCCTCCTGCCGGGCAGCCGCCGGGTCGAGGTGACCCATCTCCTGCCGGTGTTCCGGGAAGCGATCGCGGCGCTCGCGCCCGCCGTGCCGGGGCTGCGCGTCGTCCTGCCGACCGTGCCGCTGGTCGAGCCGCTGGTCCGCGCCGGCCTCGCCGGTTTCCCCGTGCCCGTCGATCTGCTGACGACGGAGGCCGACCGCTACGCCGCCTTCGACGCCGCCGACGCGGCGCTCGCCGCGTCCGGCACGGTGACGACGGAACTGGCGGTGGCGGGCGTGCCGATGGTCGTCGCCTACAAGGTCGGCTGGCTGACGGCGGCGATCTGGACGCGGCTGGTGAAGGTCGCGCACATCACCATCGCCAATCTGGTGCTGGGCCGCCGGGCGATCCCCGAATTTGTTCAGGACGCCGCGACGCCGCAGGCGCTGGCGGCGGCGCTGACGCCGCTCCTGACCGACCCCGCCGCCATCGAAGCCCAGAAGACGGCGCTCGCCGAAGCGGTACAGAAACTCGGCCCCGGCGACACCAGCGCCAGCCACCGCGCCGCCAGAGCCGTCCTCGAAACGGCTGAAGGGCCGCCATTGGCCGTACCGCCCCCGCGGCCTTAGGGCGCCGCTGGCGACCACCACCTACGACGCGTACGGGCGGCCGGGTTCGGGGAATCTGGGGCGGTTCCAGTATACGGGACCGCCCACTCGCTCGTTCTGGCGTACTACGGCGCCAGCGACGCCATCCTGATCGACCCCATCAGGTCATTCGGCCAGGCCGTGGAAGAGGGCGACTGGGCCGCTGCCGCGTTCGAGTTGGCGATGATGCTGCCGTTCGCTAAGGTCATCGGCGTCGGAAGGGCCGGAGCGCAGATGGCGCGGCATCATACGGTGCCGCGGGAGATCCTAAAGCAGCTTCCTCCAGACATTGCGAACAATCCGTTGGTCCGCGGTCGAGCTGGTGCACCAAATCGTTGGTCG
>JAEUMK010000076.1 GCA_016792565.1 Alphaproteobacteria bacterium
ACCTCGAACTTCACCCAGATCTGGGGCGAGTTCTTGTCGTGGTATTCGATCTCGGCCTCGGCCAGCGCCGTGCGTTCGACCGGCGACCACATCACCGGCTTGGAGCCGCGATAGAGCAGGCCGTGGCGGGCGAAGGCCAGCAACTCGCCGACGATGCGCGCCTCGGCGCGGTAGTCCATCGTCGTATAGGGATGGTCCCAGTCGCCGGTGCCGCCGAGGCGGCGGAACTCGCCGCGCTGCACATCCAGCCAGTGGCTGGCGAAGGCGCGGCATTCGGCGCGGAACTCGGAGACCGGGATGTCGTCCTTGTTCTTGCCCTTGGCGCGGTACTGCTCCTCGACCTTCCACTCGATCGGCAGGCCGTGGCAGTCCCAGCCGTGCACGTAGGGCGCGTTTCGGCCCAGCATGTTCTGCGAGCGCGAGACGAAGTCCTTGAGGATCTTGTTGAAGGCGGTGCCGAGGTGGATGTTGCCGTTGGCGTAGGGCGGGCCGTCATGCTGGACGAACAGCGGGCGGTCCTTCGCCGCCGCGCGCTGGCGGGCATAGAGATCGGTCGCCTTCCAGCGGGCGAGCCATTCGGGCTCGGACTTGGGCAGGCCCGCCTTCATCGGAAAGGCGGTCCTGGGCAGGAAGACGGTGTCCTTGTAGGGATTTTGCTTCTTTTCGGGCTTCGGGCTGTCGGTCATGTGCGGCGTGCGACCCTGATCTGGGGTCTGTCCTTGAAGGGCTGGCGATAAGGGCGTGCGGGTTCTCCCCGGCCGGCGTCAGAGCGCGGCCGGGCCGGTAATTCGCAGCGCGAGGCAGCCGAAGCGGTCCATGGGCGGCTTGTATCAGGCCGGATTCCGTGGAGTCAAAGCGGCGGCACGCCGGCGGTGGCGGCGAGGATGCGGCGGGCCTCGTCCCCGTCCGCCTGGATCTGGGCCTTCAGGCTTTCCAGACCGTCGAAGCGGCGCTCGGGGCGAATATAGCCGACGAAGGCGACATCGACCTGGCGGCCGTAGAGGTCGCCCGCGAAGTCGAAGAGATGCACCTCCAGCAGCGTGTCCTGCTTGTCGAAGGTCGGGCGGCGGCCGAAATTGGCGACGCCCTCATGGACCGCCCCGCCCGTCGTCACCCGCACTGCATAGACGCCGAGCGCCGGCTCCAGATAGCCCTTGAGCGAGACGTTGGCGGTGGGAAAGCCGATGGTCCGCCCGCGCTTGTCGCCGTGATGGACATGGCCGGAGACCGTCCACCAATGGCCGAGCAGGCGCGCCGCCTCGGACGGGCGGCCTTCCTTGAGCGCGGTGCGGATGTCGGTGGACGAGATCTTGGCCTCGCCGTGCGCCGCCACCGGCGCGAAGATCGTGACGCCGAAACCGTGCCGCGCGCCGGCAGCCTCCAGCGTCGCGGCGGTGCCGGCGCGGTCCTTGCCGAACTGGAAATCCGCGCCGATCAGCACATGCCGCACGGCGAGCCGCCGCACCAGGATCTCCGCGATGAAGGCGTCTGCCGTCATCGCCGCAATGGCGGCGTTGAAGGGCAGCGCATAGAGCGCGTCGACGCCCAGCGCCTTCAATGCGCCGGCCTTGGGGCGGAAGGGGGTCAGGCGGAACTTTTCGGTGCGGCGGCGGAAGAAATCCTGCGGGTGCGGCTCGAAAGCGAGGACGCCGAAGGGTGCGCCGATGGCCCGCGCCCGGGCCTGGCCCGCCGCGATCAGCGCCTGGTGGCCGCGATGCACGCCGTCGAAGTTGCCGATGGCGACGACTCCGCCGCGCGCCGCTTCGGACAGGGCGTTGCAGTGGCGCGCGACGATCAACGGCTCAGGCCTTGGGTCGGGCCGGGGCGAGCAGCACCGCCTCGCCCTCGGCGACCACGGTCTCGCCGACCGTGGCGATGCAGGAGAGCGTCACCCGGCGGCGGTCCTTGGCGATGACCGTGCAGGTCGCCACGACCTCGTCGCCGATCCTGACAGGCGCCTTGAAGGCGAGGGTCTGCGAGGCATAGATCGAGCCGGCGCCGGGCAGCTTCGTGCCGAGCACGGCGGAAAAATAGCCGGCGGTGAGCATGCCGTGGGCGATGCGCGTCTTGAACGGCGTCGTCGCGGCATAGGCCTCGTCGAAATGGACGGGATTCATGTCGCCGGTCGCTTCGCCGAACAGGGCGATGTCCTTCTCGGTCACGGTGCGGGCATAGCTGGCCGACTGGCCGATCTCGATGTCTTCCGCGTAGACGGTCACGCGCATCTCCGGTGGTGGGTGTCGATAAGGCGGCGGACCCTATCGAAAGCCTCTCACCACTTCAAACGGGGCTGGAAGGCGACCGCGAACAGATCCTCGCCGTCGAGTTCCGCCGCGACACGACGGGCCTCCGGGGCATCGGGGGCGGGGCCGAAGCGCTCGGCGTGGATGCCCGACGAGATCAGCAGCGCGTCAATTCCGGTGCGGTTGGCGCCCAGGATGTCGGTGTGCATGCCGTCGCCAACGGCGAGGACGCGCGTCGCATCCAGCGGCCGCCCGGCCAGCGCGCCGAGCCGGGCGAGCGCCTGGGCGTAGATCGGCGGGTGGGGCTTGCCGAAATAGGTGACCTGGCCGCCGATCGCCTCGTAGGCGGCGGCGAGCGCCCCGGCGCACCAGATGAGCCGCGCACCGCGATGGACCTTGATATCGGGGTTGGCGCAGAGCATCGGCAGCTCGCGCGTCCGGGCGGCGGCGAGCAGGTCGCGGTAGTCGTCAGGCCCTTCGCGCTCGTCGTCGGCGAAGCCGGTGCAGAGCAGAACCGCCGCTTCGTCCAGCTTCGTCTCGACGGCCGGCAGGCCCGCCCAGACCACGCGGTCGCGCGGCGGGCCGACATGAAGGAACGGCGCCGCGCCCCGGCGCGCCATCTCGGCGCGGGCGGCATCGCCCGAGGTCAGGACCCCGTCATAGGCGTCGCGCGGGACTGCCATCTGGTCGAGCATCTCGATCACCGACTCGCCCGGCCGCGGCGCATTGGAGAGCAGCAGCACCGGGCCGCGTTCGGCGCGGAAGCGGGCGAGCGCGGCGGCGGCGGCCGGAAAGGCGGACCTGCCGTCATGCACCACGCCCCACACGTCGCAGAGGATGGCGTCGTAGCCGGCGGCGATATCGCCCAGGGAGGCGATCTCGGTGATCGTCGTCATGATGCATCAGCGGCTCGCACGGCGCAGGCGGGCGCGTCAAGCCAAGCCTTGGCGACGGCGTCTAGCCGGCCGCGCGGCGCTGGGTGCGGGCCTGGAACAGCGCGGTCATGCCGGCCGTCTGGGCCGGCGCCGCCTGCGCCGCGGCCGGGCGTTCCTCGGCGCGGGACTGGACGGGCTCGTCGTCCTTCAGCGGCCTCGGCTCGCCGAAGAGATAGCCCTGGCCGTAGTCGATCGAGAAATCGAGCAGGTCGACGACCTGGCGTTCGCTTTCGATCTTCTCGCCGACCAGCGCGACGCCGTTGCGGGCGAGCATCGCATGCAGGTCCTCCAGGCGTACGCCGAGGCCGCGCTGCGAAGCGGGATCGAGCAGCAGAGCCGGCGAGACCTTCACGAAGCGCACGCCGCGCCGGCGCAGCGCCTCGAAGTCGAGATCGAGCGAGGTCACGCGGTCCATCGAGAACGCGAAGCCGAGATCGGCGAGCGCCTTCAGGCTTTCCTCCTCGGCCGGCCCCATCGCCGCGAAGGCCGCCTGCGGCAGTTCGAAGACGATCTGCGCGCTGAGATCGCGATGGGCGCGCATGAAGTCGACGAATTGAGGGAAGAACGCGGCGTCGGTCAGCGAATGGACCGAGATGTTGCAGAAGACGCCGACGTCGCGCTGCCGGGAGGTCAGGCGGCGGATGAACTGGACGCAGCGGAAAAGCAACAGGTTGTCGACGGTCGACATCAGGCCGTGCGCCTCGGCCACCTGGAGATATTGCGCCGGCATGATGAGCGCGCCGTCGGGCGTGCGCAGCCTGGTCAGCGCCTCGTAGTAGCGCAGCTTGCGCTGCGGCAGGCTGACCACCGGCTGGACGTGCAGGTCGACGCGGTTCTCGATCAGCGAGCGCTGGATGAGGTCGAAGAGCCGCGCCGCGTCGGCGGCATCGCGATCGGGCAGCGGCGCGGCGGCGGCCGGCGCGGCCACGCCGGCCCGGAGGCGGTCGTGCAGGCGGCGGGTCTGGCCGGCGGTCTCGGCGAGCGCGGTCTCGACCGACTGGACGCGGCGGACCATCGATTCGGCGAACTGGCGCACCAGGGTTTCGAGCAGCTTCAGCTCGGCGGCGAGCTTGCCTTCCCTAGCGGCATGATCGGCCTCGGCCTTCGCCAGCCGCTCGCCGACGCGCTCGTCGGACTGCGAGATCTGGTCGGAGAGGATGAGATCGGCGCGCCTGAGGGCGTGGAGGTTCTTCTGCAGCGCCAGCCGGTCGCGGCGGCGCACGCCGACATTCTGAAGCTGCGAGCCGACGCCGAAGACGGCGAGGCCCAGAACGCCGGCGATCGTCGGCGTCCCGCCCATATTCAGCGTCGCGAGCGCGGCTCCGGCGCCGGCCGCGGCGCAGCCCAGCGTCACCAGCGCATCCGTGAGGTTCGACATTCTGTCCCCGAAACACGGCGCCGGCCGCCCGCTCCGGGCAGCCGTCATCGGGGTCAGAGTGTCGCCGCGATGGTTTATGGAGCGTTAACCTTGGTGAACGGCCGCCCGTGACCTAAGGTCAAGGATGAACGCGACCTCCGGAGAACACCATGACCAGCGCACACGATTTCAGCTTCACCTCGATCGAGGGCAAGCCCCTGACGCTCGGCGAATTCGCCGGCAAGGCGGTGCTGGTGGTCAACACCGCCTCGGCCTGCGGCCTCACCCCGCAATACAAGGGGTTGCAGGCGCTGTGGGAGGCGCGCCAGGGCGACGGCCTTGTCGTGCTGGGCGTGCCGTCCAACGATTTCGGGGCGCAGGAGCCGGGCAGCGAAGGCGAGGTCAAGGCATTCTGCGAGCTGCGCTACGGCGTCAGCTTCCCCCTGACCGCCAAGAACCAGGTAACCGGCCCCGGCGCGCATCCCTTCTATCTCTGGCTGGCGGAGACCACCGGCGAGGCGGGTCTGCCGCGGTGGAACTTCCACAAGTTCCTGATCGGCAAGGACGGGACGCTGAAGGGCGTGTTCGGATCGCGCACCGAACCGGACGCGCCGGAGCTTGTCGCCGCGATCGACGCGGCGCTGAAGGAATAGGATTCCCCCCGCCCTTCCCCCCGCGTCATTTTGACAAGGCATCGGCGGGGCGGCAGTGTCCCGGCCGCCCTTGAGGCCATCACAAACACCGCGTGGGGAGACGCCGATGCCCGAGAACCTGTTCGATCTGACCGGCAAGGTCGCGCTCAT
>JAEUMK010000081.1 GCA_016792565.1 Alphaproteobacteria bacterium
TCGGGGAGGCGCTGCCAGACGCCGAGGCGTTCCAGCATCCGCCGCACATCGGGCGCGAAGGACGAGACGCGGCCGTCGAAGCCGGCCTTGCCGCCGCCGCCTGCCGGACCCGGCTCGACCACCGTCACCTCGAACCCGGCGCCGCCCAGCGCAAGCGCCAGGGAGAGGCCCGCGAAGCCGCCGCCGGAGACCAGGACATCGGTGCGCAGTGCGGGCGCCGTCATGAACGGCATGTGCGCTTCCCGAGGGCGTTCGTCCAGCCCCCGCGACCGACTGCCCTAATAATAGGCAAATTCGGAATACTGCCTTCAGAACGTGCACGAAGGCAGGGCGATGGCTCGGTCATTGCCGGTGGCATTCTGAAAAAATACGAACAATCAATGACTTACTGCACTGCAGCCAACCGGCACGGTTCTTGATTCCCTAGCGCTTGTCATTCTCGCGCCGCGCCCGGCAGGGGGCCGGAGCGGGTCACAAAGGGGGCCACATGAAGCTCGTCACTGCCGTTATCAAGCCGTTCAAGCTGGACGAGGTGCGCGAAGCGCTCACCGCGCTTGGTGTGTTCGGCCTCACCGTCACCGAGGTCAAGGGCTATGGCCGCCAGAAGGGACATACCGAGATCTATCGCGGCGCCGAGTACGCGATCAGCTTCGTGCCGAAGCTCAAGCTCGAGGTCGCCGTGAAGTCCGAGATCGTCGACGCGGTCATCGAGGCGATCGTCTCGAAGGCCAAGACCGGCCAGATCGGCGACGGAAAGATCTTCGTCTATCCGCTCGACCATGTGGTGCGCATCCGCACCGGCGAAACCGACACCGAAGCGCTGTGATGCGCCGGGTCACACATCAGTCTCTGGGACACAGCCAAGGGGAACCAAGAATGTCCAATCTGAATCGTCTGGGCGGGGCGTGCGGCGCGGGGGCGTTGGCCGCCCTGGCGTTCGCCGGTCTCGCCTTTGGGCAGGACGCGCCCGCCTCGCCCATCCCGGCGCCCGCCTTCGACAGCGGCGGCACGACCTGGATGATGATCTCGTCGGTGCTGGTGCTGGCGATGACCATTCCGGGCCTCGCGCTGTTCTACGGCGGACTGGTGCGGGCCAAGAACATGCTCTCGGTCCTGATGCAGGTCTCCTCGATCCTCTGCCTCGTTGCGATCATCTGGGTCGTCTACGGCTACTCGATGACCTTCACCGACGGCGGCAGCCTGAACGCCTATGTCGGCGGCTTCAGCAAGATGTTCCTCGCCAATGTCGACTTCGCCGGCCTCGACCCGACCAAGGGCGCGGCGACGTTCTCGAACGGGCTCTATCTGCCCGAGCTCGTGTACATCCTCTTCCAGATGACCTTTGCCTGCATCACGCCGGCGCTGATCGTCGGTGCGGTGGCCGAGCGCGTGAAGTTCTCGGGCCTGATGGTGTTCGTCGCGCTCTGGGTCACGATCGTCTATTTCCCGATCGCCCACATGGTCTGGTACTGGCCGGGCCCCGACGGCGTCGCCGCCGCGACCCTGGCCGGCGAAGAGATCCGTTCGGGCCTGATCTGGGGCTGGGGCGGTCTCGACTTCGCCGGCGGCACCGTGGTGCACATCAACGCCGGCATCGCGGGTCTCGTCCTCTGCCTGCTCATCGGCAAGCGCCTGGGCTTCGGCAAGGACGCCATGCCGCCGCACAGCCTGACCCTGTCGATGGTCGGTGCCGCGATGCTGTGGATCGGCTGGTTCGGCTTCAACGCCGGCTCCAACCTCGCGGCCGACGGCATCGCGGCGCTCGCGGCGATGAACACGTTCGTCGCCACCGCCGCCGCGGCGATGGGCTGGGTGCTGGTCGAGTGGCTGACCCGCGGCCATCCCAGCCTGCTCGGCGCGATCTCGGGCATGGTCGCCGGCCTCGTGGCCGTCACGCCGGCCGCCGGTTTCGCCGGCCCGATCGGCGCGATCGTCCTCGGCTTCGTCGCCGGCGTCGCGTGCTTCTTCTTCTGCACGACGGTGAAGAACGCGTTCAAGTATGACGACTCGCTCGACGTCTTCGGCGTGCACTGCATCGGCGGCATCATCGGCGCCATCGGCACGGCGATCGTCGCCGACCCCGGCTTCACCGGCCAGGGCTGGCTCGACTACGCCGCCAGCCCCGGCACGGCGGTCGCCGGCGCCTACGACCTCACGGCGCAGCTGATCACCCAGGCCAAGGCCGTGGGCGTGACGCTGGTCTGGTCGGGCCTCGTCTCGGCGGTGCTCTACTATGTCGTCCACCTCACGATCGGCATGCGCGTCACCGCCGACCAGGAGCGCGAAGGCCTCGACATCTCCAGCCATGGAGAGCGCGCCTACAACAGCTAGGCGCCCGTCCCGAACCAGCCGTCCGTCTCTCCTCCTGACGGCTCTACACTGGGCCCGGCCGCAACGCCGGGCCCTTTCTTTTTCCGCCCATGCCCGTAAGCAGAGCGCATGAGCGACCTTCCGCCCCGCACCGCCGCCCTGCCGCCCTCGCCCTTCGTCCGCCTGAACGCGCTGCTGGGCGCGCCGCCGCCCGGCCTTGTCCCGGTCGCGCTGTCGGTCGGCGAACCGCAGGGACCGGTGCCGTCCTTCGTCGCCGAAATCATCGCCCGCGAGGCGGCGGGCTTCGCCAAATACCCGCCCATCCAGGGCACCGACGCGCTGCGCGGCGCGATCGCCGCCTGGCTGACCCGCCGCTACGCGCTTGCCCCCGGCGCGATCGATCCGGAGACCATGGTGCTGCCGCTCAACGGCACCCGCGAGGGGCTGTTCATGGCGACCTTCGCCGTCGTCCCCGAGCGCAAGGCCGGCGGCCGTCCGGCGGTGCTGCTGCCCAACCCGTTCTATTCGGCCTATCCGGCCGGGGCGCTCGCCAGCGGCGCCGAGCCCGTCTACGTCAATGCGCTGAAGGAGACCGGCTTCCTGCCCGATTTCGCGGCGCTGGACGAAGCGACGCTCACCCGCACCGCCGCAATCTTCATCGCCTCGCCCTCCAACCCCGAAGGCGCGGTCGCCGATCTCGCCTATTGGAAAGGGCTGTTCGAGCTCTCCGACCGCCACGGCTTCGTCATTCTGGCGGACGAATGCTACTCCGAGATCTATCCCGGCGAGACGCCGCCGCCGGGGGCGCTCCAGGCCGCGCAGGCGCTGGGGCGTTCGTTCGAGCGGCTGCTGGTCTTCAACTCGCTGTCCAAGCGCTCGGGGCTGGCGGGCCTGCGCTCGGGCTTCGTCGCGGGCGACGCGCGGCTCATCGCCGCCTATCGCGACCTGCGCTCCAATGCCGGGCCGCAGCTCTCCGGCCCGCTCCAGTCGGTCTCCGCCCATGCCTGGGGCGATGAGGCCCATGTCGAGGCCAACCGTGCGGTCTATCGTGCCAACATGAAGATCGCCGCCGAGGAGCTGGGCAACCGGACCTGGTTCCGCCTGCCCGAGGCCGGATTCTTCCTCTGGCTGGAGACCGGCGCGGGCGAGGAAACGGCGCTGAGGCTCTGGCGGCGCGCGGCCTTGCGCGTCGTGCCGGGGGCCTATCTCGCCAACGCCGCCGGAATCGGTTCGCGCCCCGGCAATCCCGGCACGGACTTCATCCGCGTCGCCCTCGTTAATGGCCCGGAAACCACGCGGGCCGCATTGAAAAGCCTCGCCAGCGTGCTGACCGGGCCCGGCACGTAGATTTCCCATCTTGCGCGTCAGGCACCGGGCGCACGGGCCCCATGCCGACTCGACTGGAACGTCCCGCCCTCGTCCGCACCGCGCCGCGATCGCGCCGCGCCGCCGCCGCGCGCCAGCCGGAGAGCCTCGCCGCGCGCCTGTGGGCGCCGCTGGCGGCGCTGACCGGCGGGCGCAGCGCCCAGCTGATCGGTCCCTGGGCGGTCCAGGCGGCCGGACTTCTATGGCTGACCATCGGCCTCGCTCTCGTCGCCGCGCTGCTCACCTTCCACGCCTCGGACCCCTCCTTCAACAACGCGACCGGCGAGCCGCCCCTGAACGCGCTCGGCCTGACCGGCGCCTCGCTCGCCGATCTCGGCTTCCAGACCCTGGGCCTGGCCGCCTTCGCGCTCGCCCTGCCGCTGATCGCCTGGGGCGTCTTCGGGCTCACGGGCCGGGCCGTCCGGGCGCTCTGGCTGCGGACCGCGCTGCTGCCCATGGCTGCCCTGCTGATCGCCATGGCGCTGGCGGCGCTGCCGGCGCCCGCCGGCTGGCCGCTGCGCACCGGGCTCGGCGGCATGCTCGGCGACGCCGTCCTCGGGGCGATCGCCACGCTGGCGGCGATCGGGCCTGGCATTCCGATGACGCCGGTGATCGGCGCGCTCGCCGCCGGCGCCGGCCTTGCCCTGCTCGTCTACATCGCCGGCTGGACCTGGACCGGCGTCGCCGTCTGGGCGAGGCGCGGCTGGTCGGCCCTGATGACCCCGCTCGGCGGCGCCTGGCGCGCCGTCGGCGCCGCCCGCGCCGCGCGGCGTGAGGCTGCGCCCGCCGGCCGTTATGCGGACGACGAGGACGAACACGACGACGCCGGGGAGGACGGCGAGGCCGCCGCCCGTCCGTCCCTGTGGCAACGCTTCAGAACGCTCTTTTCCGGTCCCGCCGTCGACGAGGATGGCCCGGCGCGGCGCATCGAGCCGGGCTTCGCCGACGAGGCGGACGGCGAGGACGACGACCGCCCCGCCCCCCGCATCGCCCGCCGCGGCCGCCTGGCCGCGCCCGAGGAGGAGGGCGAGGACGACGCTCCCGCGCCGTCGAAGCGCGTCGCCCGCGGCCCCGCGGCGGTCAAGGAAGGCCGCCGCGCCAAGGCCGAGGCGCAGCCCATGCTCGATCTCGACAAGGGCGAGAGCTACGAACTGCCGCCGCTCGGCGTCCTCGCCAAGCCCAAGGCGGTCGGCGAGGTGACGCGCGACAGCGACGAGGCGCTGGAGACCAACGCCCGCATGCTGGAATCGGTGCTGGGCGATTTCGGCGTGCGCGGCGTCATCAACGCCGTGCGTCCCGGTCCGGTCGTCACCATGTACGAGCTGGAGCCCGCCGCCGGCATCAAGGCGAGCCGGGTCATCGGCCTCGCCGACGACATCGCCCGCTCGATGAGCGCGGTCAGCGCCCGCGTCGCGGTGGTGCCCGGCCGCAACGTCATCGGCATCGAACTGCCCAACCGCCGCCGCGAGACGGTCTATCTGCGCGAACTCCTGGCCGCGAACGACTACGAGAATCCCGGCTCGGCCCTGACGCTGGCGCTCGGCAAGGACATTTCCGGCGCGCCGGTCTTCGCCGATCTCACCCGCATGCCGCATCTCCTGATCGCCGGCACCACCGGCTCGGGCAAGTCGGTCGGCATCAACACGATGATCCTGTCGCTGCTCTACCGGCTGCGCCCCGACCAGTGCCGCTGCATCATGATCGACCCCAAGATGCTGGAGCTCTCGATCTACGAGGGCATCCCGCATCTCCTCGCGCCCGTCGTGACGGAGCCCAAGAAGGCGATCGTCGCGCTGAAATGGGCGGTGCGCGAGATGGAGGACCGCTATCGCAAGATGGCCAAGCTCGGGGTGCGCAACATCGACGGCTTCAACGAGCGGGTGAAGAAGGCCGCCGCCAAGGGCGAGCAGCTCAAGCGCACCGTGCAGACCGGCTTCGACCGCGAGACCGGCGAGCCGATCTACGAGGAGGAACGCCTCGACCTCGCCCCCCTGCCCTTCATCGTCGTCATCATCGACGAGATGGCGGACCTGATGATCGTCGCCGGCAAGGAGATCGAAAGCCTGGTGCAGCGCCTCGCCCAGATGGCCCGCGCCGCCGGCATCCACGTCATCATGGCGACGCAGCGCCCTTCGGTCGACGTCATCACCGGCACGATCAAGGCGAACTTCCCGACCCGCATCTCGTTCCAGGTGACCAGCAAGATCGACAGCCGCACCATCCTCGGCGAGCAGGGCGGCGAGCAGCTGCTCGGTCAGGGCGACATGCTGTTCATGGCGGGCGGCGGGCGCATCCGCCGCATCCACGGCCCCTTCGTCTCGGACGGCGAGGTGGAAGAGGTCGTGCGCCACCTGAAGTCGCAGGGCCATCCCGAATATGTCGAGGCGGTCACCGCCGATCCCGACGAGGACGAGGGCGGCGCGGCGCTCGGCCTCGACGACGAGGGCGGCGGCTCGGGCGACCGCCTCTACGACGAGGCCTGCGCCGTCGTCCTGCGCGACCGCAAGGTCTCGACCTCCTACATCCAGCGCCGTCTGCAGATCGGCTACAACCGCGCCGCGCGGATCATCGAGCGCATGGAAGAAGAAGGCCTCGTCACCGCCCCCAACCACCAGGGCAAGCGCGACATCATTCCGGGGGAGTGAGGGGAGGCGGCTGAACCCTGGCCAAACACCGATCACGCCCGCGCCATCGCCGGGGCCCGGCCTTGCTTTCGCCCCATCGCCCCGTTAGCTGCGGGCCATGATCAAGCGCGCTCTTGTCGGCCTCGCCGCCGCCCTCGCCCTCGCCTCGCCCGCCTTCGCGGCGCTCGACGCCGCGCAGCAGGCGGAGCTGAAGCGCATCACCGACTACTGGAACACGATCCAGACGGTCGAGGGCCAGTTCGCGCAGGTCGATTCCAGCGGCGGCGCCTCGTCCGGCGGCTTCCTCATCAGGAAGCCGGGCCGCTTCCGCTTCGACTACGACCCGCCCGAGGAGCTCACCGTCGTCGCCGACGGCTACACGGTGGCGGTCGAGGACCGCAAGCTGGAGACCCAGGACCGCTACCCCCTGGTCGAAACCCCGCTCTCCATCCTGGTCGACGAGAACATCACGCTCCAGCGCCCCGACCTTGAGGTGATGGACGTCGAGAAGAAGGACGGCGCGGTCCGCGTGCGGCTGAAATCGCTGAAGGAGGACGCCCAGGGGGAACTCCTCATCGCCTTCACCGAGGCCGACCTGACGCTACAATACTGGGTGGTGCGCGATCCGCAGGGGACGACCGTCACCGTGCGGGTCAGCGGCGTGAAGCTCCAGGGCGACATCCCCGCCTCGAAATTCTTCATCCGCGAGCCGGAAGAAGACGACGGGCGCTGAGCCGCCCTGCCGAGACAGTGGCATCGGGTCTATCTCGTCCTCATGGCCGGGCCTGACCCGGCCATCCAGCATGGGTGTCCGCCGACGCTCTGGATGGCCGCCTCAAAGGCGGCCATGAGGAAGAGGTCTGGGGTCCGGGCTGAACGAATTGCGCTCTGTTGGCCGCCCGCCCGGCCGATTGGACAGCCCCCCACCCCGCCGGGCTAGACTGGCGGGCAGAAGAGGGACCCATGGCCAGCCGCACCGCCGTCGAACTGAAGGAATGGATCAAGGAACACCGGATCACCGAGGTCGAGTGCCTGG
>JAEUMK010000086.1 GCA_016792565.1 Alphaproteobacteria bacterium
GGCCCCGGCGGCGAAGCCGCTGGTCCTTCAGGACTGGGCGGTGAGCGGCTATGCGGGCCTCTGGCGCTTCAACGTCGAGGAAGGCGGCGGCCAGACCTACGGCGTCCTCCGGCTCAATCCGGACGGCACCAGCTTCGAGCAGATGGGCGGGCGCATGCCGGACGGCACGATGTTCGACGGCGCCCCCATGACCGGCCGCTGGTCGGCCTCGGTCAACGTCTTCGAGGACGGCGGCTTCCTCATCACCGTCACGCAGGACGGCGAGAACGGCGGCAACGACGTCTACCAGATCTACGACGACGGCACGCTGCGCCGCGGCGAAACGGTCTGGCAGCGCATCGAGCCCTGACGTCCGGCCGCGCCGTCCGGCAATTGAGGGAAGGCGCAAATGGTGGGCGATGCTGGGATTGAACCAGCGACCCCTCCCGTGTGAAGGGAGTGCTCTCCCGCTGAGCTAATCGCCCCGAACCATTGCGAGGGGCGCGGTTTAGGCGGTCGCCCGCGCCGGTGTCAAGGCTGGCCGGGCAGCGTCGCGGCGATCCGCGCCAGCGCGGCGGGCAGTTCGTCGTAGCCGTGGAGCAGCGCGTCGGCCCCGAAGGTCGCCGGATCGAAGGCCGAATAGCCGAAGGTGAAGATCACCAGCTTCACCCCCGCCGCCTTGGCGGTCTCGGCGTCGATCTCGCTGTCGCCGATCATCACGGCGCGTTTCGGGTCGCCGCCCGCCCGCACGATCGTCTCCATCAGATGCCGCGGATCGGGCTTGCGCACGGGCAGCGTGTCGGCCCCCAGGATCGCGCTGAAATGCGGGCTGAGGCCCAGCCGGTCGAGCAGGAGATGGGTCAGCGCCTCGGGCTTGTTGGTGCAGACGCCGAGCGTATGCCCCTCGGCCCGCAACCGCGCCAGCGCCTCGCGGGCGCCGGGGAACGGCACCGAGCCGTCGGCGATGTGCGCGGCATAGTGGGCGAGGAAGGCGGCGACATGGCCGTCCAGCGCCTCCGCCTCGGCGGGCGCGCCGGTCGTCTCGAAGCCACGTTCGATCAGCTTGCGCGCCCCGCGCCCCACCATGTGGCGCACCTCGTGCAGCGGCACCTCGGGCCGTCCATGGGCCGCGAGCACGGCGTTCATCGCGCCGGCCAGATCGGGGGCGGTATCGACCAGCGTGCCGTCGAGGTCGAAGATCAGGGTCAGGGGCTGCATGGCGCCCCTCTAGCGCGCCCCCGCCGCTTTGGGAACCGCCGCCTCGCGGGTCATGCGCAGTTCCACCCGCCCCAGCCTCAGCCCCCATTTGGAGACGACCGCCCGGTTGACCAGCGTGCCGTCGGCCTCCAGCAGCATGATGTCGCGGAAGCGGACCGTGAGATCGCCATAGGCCTCGGTCTTCAGCACGACGTAATAGTCCAGACGCATCGCCGAGCCCTCGGGATAGGCCGCCGCCGTGCCGATGACATCCTCGCGCGTGCCGCTGAAGCGCCTGTCGCCGGTCTGCGTCAGCCGCCAGGTCTTGAAGTCGCGTTCGCCGTCGTCATAGGCGAAGTCCTCCGCCAGCGTCAGCACCTGGCCGTCCCAGGTGCTGTCGATCGTCACCGTCAGGCCGCGCGGCGCGCCGCCGAAGGCCGGCTCGAAGGTGCCGCGCGCGATCACCCGGCCGGGGAAGAACGCCTCCAGCTTCAGGACAGGGCCGGTTGTGTCGCCGCGGGGCGGCGCGGCGCAGGCGGCGAGGGCGAGAAGGGCGGCGAGGGCGAGCAGGCGGCGCATGGGCGTGTCCTTCGTGTTGCCCCAAGCTACGCCGCCCATGTCCCTGCGGATGGCGGCGCGCCCTCGTCAGGGCCGGGAATCGCCGCTAACCTCGCGCCATGACCCATCCCACCGCCGACGACCGCAAGCGCGCCGCCGCCCTCAAGGCGCTCGACCTCATCCAGCCCGGCCAGATCGTAGGCCTCGGCACCGGCTCCACCGCCGCCCATTTCGTCCGCGCGCTGGGCGAAAAGGTCCGGGCCGGGCTCAGGATCACCGGCGTGCCCACCAGCGCCGCCGCCGAGACCCTCGCGGTCGAGGCCGGTATCCCGCTCGCCGGGGTCGACGACGTGCCGCACATCGACATCACCATCGACGGCGCCGACGAGGCCGACCGCGCCTTCCGCCTCATCAAGGGCGGCGGCGCGGCGCATCTGCGCGAAAAGATCGTCGCCGCCGCCTCCCGCCGCATGATCGCCATCATGGACGACAGCAAGCTGGTCGCGTGCCTCGGCGCCTTTCCGCTGCCGGTCGAGATCGTCCCCTTCGCCCATCGCACCACCATGCGCCACATCGCGGCGGCCGCTGTGGCCTCCGGCTGTGGCGGCAATTTCATCCGCCTGCGCGGCGGCGACGCCCACCCGCTGATCACCGACAACGGCAATCTCGTCGCCGATCTCGACTGCCAGTCGATCCCCGATCCCGAGGCCCTCGCGGCCGCGCTCTCGGCGATTCCGGGCGTCGTCGAGCACGGGCTCTTCATCGGCCTCTGCTCCGGCCTCATCGTCGGCACCGAGACGGGCGTCGAGATCGTCGAGCCGCCGGCCCACGGCGGCTGACGGCGGCGCTGGCGGAGCCGGGGCAGGATCGCTACATCTCCCTGATGACCTCCTTCGACTACGATCTCTTCACCATCGGCGCGGGTTCCGGCGGCGTGCGCGCCACCCGCATCGCGGCCGGCTACGGCGCCAGGGCGGCGGTCGCCGAGGAGTACCGGGCGGGCGGCACCTGCGTCATCCGCGGCTGCGTGCCCAAGAAGCTGATGGTCTATGCCAGCCGCTACGGCTTCGATCATGCGGACGCCGCCGGCTTCGGCTGGCGCATGGGCGAGGCGGCGCACGACTGGCCATCGTTCATCCGCGCCAAGGATGCCGAGATCGCGCGCCTCGAAGGGCTCTACCGCAAGGGGCTTGAGGGCGCCGGCGCGGCGATCTTCGACGACCGCGCCGAACTGGTCGGCCCGCACGAGATCCGCCTCGTCAACACCGGACGCATCGTTACGGCGAAGACCGTTCTCGTCGCCGTCGGCGCCGCGCCGCATCGTGCCTCCTGTCCCGGCAGCGATCTCGCCATCACGTCGAACGAGATCTTCCATCTGCCCGAGCGGCCCGGCCACATCGTCATCGTCGGCGCGGGCTATATCGCACTGGAGTTCGCGGCGATCCTGCGCGGCCTCGGCTCGGCGGTCACGCTCGTCCACTACGCGCCGGAAATCCTGCGCGGCTTCGACCGTGAGTGCGCCGCGCACCTCCACGCCGAACTGGGCAAGCGCGGCATCGAATTCGTCATGGATGCCAGCGTCGTCGGCATCCGCGAGGAGAACGGCCGCCGCGAGATCGGGCTTTCGACCGGCGCGATCCTGGAGGCCGACCAGATCATGTTCGCGACCGGGCGCTGGCCGAACACGAAGGGTCTCGGCCTCGAAGCCGCCGGCGTCGCCACGACCGCCAAGGGCGCCATTCCGGTCGATGCCTTCAGCCGCACCAACATGCCGAACATCTATGCCGTCGGCGACGTCACCGACCGCGCCAATCTGACGCCGGTTGCGATCCGCGAGGGCCACGCTTTCGCCGAGACGGTCTTCAACGCCAATCCGACCGCCGTCCACCATGCCGACATCCCGACCGCCATCTTCACGACGCCCGAGTTCGCCTCCGTCGGCCTGACCGAGGAAGAGGCGCGTCACGCCCACGCCGACGTCCACATCTACAAGGCGAAGTTCCGCCCGATGCGCGCGACCCTTTCCGGCCGCGACGAGCAGACTCTGATGAAGCTGATCGTCGACGGCGCCGGCGGCCGCGTGCTCGGCCTTCACATGGTCGGGGCCGACGCCGGCGAGATCGTCCAGATGGCCGGCATCGCCGTGAAGATGAAGGCGACCAAGGCAGACTTCGACGCCACCATCGCCCTGCATCCCAGCGCCGCCGAGGAATTCGTCCTCATGCGCACGCGCAGCGCCTGAACGCTCGCCGCATTCAGCCCAGCGCCGCGCCCGGCCGGAACGTCACCTCCAGCTGGGTCGGTCCGGCGATGAAGTTGGATTGCAGCCAGACCGGCGGCGCGGCGAGAGCCAGATCGTCCATCCGCGTCAGCACCTCGGTCAGCACCGCGTCGATCTCGATGCGGGCCAGATGCTGGCCGAGGCAGACATGCGGTCCGTTGCCGAACGCCATGTGTTCGTTGGGCGTGCGGTCCAGCCTTAGCGCGTGCGGCTCGGCGAAATGCGCGGCGTCGCGGTTGGCGGCGCCGAAGAACATCACGACCTTCTGCCCGGCCTTGATCGCCTGACCGCCCAGCGCGGCGTCCCGCGTCGCCGTGCGGCGCATGTAGACGACCGGCGAGGTGTAGCGCAGCAGCTCCTCGCGGGCGGCCGGCAGGCGGGCGGGCAGGTCGGCCTTGAGCCAGGCGAGCTGGTCGGGATTGGCGATCAGCGAGATGAGGCCGGAAGCGAGCAGGTTGCGCGTCGTGTCGCCGCCGGCGTCGACCAGCAGCAGGAAGAACAGCAGGAACTCCATGTCGGCGAGCTTGCGGCCGTCGACCTCGGCGTTGAGCAGCTTCGTCGCCAGATCGTCGGCGGGACGGGCGCGCTTCTCGGCGATGATGCCCATGCCGTATTCGAACATCTTCATGACCGCCTGCGCGCTCGCCCCTTCGGGCAGGGCGGAGGGCGAGGTGTGGATGATCTCGGTCAGCTTGTAGAGCTCGCGCCCGTCGTCCAGCGGCAGGCCCATCAGTTCGGCGATGACGTAGGAGGGCATCTCGCCCGCGATGTCGGCGACGAAGTCGCAGCGGCCGCGTGCGATCACCTTGTCGACGATCTGTCGCGCCAGCGCCTGCATGCGCGGCACGCGCTCCATCGTCGGAACCGGCAGGAACTCCTCGCGGATCAGGCGCCGGAACGCCGTGTGCTGCGGCGGGTCCATCATCAGCATCATCTGGTAGTCGCCGAACGGGCTGGGCCCCGGCGGCGGGTCATCCAGCATGATCGTCGGCTGCGAGGAATAGGTCTGGAAATCGCGATCGACCTCGTAGACCTCGTCGTAGCCCGTCACCGCCCAGAAGCCCGGACCGTTCGGCTCGGCGTGCCAATGGACCGGGGCGTTGGCGCGCAGCCAGTCGTACTGCGCGTGCGGATGCCCGGCCGCGAACCGGGCCGGGTCGATCAGGTCGATGTCCATGGCGTCCTCCGGACGGCCGGTCTGGCGCCGGCCTTGATGGTCAGTTCGGCTTCTTGGCGGCGAGCAGTTCCTGCAGCTTCTTGTCCAGCGCCTCGTACTCGATCGCCTCGTTGAAGCGCTCGCCGTTCAGGAAGGTCGTCGGCGTGCCCTGGATCTTCAGCACGTTGGTGCCTTCGGTCAGGATTTCGTTCATCCGCGCCAGCGCCTCCTTGTTGGCAAGGCAGGCCTCCGTCTGCTCGCGCGACAGGCCCGCCCGGCGGGCCAGTTCGATCAGCGCCTCCTTGGGGTCGGGCACGTCGGGCGAGTGCCAGAGGTTCTGGTTGGCGAACAGCACGTCCATGAAGGCGTAGAACTTCTCCTTCGGAAGGCAGCGCGCGATCAGCGACCCGCCGGCCGCGACGTTGTTCAGCGGGAAGTCGCGCAGGACGTAATAGACCAGTCCCTTGTCGATGTAGTTTTCCTTCACCTTCGGCATGGTCTGCAGCGCCATGTGGGCGCAGTGGACGCAGCCCGACGAGGCATACTCGACCATCTTGATCGGGGCGTTGGGATCGCCCAGCCAGATGTCGTCCGGCTTGGGCGCCAGCGCCTCTTCCACGGTCGAGGCGATGGCGGTGCCGCCGGCGCCCTTGTCGGCCGTCATGAAGATGTAGACGGCGGCGCCGATCACCACCGCGACCAGGGCGAGCAGCCCGCCGATCGTCAAAACCCGATTGTTCACGCGCGACCTCTCCTCAGATTCCGGCCCGCCTTATCGCATATTTCCCGCCCGCGTCGCCCCCGCTTCGCCAATTCGTTATCCCGGCGGCGCGGCGGCCCGGCCCCCTCTTCTTGCGACCCGTCCCCGAAGATCCTCATCCCGAGCAGGGCGTCAGGCAGGGCGTCAGGCACCGTGGCGAAGGACGAACGGCCGCTATAGGATCATTGTCACAAGCCGAGGAATGGACTATAATCCTACACCGAAAGGATCGCTCCATGACCGACGCCCCGGCCCGCACGGCCCGCCGCCCCGGCGCTCCCAGGGGCAACCGAAACCGGCTCACCCACGGCCTCTATGCCAGGGCGGCCGTCGAACGCCGCGCCGCCACGCGGCGGATCGTGGCGGCCTGCCGGGCGGTCTGCGCCGGCGTGCCCGGCATTGCTGCCGACTGGGAGGCATTGAACCGGTCCGGCTGGTCGAAGCGGAAAATAGCGAAAATCGAGGTTCAAATCGCGATGGTGCTGTTCAAATTCCTCGCCAAGTGCCTGAAATCCGCCGATCTGCCGCCCGACTACCCTATTGAACCGCCCCCGCCGCGGCCGCCACGCCGGCCCCGTGGCAAGGTTCAATCGGTCCCCGGCGCGGCCGGAAATCCGCAGGTTCCCGCTGTGGACAGTTTGTGAAACCCTTGGCCTTACTGTATGAGCACCGGCCCGGAATAGGCCCGGACCACGGATTGAGACGATGACGACCTGGACCCCCGCCTCCTGGAGGACGAAGCCCGTCCAACAGGTGCCCGACTATCCCGATGCCGCGAAGCTGGCCGCCGTCGAGGCGCGCCTGAAAAGCTATCCGCCGCTGGTCTTCGCGGGCGAGGCGCGCAATCTGACGGCGGCGCTGGCCGAGGTCTCCGAGGGCAAGGCTTTCCTGCTCCAGGGCGGCGACTGCGCCGAGTCCTTCGCCGAGTTCCATCCCGACAATATCCGCGACACCTTCCGCGTCCTGCTCCAGATGGCGGTGGTCCTCACCTTCGGCGGTTCGATGCCGGTGGTGAAGGTCGGCCGCATCGCCGGCCAGTTCGCCAAGCCCCGCTCGGCCCCGACCGAGACGGTGGACGGCGTCGAGCTGCCGTCCTATCGCGGCGACATCGTCAACGGTCCGGACTTCACCGCCGATGCGCGCGTGCCCGACCCCGAGCGGCTGCAGCAGGCTTATCTTCAGTCCGCCGCGACGCTGAACCTGCTGCGCGCCTTCGCCCAGGGCGGCTATGCCGACCTGCACAACGTCCATCGCTGGAATCTGGGCTTCATCGACAAGTCCCCGGCGGGCGAGAAGTACAAGGCGCTGGCCGACAGGATTTCCGAAACGCTCGGCTTCATGGAAGCCTGCGGCATCACCCCGGACTCGACGCCCCAGCTGCGCACCACCGATTTCTACACGAGCCACGAGGCGCTGCTGCTCGGCTACGAGCAGGCGATGACCCGCGTCGATTCGACCTCGGGCGACTGGTACGACACCTCGGCTCACATGCTCTGGATCGGCGACCGCACGCGCCAGCTCGACGGCGCCCATATCGAGTTTGCGCGCGGCATCCGCAACCCGATCGGCCTGAAATGCGGTCCGTCGCTGAAGGCTGACGACCTGCTGCGCCTGATCGACGCGCTGAACCCGCAGAACCAGCCCGGCCGCCTCACCCTGATCGGGCGCTTCGGGGCCGACCACGCCGCCGAGCACTGGCCGAAGCTCATCCGCTCGGTCGCCCGCGAGGGCCGCAACGTCGTATGGTCGTGCGATCCGATGCACGGCAACACGATCAAGTCCTCGTCCGGCTACAAGACGCGCCCCGTCGACCGGATCCTGAAGGAGGTGCAGACCTTCTTCGCGGTCCACCGCGCCGAGGGCACGCATCCGGGCGGCGTCCATTTCGAGATGACCGGACGCGACGTCACCGAGTGCATCGGCGGCGCGATCAACGTGACCGACGCCGACCTGTCGAGCCGCTACGACACGGCCTGCGACCCGCGCCTCAATGCCAGCCAGGTTCTCGAGCTCGGCTTCCTGATCGCCGAGAGCCTGAAGGACCGCGCCGGCGCCCCGCGCTTCCAGGCTGCGGAATAGCCAACGGCAGCCAGCCGCTCTTGCCCCGTTTCTGGAGAAGATCCGGCGCAGCCTGGGACGGGGCTCAGGCCGGCTTCGGCTCCATCCGCTGCACCAGTTCCTCGACGATGCGCGTCAGCCGCGCGATCTCCTGGTCGCGCAGGAGGTCCATCTTCTCGTGCAGAAGCTCGATCTCCAGCTCCGCCTTCACGTTGATGTCGTAGTCGTCCATCGCCCGCCTCCGGTCGATCTCCGACTGCCGGTTCTGGCTCATCATGATGAAGGGCGCGGCATACGCCGCCTGGAACGAGAGCGCCAGGTTCAGCAGGATGAAAGGGTAGGGATCCCAGGCCTGGATCCACCCCACCACGTTGAGCACGATCCAGACGACGAGGATGGCGCTCTGGATGATGATGAAGCGCCACGACCCCATCGTGGCGGCCACCAGGTCGGCGACCTTTTGGCCGACCGAGAGCGCGGGCTCGCCGCGCCGCTCGCGCCGCGCCGCCCGCAGCCGCTTGAGCTCGGCCAGTTCCTCTTCCGACAGATGAACCCTGTGCCGTACCTGCGCCATGTCCGCGTCTCCTCAGATGCGGACCAGCCGCCGCCCGAAATTCTCGCCCCGGAACAGCCCGGCGAAGGCCTCCGGAAGTCTCTCGAAGCCCGCGACGATCTCCTCGCGATAGCTCAGAGAACCGTCGTTGATCCACCCCGCGATCGCCGCCTGCGCCTCGCCGAAGCGCTTGCGGTAGTCGTACACCACCAGCCCCTCCATCCGCAGCCGCTTGGTGATGAACGGCGTCACCCAGCGAATGCCGCGCGGCGCGGCGGCGTTGTACTCCGAAACCTGGCCCGACACGACGATCCGTCCGCCCTGCTTCAGATTGAGGATCGCGGCATCCAGTTGTTCGCCGCCGACATTGTCGAAATAGATGTCGACGCCGTCGGGTGCGGCCCGCTTGATCGCCGCCGCGAGATCGCTTTCGGCGCGATAGTCGATCGCCGCATCGGCCTTCAGATCGTCCCGCACATAGGACGTCTTGGCGGCGCCGCCGGCGATCCCGATGACGGTGAGGCCGAGCTTCTTGCCGATCTGCACCGCCGTGGCGCCCACTGGCCCCGCCGCCGACGACACCAGCAGCGTCTCGCCCGCCTTCGGTCGGCCGAGATCGGTCAGTCCGAAATAGGCTGTCAGCCCCGGTATGCCGAGCACCCCGATCGAGGCCGTCGGAGTGATTCTGCCGGAGAAGATCGCCGGGTCGAGCACCTGTATGCCGCGCCCGTCGCTGATTGCGTGCGTCGTCCAGCCGAAACCGCCCATCACAGTCGCGCCTTCGGGCAGCCGGGCGCTCCGGCTCTCGACGACATGGCCGACCCCAGCACTCTCGACAGTCTCGCCGAGCCCCAGCGCCGCCGCATAGGAATCGCCGCTGAGCCGGGACCGCATCCCTGGATCGACCGAGACGAAGTCCACCGCGATCAACGCCTCGCCGTCCTTCGGCGCGGGCAGAGACGTCCGCTCAAGGCGGAAGTCGCTGCCCTTCGGAAGGCCGTCGGGTCGGTGCGCCAGAACCCAATGCCGCATATCCATGCTCTGCCCCGATCTGAAAGCGTTCAACGCAGCCTAGCAGTCCCCCACCAAAATTCCCAAGAGCGCCAAGGGGATGACGCGGATGAAATAAATCGTGGATTGCCGCGATTGGCCCGCTTGCGCGATTCCCCGGTGATGCAAATGCTCTATGCTCCGCGCGTCATGAATCGCGCGACCGATCCCACCCGTCTCCTGCGTGCTGCCGTCGTCGGCGCCGGCGTTTTCGGCCGCTTCCACGCCGCCAAGTACAAGGCTCTGCCGGGCGTCGAGTTGGTCGGCATCGTTGATCGGTCGACCGAAGCGGCCATCGCCGCCGCGAAGGATCTCGGCTGCCGGCCCTTCGTGGACACCTACGCACTGACCGGCGAGATCGATCTCGTCACCATCGCCACGCCAGCCGTCGGACATGCCTCTGCCGTCGTCCGGCTACTGGAGGAAGGCGTCCACGCCTATGTCGAGAAGCCGATCGCCGCGAGCCTCGCCGAGGCCGATCGCATCGTCGCGGCGGCCGATTCCAATGGCTGCGTTCTGCAGGTCGGCCACCAGGAGCGTTTCGTCTTCGCCCATATGGGCCTCATGGCGCGCAAGACACCGCCCAAGCGTATCGAATGCCACCGCGCCGGACCTTGGAGCGGGCGGGGGACCGACGTGAACGTCGCCCTCGACCTCATGGTCCATGACATCGACCTGGTACACCAGATCGCGCCGGGCGATGCCGTGGTGACCGCCGCGACCACCCGCGCCCGACCCGATTCCTATGGTGACGAGGTCTCCGCCGAGCTTGCCATGGGCGGCGGCTGCCGTGTCTCGCTGTTCGCCAGCCGCATCGCCGAGGCGCGCCGCCGCTTCATGCGGATCGAATATGCCGACGGCACGGTGCTGATCGACTTCATCGCCCGCACCATCGAGAACACGACGCCCGAACCGCTGACGACGATATTCAGTGACGCGGCGGGCGGCGTTGCCGCCGATCCGCTCGGCTATGCGGTCGGCGATTTCGTGCGCTGCGTGCGCGAGAGCGCCGAACCGCTGGTCACCGGCCGCGACGGCCGGCGGGCGCTGGCGACGACGCTTGCCATTCTGGACGCCGCCGACAGCCCGGCGACCCGCGACGAGGCGATGGCAGCATGAGCACCGATCCGATCCTCTTCTTCGATCTCAAGACGCCTTCCAAGCGCTTGCGCGCCGACATCGAGCGCCGCCTCAATGCGATCCTCGATCACGGTCAGTATATCGGCGGCCCTGAAGTGACCGAGCTGGAGCAGAAGCTCGCCGCATTCACCGGCGCTCGGCACGCGCTCGCCGTCGCCAGCGGCACCGATGCGCTGGTCATCGCCCTGATGGGCGAAGAGATCGGGCCCGGCGACGCCGTCTTCCTGCCGGCGTTCACCTACAACGCCACGGCCAATGCCGTGTTGATGACCGGCGCGACTCCGGTCTTTGTCGATGTCGACCGCCAGACCTGCAATATCGATCCGATCCAGCTGGAAGCCGCGATCGAGCGGGTCGTCGCAGAGGGGCGCCTGAAGCCGCGCCTCGTCATCGCCGTCGATCTCTACGGCCTGCCGGCCGACTACGCCACCATCGGCCCCGTTGCCCGCAAGCACGGCATGCTGGTCCTTTCCGACGCGGCTCAGGCGCTGGGCGGTGGTCAGGGCAACAAGCGCATTGGTGCGCTCTGCGAGATGACGGCGACCAGCTTCTATCCCTCCAAGACGCTCGGCGCCTATGGCGACGGTGGCGCGATGTTCACCGACGACGACGCCCGGCTCGACCGCTGGGCCTCGATCCGCTGGCATGGCACCGATGCGGCGAAGAAGGAGTCTATCCGCGTCGGCCTCAATGGGCGCCTCGATTCCATGCAGTGCGCGGTCGTCCTCTCCAAGATGACGATCTTCGAGGCCGAGCTGGAGGACCGTGCGGGGCACGCGGCCCGCTACCGCGCGCGCCTCGGCGGCAAGGTCATGATGCAGGAAGGTCGGAGTGAGGACCGCCACGCCTTCGGCCTGTTCACCATCATGGTGGACGAGCGCGACCGCGTGATGGCGGCTCTCAAGGAGCAGGGTATTCCCTCGGCGGTCTATTACGCGAAGTCGCTGCACCGCCATGCCGCGTTCGCGGCCTACGCCCCGGCGGAGCCGCTCGCGAACTGCGACTGGCTGGCGGATCACGCGCTAAGCCTGCCGTTCCATCCCTACCTGACGGACGCCCAGATCGACGGCGTCTGCGATGCGCTGCTGCGGGCGCTATGACCGACCGGCTGACCATCGCGCTGGTTCAGGCGAACCCCAAAGTCGGCGACCTCGCTGGCAACATGGCGCAGGCCCGTGCCTGGCGCGCAAAGGCTGAGGAAGGCGGCGCCGATCTCGTTGTCTTCACCGAGCTCTTCGCGGTCGGCTATCCGCCTGAGGATCTGGTGCTGAAGCCGGCGCTTCAGGCCGATGCCCGAGCCGCCGTCGAGGCTCTCGCCTGCGAGACGAAGACCGGTCCGGCCGTTCTCATCGGCACGCCGTGGGTCGAGGGCGGCCGGCTCTACAACGCCATGGCGCTGCTCGATGGCGGCGAGGTGAAGGCGGTCCGCTACAAGGTGGACTTACCCAATTACGGCGTCTTCGACGAGAAGCGCGTCTTCGCGGCGGGCGAGATGCCCGGCCCGGTGACGCTGCGCGGCGTACGCATCGGCGTGCCGATCTGCGAGGACGTGTGGACGCCTGACGTGGTCGAGTGCCTCGCCGAGACGGGGGCCGAGATCATCGTGGTCCCCAACGGCTCGCCGTTCGAGCGCACCAAGTTCGATCGCCGCATGGACCTCGCCGTCGCGCGGGTGGTCGAGTCGGGTCTGCCGTTCGTCTATGTCAATCAGGTGTGCGGCCAGGACGAGCTCGTCTTCGACGGCGGCTCCTTCGTGCTGAACGCCGACCGGACGCTGGCGCTCCAGATGCCGACCTTCGTCGAGGGCATGGAGCTTTCCCATTGGACGCGCGGGCCGTCGGGCTGGGTCTGCGCGCCGGGCGCGAAGGCGGTGAACGAGGAAGGCCTCGCCGCCGTCTATCAGGCGATGATGCTGGGCCTGCGCGATTATGTGAACAAGAACCGCTTTCCGGGCGTGGTGTTGGGTCTCTCCGGCGGTATCGACTCGGCGCTCTCGGCCGCCGTCGCGGTGGATGCGCTTGGGGCGGAGCGGGTGCGCTGCGTGATGATGCCCTCGCGCTTCACCGGCGGGGAAAGCCTCGGCGACGCCGCCGAATGCGCCCGACTGCTGGGCGTCCCCTACGAAGTCATCGCCATCGAGGAGACGGTCAAGGCCTTCGGCGCGGCGCTCGCCCCTGCCTTCGCCGGCCGCAAGCCGGACACGACGGAGGAGAACATCCAGTCGCGCGCCCGCGGCGTCATCCTGATGGCGATCTCCAACAAATTCGGCCCGATGGTGCTGACCACCGGCAACAAGTCCGAGATGTCGGTCGGCTACGCCACGCTCTATGGCGACATGTGCGGCGGCTACAACGTCCTCAAGGACGTCTACAAGATGGAGGTCTTCGCGCTCTCGCGCTGGCGCAACCAGAACCACCCGCGCGGCGGCATGGGACCGCAGGGCCGCGTGATGCCGGAAAACGTCATCGCCAAGCCGCCTACCGCCGAGCTGCGCGAGAACCAGAAGGACGAGGACTCGCTGCCGCCCTATCCGGCGCTCGACGACATGCTGGAATCGCTGGTCGAGAACGAGATGTCTTTTGAGGACGTGGTCGCGCGCGGCCACGACCCGGCGGTCGTCAGGCGGATCGAGAATCTGCTGTACGTCGCAGAATACAAGCGGCGTCAGGCGCCGCCCGGCGTGAAGATCGGAAGCCGCAATTTCGGGCGCGACCGCCGCTATCCCATCACGAACGGCTACCGGGACGCGACGTGACCGTCACCGTCCGCTTCGCCCCGTCGCCGACGGGAAGGCTTCACGTCGGCAACGCCAGGGCGGCGGTGCTCAACTGGCTGTTCGCGCGCCAGTCCGGCGGTCGCTTCGTCCTGCGCCTCGACGACACCGACCGCGAACGTTCGACAGAGGACTTCGCGCGCGGCATCGAGACGGATCTCGCCTGGCTCGACCTCAATCACGATCTCTTCGTCCGCCAGTCCGACCGTTTCGCGCTCTACACCGAAGCCGCGGAGAGACTGAAGGAAGCCGGCCGCCTCTATCCCGCCTATGAGACCGCCGACGAACTCGACCGCCGCCGCCTGCGCCAGCGCGCCCGCGGCCAGCCGCCCGTCTACGACCGCGCCGCGCTGTCCCTGACGAACGAAGATCGCGCGCGTCTGGAAGGCGAGGGGCGCAAGCCGCACTGGCGTTTCAAGCTGAACCAGACTCCCGTCACCTGGCGTGACCTCGTGCGCGGCGATGTCGCCATCGACACCGCGACGCTCTCCGATCCCGTGCTGATCCGCGAGGACGGCCAGTTCCTCTACACCCTGCCCAGCGTGGTCGATGACATCGACCTTGCGATCACCCACGTGATCCGCGGCGAGGACCATGTCGTCAACACGGCCGCGCAGATCGAGATCCTCGAAGCCCTCGGCGGTGCTCGGCCGGTCTTCGCGCACTACCCGATGATCGTCGGCGCGGATGGCGAGAAGCTCTCCAAGCGACTCGGCTCGCTCTCGCTGGAATCCCTCCGCGAAGACGGCATCGACCCCATGGCCGTCAATAGTCTGCTGGCCAAGATCGGCACATCCGATCCGGTCGAGCCCCGCCGGACGCTTGCCGAGCTCGCCGCCGACTTCGCCTTCGAAAAGATCGGCCACGCCCCCGCGCGCCTCGACCCCGACGATCTGAAGCGCCTTTCCACCAGGCTGCTGCACCTCAAGCCCTTCGCTGAAGTCGCACCGGCGCTTGCTGCGCTGGGCGTCGGCGGCGGAGAGCCGTTCTGGCTGGCCGTGCACGACAACCTTGCCACGCTCGACCAGGCGCTGGACTGGTGGCGCATCGTCGCCGAGCCACTGGACCCGGCGATTTCCGGCGATCCTGTGCTCCTCGCCGCCGGCCAGCTCCTGCCCGAAGGGGAACTCGCCGAGACGAGCTGGCAGCCATGGACCAAGGCCATCGCCGCCGCCACGGGCCTCAAAGGCCGCGACCTCTTCCACCCGCTCCGTCTCGCGCTCACCGGGCGCGAGCAGGGACCGGAGATGAAGAAGCTCCTCCCGCTGATAGGCCGCGAACGGGTACTTGCGCGCCTCAGGGGTCAGAGGGCATAGTAAGGACATGTTCACGCGCCCCGCCCAATGTTGGTTTGGTCGAATTTGCCGCTGAGTCCCAGCGGTCGCGCGAACCTTTTGCCTGAACACATCTGACGTTCGGACGGATTTCGCGGGGCCGCCTCGCGTTCCCACTCCTCGTGTCCGAACAGAAGTCCGATGACGATCCAGCTCTACAACACCCTCACGCGCTCCAAGGCCGAGTTCGTACCGATCGATCCGACGAACGTGCGGATGTATGTCTGCGGCCCGACCGTCTACGACTTCGCCCATATCGGCAACGCCCGGCCGGTCATCGTCTTCGACGTCCTGTTCCGCCTGCTGCGCCATGTCTACGGGGCGGAGCACGTCACCTATGTCCGCAACATCACGGACGTGGACGACAAGATCAACGCACGCGCCGTGCGCGACTATCCCGGCCTGCCGCTGAACGAGGCCATTCGCCGGGTCACCGAGACGACCAACGCGCAGTATCAGGCGGACGTGACGGAACTCGGCAACCTGCCGCCGACCTTCCAGCCGCGCGCCACGGAATCGCTGCCGGAGATGATCGCGCTGATCAAGCGGCTGATCGCCAAGGGCAACGCCTATGTCGCCGAAGGGCACGTCCTCTTCGACGTCGGCTCGATGCCGGACTACGGCAAGCTGTCCGGCCGTTCGGTGGACGACATGATCGCCGGCGCGCGGGTCGATGTCGCGCCCTACAAGCGCGATCCGATGGACTTCGTACTGTGGAAGCCTTCCGACGCGGCGACGCCGGGCTGGGACAGTCCCTGGGGCCGCGGCCGGCCCGGCTGGCACATCGAATGCTCGGCCATGTCGTGGAAGCATCTCGGCGAAGTCTTCGATATTCACGGCGGCGGCGTCGATCTGGTGTTCCCGCATCACGAGAACGAACTCGCGCAGTCGACCTGCGCGCACGGCACGCAGGTCATGGCGAATGTCTGGATGCACAACGGCTTCCTTCAGGTCGAGGGCGAGAAGATGTCGAAGTCGCTCGGCAATTTCTTCACCATCCGCGAGCTGCTTGACAGATTTCGCGGTGAGAACCTGCGCCTGCAGATGCTGATGACCCATTATCGCCAGCCCACCAACTGGACGGAGGCGGGCGCCAAGGAGGCGCGCGTCATCCTGAAGAACTGGTACGACGCCATCGCCAAGGTGGAGGACGAAGCGCTCGGCGAAGCGCCGCCGGCTGTGGTTGCGGCGCTGTCGGACGATCTCAATACGCCCGAGGCGATCGCCGAACTGCACCGCTTGAGAGGCCTCGCCGCCAAGTCGAAGGACGCGGCGCGGGCGCTGCGCGCCGGAGGTGTGCTGCTCGGTCTCTTCGGACAGACGGCAGAGGCGTTCCGGTCGTGGATGCCGGCGGGATCGGCGCTCGACCGGGCCGAAGTGGATGCCCTGGTGGCAGAGCGCTTCGCCGCGCGGCAGGCCAGGAACTGGGCGGAGGCCGACCGCTTGCGCGATGTGCTGGCCGATCTCGGCGTCGCCGTCGAGGACGGCCCCGGCGGCTCGACATGGAGGGCGCTGTGAGCAGGACCCGTCTTTACCTGTTCGACACGACGCTGCGCGACGGCGCGCAGACGAGCGGCGTCGACTTTTCGGTCGAGGACAAGCGCCAGATCGCGCTCGCGCTCGACGACCTCGGCCTCGACTATGTAGAGGGCGGCTGGCCCGGCGCTAACCCGACCGACACGGCGTTCTTCGCCGCGCCGCCCAAGCTGAAGCGGGCCGTCTTCACGGCCTTCGGCATGACCAAGCGGGCCGGCATCAGCGCCGACAACGATCCCTCGCTGGCGCCGATCCTCAGCGCCGGCGCTGGCGCCGGCTGTCTCGTCGGTAAGGCGTGGGACTATCAGGTCGATGTCGCGCTCGGAATTCCGCGCGAGGAGAACCTCTCCTGTATCCGCGAGTCGATGGCCGCCGTCGCGGCGCGCGGCAAGGAGGCGATGCTCGACGCCGAGCATTTCTTCGACGGCTACAAGGCCAATCCCGGCTATGCGCTGGCGGCGCTTGAGGCGGCGTTCGAAGGCGGCGCGCGCTGGGCGGTCCTGTGCGACACCAATGGCGGCACGCTCCCCTCGGAAGTCTTTCGTATCGTCCGCGAGGTGACGCGCCGCTTCCCCGGCGAGCGGCTGGGCATCCACACCCACAACGATACCGAGAATGCGGTCGCCAACACGCTTGCCGCCGTCGAGGCGGGCGTCTGCCAGGTCCAGGGCACGCTGAACGGACTGGGCGAGCGCTGCGGCAACGCCAACATCCTGTCGCTCATCGCCACGCTGGCGCTGAAGGAGCCCTATCGCTCGACGCTGGAGACCGGCATCGACGGCGCGGCGCTGAAGCGGCTGGTCGAGATTTCGCGGCTGCTGGACGAAATCCTCAACCGCGCGCCCAACCGCCACCAGCCCTATGTCGGAGCCTCGGCCTTCGCGCACAAGGGCGGGCTGCACGCCTCGGCCGTGCAGAAGGACCCGCGCACCTACGAGCACATCCAGCCGGAGCTGGTCGGCAACACCCGCAAGATCCTGGTGTCGGATCAGGCCGGCCGCTCGAACGTGCTGAACCGGCTGGACCAGATCGGCATCGCCTACGACGCCGCCGATGCCCGCGTGAAGCGCCTGCTCGACGCGGTGAAGGAGCGCGAGTTCCTGGGCTACGCCTACGAGGCGGCTGACGCCTCGTTCGAATTGCTGGCGCGGCGGGCGCTGGGTCAGGTGCCGGACTATTTCACGGTGCAGAGCTACCGCGTACTCGTCGAGCGGCGCTTCAACGCACGCGGCGAGCAGGTAACGGTCTCCGAAGCGACGGTGAAGACCGAGGTCCACGGCCGCGCCATCCACTCGGTCGGCGAGGGCAACGGCCCGGTCGATGCGCTGGACGATGCGCTGCGCAAGGATCTCGGCGACTACTCCAGGGCGCTCGAGGATCTCAGGCTCGTCGACTACAAGGTGCGTATCCTCACTTCCGGCACCGAGGCGGTGACCCGCGTCCTCATCGAGAGCGCGGACGGCGAGGGCAATCGCTGGTCGACGGTGGGCGTCTCGCCCAACATCGTGGACGCCTCGTTCGAGGCGCTGGCGGACTCGATCACCTACAAGCTGATGCGGGACGGCCATGGCGCGGCGTAGGGACTGGCGACGACAGGCCTGACCCCCGACGGGCCTGCGCCAGGCCCCGGCCGTTTCCTCCAGCCCCACCGTATCGGCAGACCTGTGACCCAGCCCAAGGACTCTCTCAACGGCGTCATCGCCGCGTCGATCTCCTACGTCATCTGGGGCGTCGTCGTCGCCTATTGGAAGCTGATCGGCGAGGTGCCGGCGTGGGAGATCCTGACCCATCGCGTGCTGTGGTGCCTCGCCTTTCTCGCGCCCATCGTGCTGGCCCTGGGCCGCGGCCCGGCGATCTGGCGGGCGCTGGCGTCGCGGCGCAGCTTTTTCGCGCTGACGGTCTCGGCCATTCTGATCGCCGCCAACTGGGGCATCTTCATCTGGGCGGTGCAGGAAGGACGCATCGTCGAGACGGCGCTCGGCTACTACATCAACCCGCTGCTCGCCATTGCGCTCGGCGTCGTGATGATGGGCGAGCGGCTGAGCCGGTGGCGCATCGCGGCCTTCGTGCTGGCCGGCGCCGGCGTCGCGGTGCAGGCGGTGGCGCTGGGCGGCCTGCCCTGGGTGTCGATCGTGCTGGCGAGCAGCTTCGCGCTCTATGGCTATGTGCGCAAAGTGGTGGCGGTGGGGCCGCTGGACGGGCTCTTCGTCGAGACGCTGCTCGTCGCGCCGTTCGCCGCCGCCTATGTCTGGTCGCTGGCCGGAGCGGGGACGCTCGCCTTCGGGCAGGGCAGCACGATGCAGACGCTGCTGCTGATCGGTGCGGGTCCGGTGACGGCGATCCCCCTGTGGCTGTTCTCGGTCGGGGCGCGGGGCGTGCGCCTCTCGACGCTTGGCTTCCTGCAGTACATCGCGCCGACGATCTCGCTGGCGATGGCGGTGTTCCTCTACCACGAGCCGTTCGGTCCCGTCCGGGCTCTGAGCTTCGCCCTGATCTGGGCGGCGCTGGCGGTGGTGTCGCTCGAGGCGCTGCGCCGGCCGGCGCCGGTCAGGCCCGCAGAATACTGAGCGCCGAGGCGGGGTCGGGGGCGATCTTGTAGAGCCCCATCAGGTTCGGACGCGCGAAGCCGTTCTCGACGATGGTCTGCATGAGCGTGTCGAAGGCCGACCAGTAGCCGAGCGTGTCGACCAGGACGATCGGCTTGGCGTGACGTTCGAGCTGCGACCAGGTCATCATCTCGATGGTCTCGTCCATCGTCCCGATCCCGCCCGGCAGCGAGACAAAGGCGTCGGCGAAGTCGAACATCATCTGCTTGCGCTCGTGCATCGACTGGACGACGTGCATCTCGGTCACGTCGCCGTCCGGGGCCTCGACATAGCGCAGGAAGGTGGGGATCACCCCGATGACCTCGCCGCCCGCCCGTTTCGCGGCGCGGGCGACGACGCCCATCAGGCCGATGCTGCCGCCGCCATAGATCAGGCGCAGCCCGGCCTCGGCGATCAGCCGGCCCAGCTCGTCGGCCGCCTCGGCGAAGGCCGGGAGGGCACCGTCCGAGGCGGCGCAGAAGACGCAAATCGATCTCATGTCGGGGCGGTCCATGGCAGCGGGGAATCGTTGCGCGGGGGAGTATACGACGCGCGCCGCCTCGGTTAGCGTTGCGGCAGTACCACCGCAAGCGAGAGGGTTCATGACGCGCGAACGCTTCAACTGGATTTTGATGGGCCTGATCGTCGGCATCGCGCTGGCGATGCTGGGCGTGACGGCGAGCCAGAGCGCCGACCTGCCGACCGGGCAGGCTCTGGTGGACGCCCGAATCGCCCAGCTGAAGAAGGCGGGCGGGGCGATGCAGTTCTTCGGCCAGTATGACGGGTCCGACCAGACCGCCGCCGCCGCCGCCGCCAAGATCCTCGACGACGTGGCGGCCGACCTCGTCTCGTGGTTCCCCGAAGGCTCCGGCCCCGGCGGGCCGGGCATCGAGAAGACCCGGGCGCTGCCGGCGATCTGGGCGAACTTTGCGGACTTCGAGGCCAAGGCCAAGGCGATGGACGATGCCGTCGGCCTGATGACCGTCGCCGCCGCCTCCAACGACGTCGCGGCGATCAAGACGGCGATGGGCGAGGTCGGCAAGGCCTGCAAGGCCTGCCACGAGGCCTATCGCGGCCCCGAGGAAGAGTGATCGGGACGGCACACCGCCGCAATTAGAGGCATATGGGGGCTGCGGACGGCGTTCGCAGCCCTTATCTTTGCAGCAATGAGTCCTCCGCCCCCCGCCCAAGCCGCCGCCCCGAAGCCTGCCGACCGTTTCAGAGCGGTCAGGGCGCTCGGCCCCTATCTCTGGCCCGCCGGCCACCCGAGCCTGAAGCGCCGGGTGGTCCTGGCGGTCGCCTTCCTGATCCTCGCCAAGGTCGTCACGATCACCATCCCGTTCATGTACGCATGGACGGTCGATGCCCTGCAGCCGGGCCCCGCCTATCAGGGCCTCGCGGTGGCCCTCGGCCTCATCCTCGCCTACGGCGTCGGGCGCATCATGATGCAGGCCTTCGCGCAGCTGCGCGACGCGGTCTTCGCCAAGGTCGCCTATCGGGCCGTGCGCGAGGTGGCGATCAAGACCTTCCGCCACATCCATGCGCTCAGCCTGCGCTTCCATCTGGAGAAGCGCACCGGCGGGCTCAACCGGGTGATCGAGCGCGGCACCAAGGGCATCGACACGCTGCTGTCGTTCTCGCTGTTCTCGATCTTCCCGACGATCCTGGAGCTGACGCTCGTCTCGGCGATCCTCGTCATCAACTTCAACATCTGGTTCGCCGTCGTCACGGTCGTCACCATCGTCCTCTACGGCTGGTTCACGATCGTCGTGACCGAGCGGCGCATCTCGATCCGCCGCGAGATGAACGACAGCGACACCGACGCCAACACCAAGGCGGTCGACAGCCTGCTCAACTACGAGACGGTCAAGTACTTCAACGCCGAGGAGCACGAGGCGCGGCGCTTCGGCGTCGCCATGGACGTCTTCGCGCGGGCCTCGGAGCGCTCGCAGACCTCGCTGTCGTTCCTCAACACCGGACAGGCGCTCATCATGGCGGTGGGCCTTACCATCGTGATGGCGATGGCGGCGGTGGGGATCGACAAGGGCACGATGACGCTGGGCGACCTGGTGCTGGTCAACGGCTTCCTGGTGCAGCTCTACGTGCCGCTGAACCTGCTGGGCACCGTCTATCGCGAGATCAACCAGGCGGTCGTCGACATGGAGAAGATGTTCGACGTGCTGGACGTGCCGGCCGAGGTCGCCGACAAGCCGGGCGCGCCGCCGCTGGCGGTGAGCGGCGGCGAGATCGTCTTCGACAACGTGGTCTTCGCCTACGAGCCGGAGCGCACGATCCTCAAGGGGATCAGCTTCACCGTGCCGGCCGGCAAGACGGTCGCCGTCGTCGGCCCCTCGGGCGCCGGCAAGTCGACGCTCTCGCGCATCCTCTACCGCTTCTACGACATCCAGTCGGGCCGCGTGACGATCGACGGGCAGGACCTGCGGGACGTGACGCAGACCAGCGTGCGGGCCGCGATCGGCATCGTCCCGCAGGACACCGTGCTGTTCAACGACACGGTCGCCTACAACATCCGCTACGGCCGCGTCGACGCGAGCGACGCCGAGGTCGAGGCGGCGGCCGGCCACGCCCAGATCGCCCCCTTCATCGCCAAGCTGCCGCTCGGCTATCGCGCCATGGTGGGCGAGCGGGGATTGAAGCTGTCGGGCGGCGAGAAGCAGCGCGTGGCGATCGCCCGGACGATCCTGAAGAACCCGCCCATCCTGCTGCTCGACGAGGCGACGAGCGCCCTCGACACCCACACCGAGCGCGAGATCCAGCAGGCATTGGTCGACATCTCGAAGAACCGCACCTCGCTGGTGATCGCCCACCGCCTGTCGACGGTGGTGGACGCGGACGAAATCCTGGTTCTGGTCGACGGCCAGATCGTGGAGCGCGGCCGCCACGAGGCGCTGCTGGCGCTGAACGGGGTCTATGCCGGGATGTGGAACCGCCAGCGCGAGGCCGCCGAGGCGCGCGACAAGCTGGTGGACGCCTTCGGCGCGGCCGATCCGCTGGCCGATCTGGGCGGCACGGCGGCCGAGTGAGCGCCGGCGCGCCGGGCGCGCGCCCGGCCATCCAGGTCACGACCCGGGCGAGCGCCGTCAGCAGCGCAACACGGGCGAGCAGGCCGGCGTCGGGATTGGCCGGCGGACCGGCCGGCCGCGAAGCGGCGCTCCGCCGGCCGTGAACGTAGCGGTTGCGATTGCCGGGCTGGCCGCCGCGCCGGCGTTTCAGCGGCGGCCCGGTTCCAAAGGGTCCGCCGCCATGGAGCCATCCGCCGGCATTCGAACGTCGTGCGCCGGGGTTTGTTCATCTTCCGAAGCCTGGGCCGTGCCCATTTCCATAAAGGCGCGCACCAGCGCCGCTTCTTCTTCGGCCTGCTCTTCCTCGTAGCGGCGCAGGGCCTGGGCGAGGCGGTCGTCCGTGTCCTCGTAGGCCTCCTTGAGCGAGAGGCCCGGCGTCATCCCGTCGCCGCCCGCCGCCTGCTGCGCCGCGACGACGCCGTCGACGAGGTCGAGCAGCTTCTGCGACGGCGCGCCGGGCGCCGCGCCCCGCCGCGGCGCGGCCGGCTTGAGGCCACTCGCCGTCCGGCGCGGCAGGCGCGCCAGGCACAGCGCCGCATCGGCGGCCGAGCGGGTGAGGGCGCGGATGCGCAGCTCGGCCGGGAGGGTCGGGCGCTGCGGCTCGAAGCTCTCGACCGGCGCGAGGATATGCGCCTGGGCCCTGAGGACCAGCGCGGCGATGTGCTCGGCGAGGGCGGCGTGCAGCGCCTCCAGCGGCAGCGCCGCAAGGCCGGTGGCGGGGCTGAGGAGGGTCTTGAGGTCGTCGGGATCGGTCATGGCTCCTGGCCTCATCGAGGGTCGAAGCGGATAATAATCCTATAATAGGAATAATGTCAAGACCCGTCGCTCGCGACGGGCGTCTGCGGCGCCCTCCTCAGGACGAGGCAGGGGGGCGTGATGCGGTCAGACGCCGGCTTCGGCGAGGAAGCGGGAGACTTCCGCGAAGACCTCCGCGTCGTGGCCGACCCAGACATGGCCCCCTTCGGGGAGTGCGACGAGCCGCGCGCCGGGGACCGTCGCGGCGATGTGGCGGGCGGCGACCAGCGTCTCGAAGCGGTCGTCGGCGAGCGAGAGCGCCAGCGTCGGGGCGCGGATCGTCTCCAGCGCCATCGGGGCGGCGGCGGCCACCAGCCGCGCGTCGATGCGGAAGCCTGCGGCGCGGTCGCTGACCGGCAGGATATGCTCAAGGATCGCCCGGACGCGGGCCCGTTCCTCGGGCGCGGCCCGCGCGACGAGCGCCGGATCGGTGGCGAGCAGCGCGCCGATCAGACTGTCCTCGCCGAGCTGGAGGCCGAGCCAGAACAGGAAGTCCGATTGCAGCGCATGGTCGATGATCGCCTGGGCGAACGGGCCGGGCGGCTGCGGCGGCGCCTGCGTGGGCGCCCAGGCGGCCGGCACCATCGCGACGAGCGCGCTGCACCGGCCGGGGTGGCGGATCGCGAACTGAAGCGCCGAGAGCGCCCCGGCCGAGCCGCCGATCACCGGCGCGCGCTCGATGCCGAGCGCGTCCAGGAGATCGGCGAAGGCGTCGGCCTGACGTTCGGCGGAGGGCTCTGCCGGCGCCGCGGAGCGCAGATAGCCGAAGCGCGACGGGGCGATCACGCGGCGGCCCGCGGCGGCGAGCCGGCGGGCGAAATCGAGGCCCTGGTCGAAGCCGCCGCCGGTGCCGTGGACCATCAGGACGGGCGGTCCGTCGCCCTCGGCGGCGTATTCCAGCGCGCCGAAGCGGGTGGCGACCAGCGTGCTGCGGCCCACGGTGCGGGCGCGGGCGGCCTCGAGCGCGGCGGCAAAGCTGCGCCAGACCGCGCCGCCGCCGGCGAGGGCGCCGAGCCCGGCCAGTCCGAGAGCCAGAACAGTGCGCCGTCTCATGCCCGCTCTCCGATCCGTCCGGCCGCAAGCCTAGCGCGGGCGGACGGCGGGAGGGAGGGGTGCGTCCTACTCGGCCGGGGCGGGGCTCGCGCCCGGGGTTGCGGCGCCGGCCGCCTTCGCGGCACGGCGGGCGGCCTTGCGGGCCCGGCGCTGGTGCGGGATCGCCATCATGCACGGCGTGACGATCAGCGTGAGGACCGTCGAGAAGCCCATGCCGAACACCACGGCCGTGGAGAGCGAAACCCACCAGTCGGTCACCGGCCCGCCGATCCCCATCGATGGCTCGAAGAAGTCGACCGCGATGTTGAACATCATCGGCAGCAGCCCGACCATGGTGGTGGCGGTGGTGAGGAACACCGGCCGCAGGCGCTGGGCGCCGGTGCGCACGATCGCCTCCAGCGGCTCGAACCCCTGGCGGACGAGGTGCTGGTAGGTGTCGACCAGCACGATGTTGTTGTTCACCACGATGCCCGCCAGCGCGACGATGCCGGTGCCGGTCATGATGATCGAGAAGGTCTGCCCCATCACCAGCATGCCCAGCATCACGCCGATCGTCGACATGACGACGGTCGAGAGCACCAGGATCACGGCGTAGAAGCTGTTGAACTGGATCAGCAGGATCGCGCCCATCAGGAACAGCGCGCCGACCAGCGCCAGCATCAGGAACTGCCCGGACTCGGCCTGCTGCTCGTCGGCGCCGCCGAAGCGCACATTGACGCCGCGCGGGAAGTCCTGGGTTTCGAACCAGGCGCGCAGCTCCTGCACCTTGTCGTCGGCGAGGACGCCGAGCGCGACGTTGGCCCGCACGCGATAGATGCGCTCGCCGTCGACGCGCTCGACGAAGGAGACCTGCGGCGCGGCGACCCGCTTGACGAAGTTGGAGATCGGCACGAGGCCCTGGGCGGTCTGCACCCTGAGGCTGTCGAGCGCCAGGATGCCGCGATCGTCGAGCGGATAGCGGACGCGGATCTCGACCTCGTCGTCGCTGTCGTCGGGCCGGTACTCGCCGACCTTGAGGCCGTTGGTCACCAGCTGCACCACCGCGCCGAGCGTGCCGACATCGGCGCCGAAGCGGCCGGCCTGCTCGCGGTCGATGACCAGTTGGTACTCGATGCCGGGCAGGGGGCGGCTGTCCTCGATCTCGATGAGATCGGGCATCGCGTCCATCTGCCGGCGGATCCGCCCGGTGGTCTCGACCAGCCCGGCCGGATTGTTGCCGGTGATCTCGACGATGATGTCCTTGCCGGTCGGCGGACCGCCCTGTTCCTTCTCGATCTCGATGCGGATGCCCGGAATCGCGGCGGCCGCCGCCCGAATGTCCTCCAGGATGCTGTTGGCGGAACGGCGTTTGTCGAAGTCGAGGAACTCGATCGAGACGGCGCCGATCTTGTCTTCCGCCGCGCGGCCGCCCTGGCCGAAGCTGCCGCCGCCGCCGCCGGCGACGCTGGTGAAGACGCTCTTCAGCCCGTCCGAGGCGAGCACCTTGTCCTCGACCTCGCGCACCAGTTCCAGCTTCTGCGAGGGCGCCAGGTTGCCGCGCGCGAAGACGTTGACGAAAGCCCGGTTGGGCTCGATGTCGACGAAGAACTCGACGCCCTTGCCGAACATGCCGAAGAGCACGATGACGCCGAAGAGCGTCGCGACGGCGGCTGCGACGACCCGGCGCGGGCGCTGGATGAAGTGGGAGACGGTCTGCGCATACCAGCCGGTGATGCCGCCGATCTCGCGGATGTCGCCGCGCTCGGAGGCGGCGAGGGCGCGCAGCGTCTCCTCGCTGCCGGGCTGCGGCTTGCCGACGAAGCTGCCGACCACCGGCAGGAAGACGAGCGCGACCAGCGTCGAGGCGGTGAGCACGAGGATGAGCGTGATGGGCAGGTAGCTCATGAACTTGCCCGAGACGCCCGGCCACAGCAGCATCGGCAGGAAGGCGGCGAGCGTGGTCAGCGTGGAGGAGACCACCGGCCAGAACATGCGCTTGGCGGCCTGGGGATAGGCTTCGCGGCGGCTCATCCCCTCGGCCATCTTGCGGTCGGCGAACTCGACCACGATGATCGCGCCGTCGACCAGCATGCCGACGGCGAGGATCATGCCGAACAGCACCATGAAGTTGACCGTGTAGCCGCTCCAGTCGAGGAACATGAAGGCGAGCAGGAACGAGGCCGGGATCGCAAAGCCGACGAGCAGGCCCGAGCGCAGGCCGAGCGCCGCGACGACGACGACCAGCACCAGCATGACGGCCAGCAGGATCGAGGATTCCAGGCTGTCGAGCATGTCGGTGATGAAGAAGGACTGGTCGAGCGAATAATCGACGCTGATATGGGCCGGCCAGCCGGCCGTCTTGGCCTCGACCTTGCGCTTCACCTGAGCGATCGTCTCGACGATGTTCTCGCCGACCCGCTTCTTGATCTCGATGACGACGGCCGGCTGGCCGTTGAAGCGGGCGAAGGACTGCGCATCGACGAAGGTGGGGCGCACGTCGGCGACGTCGCGCAGGCGCACCACGCCGGCCTCGCTCGCCCGCACCGGCAGGTTGAGGACGTCGTCGGGCGTCTCGATCAGGCCGGGCACCTTGACCGCGAAGCTGCCGCCCTGGCCGGTCGCGTCGCCCGCCGCGACGAGGCGGTTGTTCTCGTTCACCGCCGCGAAGACCTCGCCGGCGGTCAGGCCGTAGGATTCGACGCGGGCCTGGTCGATGACGATCTCGAGCAGCTCGTCGCGGTCGCCGACGATGGGCGCTTCGAGGATCGAGGGCACGGTCTCGATCTCGTCCTGCAGCTCGCGCGCCATGCGCAGCAGCGTGCGCTCGGGCGCCTGGCCGGAGAGCGAGACGATCATGATCGGGAAGGTCGAGACGTTGAACTCGGTGATCACCGGTTCCTCGGCACCGGACGGAATCTCCGCCTTCGCCAGATCGACCTTGTCGCGCACCTTCTGCAGCGCGGCGTCCTTGTTGAAGTTGACGTCGAACTCGAGATACAGCCCGACATAGCCCTGCTGGGCGACCGAGGTGATCTCCTCCAGCCCCTCGATGGTGCGCAGCTGCGTCTCCATCGGCCGGGCGATCAGCCGCTCGCCGTCCTCGGGCGAGATGCCGGGATAGGGCACCGAAACCACGACGAACGGAATCGGCACGTCGGGATCGGCTTCCTTGGGGATCGTGTTGTAGGCGACGAAGCCGAGCAGGATGCCGGCAACCAGCGTCGCCAGCACCAGCCGCCACTGTCCCATGCACCAGTCGATCATGCCCGACATCGCCGCGCCCCTTCCTGTCTCAGGCGCCCGAGCGGGCGGCGTCGGCGACCGGCGGGTCGGCCGAGATGGCGTTCACGTCCTGGCCGTCGACGACAAAGTCCTGCCCCACCAGGATGACGTTGGCGGTGGCGGGCAGGCCCGTCACCCACACCGCCTCGCGCGTTTCGTCGATCACCGTCACCGGCATGAAGCGGGCCTTGCCGTCCTCGACGATCTTCACGCCGACCGCGCCGTCGTCGGAGAGCGTCAGGATCGAGGGCGGCACGGGATGCGCCGGGACCGCCGCGATCGCGACGCGGATGTCGGCGGTGAGCCCGTCGCGCAGCGTCCGGCCGGGATTGGGCGTCTCGAATTCGACCAGGAAGGTCCGCGTCTTCGGGTCGGCGCTCTTGGCGACGAAGCGGATGCGGCCCGCCGCCGTCTCGCCGGTCGCCAGCCGCGCCTCGGCCGGCATGCCGGCGCGGATCAGGCCGACCTCGCGCTCCGACGCCGCGCCGATGACCAGGAAGGGGTCCTCGTCGAGCACCAGGGCGCAGGACTGGCCGACCTGCATGAAGTCGCCGACATTGACCATGCGGTCGTCCACCACGCCGTCGAACGGCGCGACGATGCGGGTGTCGTCGAGCTGCTTGGTCATCGCCTTGACCTCGGCAGCGGCCGATTCGTAGGCGGCCTGGGCGGCGGCGACCTGGGTCTCGGAGCGGTGGCCCTTGCGGGCCAGCTCGCGCGCCGCGCTGAGCTCGATCTCGGCCTGGCGGAGGCGGGCCTTGGCCTGGTCGAGCTGGGCCTCGCGCGCCCCGACATCGAGTTCGCAGATCACGTCGCCTTCCCTGACCTCGCTGCCCTTGTCGGCGCGGATATAGGCGACGGCGCCGGCAACCTCGGCGCGCACCTCGACGCGCTTCTCGGCCTGCGTGCGGCCGCGCAGCGTGATGCGCGCCTCGTGGTTCTCGGCGACCACCAGGCGGGTGCGGACGGAGGGCCGCTCGGTCTCGGCCTGCGCCCGCTCGCCGATCGGCGGCGGCGTTTCGCGCTCGCCGGCGGCGTTGAGCAGCGAACCGCCGACGAGCCAGAGCGTCGCAGCGGCCGCGATGCCGCCGGCGACGAGATAGGAGGTGGGAATCGGGGGGCGTTTCATGACGTCATCTCGCGGGCGCGGGCGCCCTGGGGAGCCGGCGAAGCGGGCTGGGGGGAAGCCTCCGCCGCCGCCTCGAGCCCGGCGCGGTGGCGGCGCAGGAAGTCGAGGCCGGCGCGCAGCATGGTCTGGGCGATGCCGTTGACGAAGCGGGGCCCGGTGGCGGCCTCGTCGCGCGGCAGGGTCTGGTCGGCCAGGGCGAGGCGGGCCTCCCAGACGGCGATCTGCGCATCGATCATCCGCACCACCTGGTCGCGCGGCAGGTCGGCGGCGAACAGCATCGCGAAGAGGAACGGCGAGCGGTATTTCTCGTCCGGCATCGGACCGGCGAGGGTGCGCAGGAAATAGGCCCGGCCTTCCGGCGTCATGGCGTAGATCTTCTTGTCGCCGCGGCCGCGCCCGCTCTCGGCCCGGGCGGTGATCAGGCCCTCGTCGGCCAGCCGCGCCAGGGCCGGGTAGATCGAGCCGAACGAGGCGTCGATCATGCCCGACGAGACGCCGCGCTCCAGCTCCTTCTTGATGTCGTAGCCGCTCGCCTCGTGGCCCATCAGGGTCGCCAGGCACAGCATCCTTACGTCCAGCATGTGCCCATCGCCTTATTGCGAACCGATACGAAGCGGCGGGATACCACCGGCCGCCGAGAATACAAGTGACGGCTAAACAACGCCTTGCAGATTCACTTGGATGCGGCGATCGGCCAGAAATCGCATCCGGCCGTCCGCGCCGGACCTGCCGCCACCCGTCGAAGTGAGGCTGCGAGGCCTCGGTCGCAAGGCCCGGTCCGCGCTTTGACGCCGCACACGCCGCCGCCTTGCCCGCCCTCGAAAACCTGACTCGGCTTATGAGCCAGATCGATCATCATATTGATAATAAATAATAAAAATCGCGCACATGAATCTCTCTCTCAGCTTCGTAAAAGAAAGGTAAACAGGATTCACGCGAGCTGTCGGGCCGGCAAAAAGGCCGTTCCGGCGGGGCGATGCAGATTTGTCGCGCTCCCGCGGCATCCGCCGCGGCCCGTGGCTTGTCACGCGAACGTCACCAACCCGTCATGCGGGCGTTATCGCAGCGCACCAGAACCCCCTTCGCAGGAACGAGTCCGCGGGTGCGGACCAAGGGGGTGTTATGACACTGCGACTGAGATATCTGGCGTGCACGGCGCTGACCGCGGCCGCGCTGGTGATGCCCGCGCTGGCGGAAGAGACCGTCACCATGAAGCGCAGCGAGCTGGAGGCGATCATGAACCGCCTCGACCGCCTGGAGAAGCAGGTCTCCAAGGGCGGCGCCCCGGCCGGCGGCGGCACCGCCGAGCTGGAACAGCGGGTGCAGGACCTGGAGATCAGCCAGGGCGCCAAGATCAACGCGCTGCAGCAGAAGGCCGACGCGGTCCAGCTGAACTTCGAGAACGCCCGCCCGGTGATCACCACCGGCGATGGCCGCTTCGAAATGGCCTTCCGCGGCCGCTTCCACTTCGACGCCGGCACCTATTCTCAGAGCCCGGGCGTCGACGTGCCCTATTCGGTCGACGGCCAGAACGTCCGCGACCTCGGTTCGGGGTCCTATTTCCGCCGCGCCCAGTTCGGCGTGGAAGGCAAGTTCTTCCGCGATTTCGACTACGAGATGCGCTTCAACTTCGGCGGCTCGGAGGCCGAAGAGGCGGGCACGATCAACATCATGCGCATCGCCTATAACCCGACGCCGAACCTGCGCATCAATGTCGGCGCGATCCAGCCGACCTTCACGCTGGACGACTCGACGTCGTCGAACGACATCACCTTCCTGGAGCGCGCCGCGGTCGTGAACGCGCTGATCGGCGAGTTCGGCGGCTCCGACAGCCGCAAGGGCATCGAGCTGACCTATCTCCAGACGGGCGAAGACATCGACTACATGTTCAACGTCGCCTACACGACCTCGACCATCGGCGCCCGCAACGCCAATGCCGACGACCGCGACCACCTGCTCGGCCGCTTCGCCGCGCGGGTCTTCAAGAACGCCGACTGGGACGTCCATGTCGGCGCCAACGCGGCGACCATCCTGGGCATGGGCGGCGTCGACGGCACCAGCGCCCCGACGGCCGCCGCGCGGAACCTCAACTTCCGCGACCGGCCCGAACTTCGCATCAACGCCGACCGCCTGGTCGCCACCGGCAACATCCCGGCCGAGAGCGCCTGGATGTGGGGCCTGGAGGCGGGCGTGCGCTACCAGAGCCTCTACCTCTCGGGCGAGTACTTCCAGTGGGGCGTCGACCGCGACCGGCTCTGCACCGGCTGCAACGCCACCGCGCCCGATCCGGAGTTCTCCGGCTACTACGTGATGGCCTCCTACCTGCTGACCGGCGAGACCAAGCGCTACGAGACCAACGGCCGTTCGAACTCGCGCATGCAGTTCGCCGCGCCGCGTCCGGCGAGCCCGTTCTCGTCGGGCGGCACCTGGGGCGCCTGGGAAATCGCCGCGCGCTACTCGGTGCTCGACCTCAACGACAACGTCAACCCGACCGGCCTCGCCGTGCTGGGCGCCCCGATCGCCAATCTCGGCGAAATCCGCGGCGGCAAGCAGGCGATCAGCACGGTGGCGCTGAACTGGTACCTCAACCGCAACATGCGCGTGATGTTCCAGTACCAGCACATCGACATCGATCGGATCTCGTCGACCGCCCTGACGGGCGCGACCAATCCCGGCACGCCCTCGGCCGCCTATCCCAATATCGGCCAGGAAATCGATACCTTCGCGGTCCGCACGCAGTTCGCGTTCTGATCGCAAGCCCCTACGGCGAGGATGGAGGCCCCGGCGGGAACGCCGGGGCCTCTGTCGTTCAGGCCGAGCCTTCGGGCGCGGGCGGGGCGGCGAGCGTGAACGTCGCGTTGGCCCGGGCGCAGGGCACGCCATCGGCCAGGACCAGCGCCGAGGCGACGCAGAGCGACCGGCCGGTCTTCACGAAGCCGGTCTCGAAGGTCAGCCACTGGCCGGGCCGGGCGGTCCCCAGATAGTCGACCGAGAGGGCGGCGGTCAGCGGCCGCCGGCCGTCGCCGAGCCGCGCGGCGCAGCTGAGCCCCATCGCATTGTCGGCGAGCGCGGCGATCAGGCCGCCATGGACGAGGCCGCGCGCATTGGTGTGGGCGGGGCGGACATGCAGGCCGAGCACGACCGCCTCGCCGGTCACCCGCGCGTAGAGCGGCTCCCACGGGTCGGTGAGCGGGCTGCGCCGGGCATGGGGCTGGAAGCCGGGCGGGACAGCGGCGTCGGCCCTGGCCGATCCGTCTGGAAGATCGTGTGTCGCCATCGCCGCCGCGCCTCGCTAGTATGCCGACCAGTCTGGATAGTCTGAAGTAGACCAGTCTATATAATTATTGAGCCCGGCCGCAAGCCGGAAGGAGGGAACATGGCGGCGAGGGCGAAGCATCGCGACCGGATCGTGCGCACCGCCGCGCGGCTGTTCCGCCGCGACGGCTATGCCGCGACCGGCACCAACGACATCGTCGCCGCCAGCGGGGCGCCCAAGGGCTCGCTCTATCACTACTTCCCTGACGGCAAGGCGCAGATCGCGGCCGAGGCGGTCGGCTATGCCGCCGGGAAGGTGACGCGGACGCTGGCCGACCTGGCGGCGCGGCCCGGCCACCCGGCCGACGCGGTGCGGGCCTATGGCGCGCTGCTGGCCGGCTGGCTGGCCCAGTCCGGCTTCCGCGACGGCTGTCCGATCACCACGACGCTGCTGGAACTCGCCCCCGCCGAGGCCGCCGTCACGGCGGCCGGGCAGGCGGCTTTCGACGGCTGGACGGCGATCTTCGCCGCCGCGCTGGCCGCCGCGGGCGTGCGTCCCGCCCAGGCGCGCACGCTGGCCCTCACCGCCATCGCCGCCTTCGAGGGCGCGCTGATCCTCGCCCGCGTCGCCCGCAGCCCCCAGCCGGTCGAGGAGGTCACGGCCGAGATCGCCCGGCTGTTCGAGCTGACCGCCGCGCCGCAATTCGAGCTGTTTGCGGCGGAAGAGGCGGCGGACAAGGGCAAATTGCAACCCAGGGGCGGTTGATCGAGGAGAGCAATCAAGGATTGCATACCCTCGTGTACGGCAAACGGGGCGTGCAATGGCGAGCGGTCAGGACGATCCGGGTACGCGGCTCACCGGCCCTGACGCGCAGGCGCGGCTGGTCGAGCAGATTCTCGCCTCAGCGGCTGAACGGCGGACCGCCGTCATGCAGTATGTCGTTCCCGCGCTCGTCGGGGCCGTCACCGCCGTGCTGACGGCATTCGCGACGTTCGGCGGTTCCTGGTTTTCCTATGACAACAGGAACCGGGAACTCGACATCAAGCTGTTCGAACTGGCCTGGGGCATCTACGGCTCGGTAAGCGACAACGCGCGCGTGGAGGAGTGGGCGGCGGGCGTACTCGGCCGATATTCCGGCGTCCCTTTTCCGCCGCGCCGCGAAGGGCAGAGCGAGAGCAAGGCGCAGACCTCGGAGGTGGCGCGGATGGCCGCGCTGACCGATGTGACGCTGTTTCCCTGCGCCGCGAACGCCGACGGCTTCGCCCGCGGCACAGGTGCGGCTCTGCGCGCGGACCTGTTGGGCACAAGGCGGTGGGGAGACGTCGCCATATCGGGCGCCGTGATCGGCGAAGCCGCCGGGCTGTCCCTGGGCGAGGTCCTTGTCGTGTTCGACGCGGGCCATCCCGAGAGGAACGACGTGCCCCGATTGCTCGACGATCTAAGGGCCGCCCCCGCACTCGCCGGCGCAGCAATAGTCCGGCAGGCTGCCAACACCGGCGATCTGACGCCCTGGCGGCTCTCGGTGGTCGTCTGCGTGCCGGCCAGACCGGCAGGCGGGCCCTAGCCGAAGCGGCCGGTCACGTAGTCTTCGGTGCGCTTCAGCTTGGGGTTGGTGAAGATCGTGTCGGTCTCGCCGTACTCGATGATGCGGCCCAGATACATGAAGGCGGTGTTGTCGG
>JAEUMK010000011.1 GCA_016792565.1 Alphaproteobacteria bacterium
ACGTTCATGGGCTGGAAGGTCTTCGCGTCGCCGCCGCCGGTGATATGGCCGAGCAGGGCGCCCAGCGCCGTCTCGCGCGGCGGCAGGTTCGGCGTGCTGCCAAGCCGCTCGGCGGCGGCGAACCGGCCGGCGAGCAGGCCGATGGCAGCGCTTTCGACATAGCCTTCGACGCCCGTCACCTGGCCTGCGAAACGCAGCCGCGGCATCGCCTTCAGCCGCAGATCGCCGGTCAGCAGGCGGGGACTGTTGATGAAGGTATTGCGGTGAAGGCCGCCGAGACGCGCGAACTGGGCGTTCTCGAGCCCCGGGATCATGCGGAAAATGCGGGCCTGCTCGCCGTGCTTCAGCTTGGTCTGGAACCCGACCATGTTGAAGAGCGTTCCCAGTGCATTGTCCTGGCGCAGCTGCACGACGGCGTGAGGCCGCAGTCCGGTGCGCGGATCGCGCAAGCCGACCGGCTTCATCGGCCCGAAGCGCAGAGTCTCCCGGCCGCGTTCCGCCATCACTTCGATCGGCAAACAGCCCTCGAAGTAGGGCGTGGACTTCTCCCAGTCCTTGAAGTCGGTCTTGTCGCCGGCCAGGACCGCGTCGAGGAACGCGTTGTACTCGGCCTCGCTCATCGGACAATTCACATAGTCGGCGCCGTCGCCGCCAGGCCCGACCTTGTCATAGCGCGACTGGAACCAGGCGACGGAGAAGTCGATCGACTCGCGGTGCACGATGGGCGCGATGGCGTCGAAGAAGGACAGCGAGTCTTCGCCGGTCAGGCCGCGCACAGCCTCCGCAAGGGCGGGCGAGGTGAGGGGGCCGGTCGCCACGATCACGTTGTCCCAGTCCTCCGGCGGCAGGTCCGCGACTTCGCCGCGCTCGACTGCGATCCCGGGGTGCGACTCGATGGCCGACTGGACGGCGGCCGAGAATCCGTGCCGGTCGACGGCGAGCGCGCCTCCGGCTGGCACCTGGTTGGCGTCCGCCGCCCGCATGATGATCGAGCCGCAGCGCCGCATCTCGGCATGGAGCAACCCCACCGCATTGTTCTCCCAGTCGTCGGACCGGAACGAGTTGGAACAGACGAGTTCGGCGAGACTGTCCGTCACATGCGCCTCGGTGCCCCGCACCGGCCGCATCTCGTGCAACACCACCTGGACGCCCGCCTCGGCCGCCTGCCAGGCCGCCTCGCTGCCAGCCAGTCCGCCGCCGACGATGTGAATGCGCTTGAATTCTGCCATGATTGGCGCGGAACATAGGCAAGATGCCGCCCGGGTGGAACCCGTTCCGTTGAGGAGACCGCGTCATGAAACTGTTGGGACTGGCCGTTTGCGCCCTGGCCTTCACCGGAGCCGCCGCCGCTTCGGACAAGATCGAGGGCTGCGCCCTCAACGGAAAGGTCCTGAAGGGCAAGGTCCAGATCGTGACCAGCTTCCCCGACTTCAAGGTGCAGGCGGTGACCAGCTTCCCGGACCTCAAGGTCAAGTTCGTCGAGAGCTTTCCCGACGATTGCGGCGAATGGCAGATCGTCGAGAGCTTTCCCGACTTCACCATCCAGTACGTCACCAGCTTTCCGGATTTCACGATCCAGATGGTGACGAGCTTTCCCGGCGAACCTTGAAGGCTCCCGGATCGCGGCTCGGGTTCCGTCGGACGGTCTTCTGTCGCCGTTAATCTGACCGGCGCAAGCTCGATTCATGCGCCTGATGCTCGTATTCATCGCCCTGATGGCCACCCCGGCCGCCGCCCAGAGCCCCGGCGGGGTCGGCGGCGACCAGCGGCCCTGCGAGTTTCAGGGTCACCGCCTGGCGGGTCGGGTACGGGTCGTCGACGCCTTTCCCGATTTCAACGTCAAGATCGAGGATGACGAACGCAAGGGTGAGCTTCACGTCCGCCGCGTCGAGCAGCCGGCCGAACTCTGCGGCGAATGGCAGTTCGTGGACGGCATGGCGGATTTTACGATCCGCTTCGTCGAGAGCGGCGAGGACTTCACCATCACCTGGGTGAAGGACAAGCCCGGCATCCCGGACGACCCGGTCCAGCGATAGCCGGCCTATTGCGGCTCGATCGCGATCTCCGTCAGCACCGAATTGGCGATGAAGCACTCTTCGTGCGCCTTGTGGTGCATCGCGTCGATGTCGGCTGCCGAGGGCGCCGTGCCGCCCCACACGATTTTCGGGCGCAGCGTGCAATGGCTGACGAAGAGCTTGCCCTTGGCGTTCTTGGTCATCACGCCCGAGGCCTCGTCGACATAGGAGTCGACCACCAGCCGCTTGCGCGCCGCTAGCGCCAGGAAAGTCAGCATGTGGCAGCTCGAAAGCGCCGCGACCAGCGCCCGCTCGGGATCGACGCGCTCCAGCGTGCCGCGGAAGTCCGGCGCGCTCGACGCCGGCACATCCACCCCGCCGTCGATGTGCCAGACATGGTCGCGATTGTAGGTGTCGTAGGCGAAGTCGGCCGAGGTCCGCCTCCAGGCGATCGTGGCGCGATGTTCGGACATGGATAGGCTCCTTCAGTGGGCTGGGCGGCGCTGCCCCCAGGGCATCGCCTCTTCCAGCTGGGTTGCGAGGTTGAGCAGTGTCGCCTCGTCGCCATAGCGTCCTGTGAACATCATGCCGATGGGCAGCCCGTCGGCGCTCCAGGCGAGCGGCAGGGACACCGACGGCTGCCCGGTCATGTTGAAGGGCGGCGTATAGCCGAACACCCGCGCCTGCCGGGCGTTGACCTCCTTGGGGTCGAGGTTGACAGGATCGATATGCCCGATCGCTGGCGGCGGCGTGATCATGGTGGGGCACAGGAACACGTCGAAATGCTCCCACTGCGCCATGATGGGGCGCACCATGTTCTGCAGCGTCAGCGTTCCATAGGCGGACCGGTCGGCGCCGATTCGGCGACTGGCCTCGATGATCGACTTTGTCAGGGTTTCGAAATCGCCGTCTTCGGGCTCGCGGCCGACCTCGCGGATCGCGGCCAGGATGCCCGCCCCGAAATGCCCGGCCGAATGGGCGCCCTGTGCCCGGTAGAGGGCGCGCCAGTCGGCCTGCAACGGCCGTTCCGTCACGTCGTGGCCGAGGGCTTCGAGCGTCTTCACGGTGGCTGCGAGTCCCGCCGCGACATCGGGGTGGAGCGGCGTATGACTGGGATTCTCGGCCGAGAACGTGATTTTCAGCCTCTTTGGCTTGGCCAGCGCCGCCTCCAGGAACGAGTGCGGAGCGGGCGGGTAGGCGTGGGGAGAGTTGGGTTCGGGCGCCGAAATCGCATCGAGCATGGTCGCGCTGTCGCGTACGCTCACCGATACGACATGGCCCACCGACAGTCCGGTCGCCGGGGAGTTCCACTCCAGCGGGTTGCGGCCGCGCGTCACCTTGAGGCCGACCAGACCGTTGCAGGCGGCCGGGATCCGGATCGAGCCTAGGCCGTCCGTCGCGTGCGCCATGGGGACGATCCCGGCGGCGACGGCGGAGGCCGAACCGCCGCTCGAACCGCCGGCGATGCGGTTTTCACCGAACGGGCTTCGGCAGGGGCCGAGATAGGCGCCTTCGGTCGTGCCGGTGATGCCGAACTCGGGCGTATTGGTCTTCCCGAACGGCACGAGGCCCGCGGCGCGAAAGCGCCGTGTCATCTCGGAGTCGGTCTTGGAGACATAGTCGCGGAAGAACCGCGAGCCGTTGCTCATCTTCCAGCCGGCGACCTCGCAATAGAGATCCTTGATGAGGAAGGGCACGCCCGCGAACGGCGCATCGGGATCGACCTTTCTCGCCGCCTGCCGCGCCTCGTCATAGGCCTTGTAGACGATTGCATTGAGCCTGGCATTGACCGCCTCGGCGCGCGCGATGGCGCATTCGAGAAGCTCCGAAGCCGTCACCTCGCCCTTGCGGACCAGCGCTGCCATGGCGACGCCGTCGAGAGCCGCATATTCGCTCTGCTGCATGACCGCCTCCTTCAGCCGTAGAGCCCGGGACGCTTGTCCTTCCAGGGCCGTGCCTTTTCCAGTTGCGCCGCAAGGCGCAGCAGCGTCGCCTCATCGCCGAAGCGGCCGACGAACTGCACCCCGACCGGCAGGCCGCTCTTCGACCAATGCAGCGGCAGGTTGATCGCCGGCTGGCCGGTGGCGTTCTGGATCGCCGTGAACGGAACGTAGTCGATGATCGGCGCGAAGGCCGCCTTCGGATCGCGCTGGCCGGTATCGACCGCCCCGACCTTGAGCGGCGGCGCGCCCAGCGTCGGGGTCAGCCAGACATCGTGCGTCTGATGCCACTTGGCGACCGCGCGCGCGGCGGCCTGCATCATCGTGACTGCGTTGAGATAGGCGCCCGCGCTGATCTTGCGCCCGGACTCGTAGAGCCCGAGAGTTAGGCCCTGCATAGTCTTTAGCGACGGCTTGGCGCCGGTCATCATCTCGAGCACCTCGACCTGTTGGGCGAGCCCCGCCGCCCAGATCGCCATGAAGGCGTCCGACAGGACGGCGAAATCGACCGGCGGCGAGGATTCCTCGACGATATGGCCGAGATCTTCGCACAGCTGCGCCGCCCCGCGTACGGCGGCGATGCACTCGGCGTGGACCTTCTTGCCGCCAAGATCCTTTGTCGCATAGCCGATGCGGAGGGTCTTTGGCTTGCGCTTGATCTCGTCCATGTAGGGGTAGGGCGGCGGCGGCGCGCAATAGGGGTCGCCCGCCTCCGGCCCGTGGGTCGCGTCCAGCATCGCGGCGGTGTCGCGCACCGTGCGGCTGACGATGTGTTCGGCGACGAGGCCGCTCATCACGTCGCCAAGGTCGGGCCCAAGCGGGTTGCGGGCGCGGGTCGGCTTGAGGCCGACGAGGCCGCAGGACGAAGCCGGGATGCGGATCGAGCCGCCGCCGTCATTGGCGTGCGCCATGGGCACGATGCCTGCCGCCACCGCCGCCGCAGAGCCGCCGCTCGAGCCGCCCGGCGTGTGATCGGTGTTCCAGGGATTGCGCGCCGGGCCATAGAGCGCCGGCTCGGTGATGGGAAGCAGGCCGAACTCCGGCACGTTGGTCTTGCCGAAGGGCACGACCCCCGACTTGAGGAAACGCTGGGTCAGCGTCGAATCGTACATCGCCGGAAAGTCGGGCATGTAGGCCGAGCCCTGGCGCGTCGGCACGCCCGTCAGGCCGCCCAGGATGTCTTTCAGCAGGAACGGCACGCCGGCGAAGGGCCCCTTGGACAGCCGGGCCTTGGCGCGCGCACGGGCCTGGTCATAGAATTCATGGACGATCGCGTTGAGCGCCGGATTGTGCTTCTCGGCCAGCGAGATCGCAGCCTCCAGGGCCTCCGCCGCCGAGATCTTCTTCTTGGCGATCAGCGCCGCGAGTCCCAGCGCGTCGTAGTCGGCATATTCGGCAAACGGCATGTCTCTCCCCAATCCTGCACGGCGCTCCGGCCCGCTGGGGGGGAGATTGATCCGCCGCCGGCGCTTTGTCACGCCCGGGCGGCGCGCTTTCCCTTCGCCGGTGCCGCCGCTGGGGCCGCCACGCCGCCCTTGCGCTTCAGCAGCGGCTTGAGGAACTGCCCGGTATAGGAGCGCGGCTCGGCGGCGATGTCCTCCGGCGTGCCGGACGCGACGATCTCGCCGCCGCCGTCACCGCCCTCGGGGCCGAGGTCGATCACCCAGTCGGCGGTCTTGATGACCTCCAGATTGTGCTCGATCACGATCACCGTGTTGCCCTGGTCGGCCAGCTCGTGCAGCACCTCCAGCAGCTTGCGCACATCCTCGAAATGGAGGCCGGTCGTCGGCTCGTCGAGGATGTAGAGCGTGCGCCCGGTCGCCCGGCGCGACAGCTCCTTCGACAGCTTGATGCGCTGCGCCTCGCCGCCCGACAGCGTCGTCGCCTGCTGGCCGACCTTGACGTAGCCGAGGCCGACCCGCTCCAGCGTCTCCATCTTCTCGCGCACGCTCGGCACCGCCTTGAAGAACTGGGCGGCGTCCTCGACCGTCATGTCCAGGATGTCGGCGATCGACTTGTCCTTGAACTTCACCTCCAGAGTCTCGCGGTTGTAGCGCCGGCCCTTGCAGACATCGCACTGGACATAGACGTCAGGCAGGAAGTGCATCTCGATCTTGATGACGCCGTCGCCCTGGCAGGCCTCGCAGCGCCCTCCCTTGACGTTGAACGAGAAGCGGCCCGGGCCATAGCCGCGCGCCTTGGCCTCGGGTAGCCCCGCGAACCAGTCGCGGATGGGCGTGAAGGCGCCGGTATAGGTCGCGGGGTTGGAGCGCGGCGTGCGGCCGATGGGCGACTGGTCGATGTCGATGACCTTGTCGAGATGCTCGAGCCCCTCGATGCGGGCGTGCGGCGAGGGGTTCTCGCGCGCCCCATTCAGCTTGCGCGCCGTCGCCTTGTAGAGCGTATCGACGACCAGCGTCGACTTGCCGCCGCCCGAGACGCCGGTGATGCAGGTGAAGGTGCCCAGCGGAAACTCCGCCGTCACGTTCTTCAGATTGTTGCCGCTGGCGTTGACGACGCGGATCGCCCGCTTCGGGTCGGCCTTGCGGCGCGCGGCGGGCATCGGGATCTGCTTGAAGCCGGTGAGGTACTGCCCGGTCAGGCTCGCCGGGTTCTGCAGGATTTTCGCCAGAGGCCCCTCGGCGACCACCGTGCCGCCGTGGATGCCGGCGCCCGGCCCCATGTCGACCACATAGTCGGCGAGGCGGATCGCGTCTTCGTCATGCTCGACCACCAGCACCGTATTGCCCAGATCGCGCAGCCGCTTCAGCGTCTCCAGCAGGCGCGCATTGTCGCGCTGGTGCAGCCCGATCGACGGTTCGTCCAGAACGTAGAGCACGCCCGTCAATCCCGAGCCGATCTGCGAGGCGAGGCGGATGCGCTGGCTCTCGCCGCCCGACAGCGTGCCGGAATTGCGCGACAGCGTCAGGTATTCGAGGCCCACGTCGTTGAGGAACCGCAGCCGTTCCCGGATTTCCTTCAGGATGCGCGTGGCGATCTCGCGCTGCTTGGCCGTCAGCTTCGGGTCGAGATCGCGGAACCATTCGTCCGCCTTGCGAATGGAGAGGCTGCAGACTTCGCCGATATGCCTCCCGGCGATCTTCACCGACAGCGCCTCGGGCTTCAGACGGAAGCCGCCGCACGCCTCGCACGGCGCGTTGTTCTGGTAGCGCTCCAGCTCCTCGCGCACCCAGGCGGAGTCGGTGTCCTTCCAGCGGCGGTCGAGATTGGGGATGACGCCCTCGAACGCCTTCTTGGTCTCGTAGCGGCGCAACCCGTCGTCGTAGACGAAGCCGATGGCTTCCGCCCCGGTGCCGCGCAGGATCGCGTCGCGCGCCTTGGGCGCGAGGTCCTTCCACGGCGTCGTCATCGAGGCCTTGTAGTGTCGGGCGATGGCCTCCAGCGTCTGGGCATAGTAGGGCGAGGGCGTCTGGGTCCGCGACCATGGTGCGATCGCCCCCTCGCGCAGCGACAGCCTCTCGTCGGGCACCACCAGTTCGGGATCGAAAAAGATCTGCGTGCCCAGCCCGTCGCATTGCGGGCAGGCGCCCTGCGGCGCGTTGAACGAGAAGAGGCGCGGCTCGATCTCGTCGATGGTGAAGCCCGAGACCGGGCAGGCGAAGCGCGACGAGAAGATCAGCCGCTCCGGCTCGCCCGTGGCATCCTTCCGGTCGGCGAACTCGGCGATCAGGATGCCGTCGGCGAGCCCGAGCGCCGTTTCCGTCGAGTCCGCCAGGCGCTGTTGCAGCCCGTCGCGCACCGCGACGCGGTCCACGACGACCTCGATGTCGTGCTTTTTCTTCTTGTCGAGCGCCGGGGCGGCGTCGATCTCGTGAAAGACGCCGTCGACCTTCACGCGCTGGAACCCGCGCTTCTGCAGGTCGAGCAGTTCCTTGCGGTACTCGCCCTTGCGGCCGCGCACGATGGGCGCAAGCAGGAACAGCCGCGTGCCTTCGGGCAGGGCCATCAGGCGGTCGACCATCTGGCTGACGGTCTGGCTTTCGATGGGAAGGCCGGTGGCGGGTGAGTAGGGCACGCCGACCCGCGCGAACAGCAGGCGCAGATAGTCGTAGATTTCGGTGACCGTGCCGACGGTGGAGCGCGGATTGCGCGAGGTCGTCTTCTGCTCGATCGAGATGGCCGGCGACAGTCCGTCGATGTGATCGACGTCCGGCTTCTGCATCAGCTCCAGGAACTGGCGGGCGTAGGCCGAGAGGCTCTCGACATAGCGCCGCTGGCCCTCAGCGTAGATCGTGTCGAAGGCGAGGCTCGACTTGCCCGAGCCGGACAGGCCTGTGATCACCACCAGGCTGTCGCGCGGCAGGTCGACATCGACGTTCTTCAGGTTGTGCTCGCGCGCGCCGCGAACGGATATCGACTTGTGCACCGGGCTTGACCGAATCTCTAAGTTGAGAACATAATAAGAACGATCCGGAACCGGCGAAAGCCCGGAAATGGGCTAGCGCCAAATCGGATGGTGAAGGCGGAGGGTCGCTGTGATTTAACGGCGCTTCTATCGTCTTGGCGCAATACGGAAAGTGGGAACTATGGCGGGCAGCGTCAACAAGGTCATTCTCGTGGGCAATCTGGGCGCCGACCCGGAAGTGCGGTCCATGAACTCCGGCGACAAGGTTGTGAACCTGCGCATCGCCACCTCGGAATCCTGGCGCGACAAGGCCACAGGCGAGCGCAAGGAAAAGACCGAGTGGCATCGCGTCGTGATCTTCAACGAGCAGCTCGCCAAGGTCGCCGAGCAGTACCTCAAGAAGGGTTCGACGGTTTACATCGAGGGCCAGCTTCAGACCCGCAAATGGACCGACAAGGACGGGCAGGAGAAATACTCCACCGAAATCGTCCTGCAGAAATTCCGCGGCGAGCTGACGATGCTGGGCGGCCGTGGCGACGGCGGCGGCGCGGCGGCCGGCGGCGGGGGCGGGGAACGCTCCTATGGCGGCAGCGCCGGACGCAGCTCCGGCGGCGGCGCTGGCGGCGGGCGCGACTATTCGGCCGATCTGGACGACGAAATCCCGTTCTGAGGGCCGCTGCGCGGGCCTGCGCGCCGGGGCTGGAATTCTCTTCGCGCCCGATCCCGCATTCCCGCTCTAAGTCCTTGGTTTGCAGCCCTCTTTCCGCCTATAAATGGGCCTTCGATTCCGGCGCGTCCCGGGCTTTCCCGGTGGCGCGCCTTTAACCGTCTGAGGACCGATTTCGCGTGAGCGCCGACGACACGGACGACGGCCTGCCTGAAGAAGGCGCCGGCACGCCGCCGCAGGGCGGGGATGTGCGCCCCATCGCCATCGAGGACGAGCTCAAGCGCTCCTATCTCGACTACGCGATGAGCGTCATCGTCAGCCGTGCGCTGCCCGACGTGCGCGACGGCCTCAAGCCTGGCCAGCGCCGCATCCTGTTCGGCATGGACGAGGCCGGCAACACGCCCGACAAGCGCTACCGCAAGTCCGCCAATACCGTCGGCGAAGTCATGGGCCGCTATCACCCCCATGGCGACAGCGCCATCTACGATGCCCTGGTCCGCATGGCCCAGGACTTCTCGATGGCCGTGCCGCTGATCGATGGCCAGGGCAATTTCGGCTCGATGGACGGCGATCCGGCCGCCGCGATGCGCTACACCGAAAGCCGTCTCACCAAGGCCGCGATGGCCCTGCTCGACGACATCGGCTCCGACACCGTCGACTTCCAGCCGAACTATGACGGCGAGCGGCGTGAGCCGGTCGTCCTGCCCGCGCGCTTCCCCAATCTTCTCGTCAACGGCGCGGGCGGCATCGCGGTCGGCATGGCGACCAACATTCCGCCGCACAATCTGGGCGAGCTGATCGACGCCAGCGTCCTCTTGATCGAAGACCCGCACGCGCCGATCGAGGCGGTGCTCGACATCGTCCTTGGCCCCGACTTCCCGACCGGCGGACTGATCATGGGCCGCGCCGCCACGCGGGCCGCCCTCGCCAAGGGTCGCGGCTCCGTTATCATGCGCGGCCGCTGCGAGGTGGAGGAGATCCGCAAGGACCGCGAGGCCATCGTCGTCACCGAGATGCCTTTCCAGGTCAACAAGTCCTCGATGATCGAGAAGATCAGCGAGCTTGTGAAGGACAAGCGCGTCGAGGGGATCTCCGATCTCCGCGACGAGAGCGACCGCGACGGCGTGCGCGTCGTGATCGAGCTGAAGCGCGACGCGATCGCCGACGTCGTGCTGAACCAACTCTACCGCTTCTCGCCGCTGCAGACCTCGTTCGGCGTCAACATGCTGGCGATCGACGCCGGCAAGCCGGAACTCATGAACGTGCGCGACATGCTGGTCGCGTTCCTGCGCTTCCGCGAGCAGGTCGTCACCCGCCGCACGAAGTTCCAGCTGAACAAGGCGCGCGACCGCGGCCATATCCTGGTCGGCCTGGCGATCGCGCTCGCCAACATCGACGAATTCATCCGCATCATCCGCACGTCGCCCGATCCGGCCGCCGCGCGCGAGGCGCTGACCGCCCGGCGCTGGCCGGCCAAGGACATGGCGCCGCTGGTGTCGCTCATCGCCGATCCGCGCCACGTCATGGCGGACGACCGGACGCTGTTGCTGTCGGACGAGCAGGCCCGCGCCATTCTCGACCTCCGCCTTCAGCGCCTCACCGCCCTCGGCGCGGACGAGATCGGCAAGGAGCTGGAGGAGTTGCGCGCCCAGATCGAGGACCACCTCGAAACGCTGCGCAGCCGACCCAAGCTCATGGGCATCGTGCGCAGCGAACTCGAAGCCGTGAAGGCTGAATTCGCGACGCCGCGTCGCACCGAGATCGTCGAGCTCGACGCCGATGTCGAGGACGAGGATCTGATCCAGCGCGAGGACATGGCCGTTACGGTCACGCATGAGGGCTATATCAAGCGGGTCCCGCTGGCGACCTACCGGGTGCAGGCGCGCGGCGGCAAGGGCCGCACCGGCATCACGACCAAGGACGAGGACTGGGTGACGCGGGTCTTCGTCGCCAACACCCATACGCCGATCCTGTTCTTCACCTCGACCGGCATGGCCTACAAGCTGAAGTGCTGGCGCCTGCCGCTCTCGACGCCCCAGGGCAAGGGCAAGGCGCTCGTCAATCTTCTCCCGCTGAAGAAGGACGAGAAGGTCACGACCATCATGGAGCTGCCGGACGAGGAGTCCTGGGCCTCGCTCCAGATCATGTTCGCGACGCAGTCCGGCTATGTCCGCCGCAACGAATTGTCCGATTTCGTCGATGTGCGCGCCAACGGCAAGATCGCCATGAAGCTCGACGAGGGCGACCACATCGCCGGCGTCGCGATCTGCAGCGAGAGTGACGACGTCCTGCTCTCGACCAGGGGCGGCAAGGCGATCCGCTTCCCCGTCACCGAGGTGCGCGTCTTCAAGGGCCGCGACTCGACCGGCGTGCGGGGCGTCAAGCTGGCCGACGGCGACGAGCTGATCTCGCTCGGCATCATGCGCCACGTCGAAGCCACGCCGGCCGAGGCGCGCGCCTACCTGAAGCAGGTCGCGCTCGCCCGCCGCACCGAGGGCGACGAGGATGCCGCCGACGAGACGGCGGCGGCCGACGACGGCGAGGAGATCGTCGACGAGGCGACCCTGACGCCGGAACGTTTCGGCGAACTGGGCGCGGCGGAGGAATTCCTGCTGACCGTCACCGATCGGGGCTTCGGCAAGCGCACCAGCGCCTATGCCTACCCGGTCCGGGGACGCGGCGGGCAGGGAGTCAAGGCGATCAGCCGGCCCGAACGCGTGGGTCAGGTGCTCTCCGTGCTGACCGTGGCTGACAGCGACGAACTGATGATGGTCACCGACAAGGGCCAGACGATCCGTCTGCCGGTCGCCCAGATCAGTTTCCAGGGCCGCGCCTCGAACGGCGTCATCCTGTTCCGCACCGACGGCGCCGAGCGCGTGGTGTCGGTGGAGCGTGTTGCCGAGACCGCGCCCGAAGGCTGACGCACACGTAACCATAACCCACTGGAGGGACGTCGTTTTCTCGGCTAGGTAATCGGCGCGGGAATGGCAACGTCCACCGTGGGGGAATTCAATGACCAGACGCGTGGGCCTGTACCCAGGCACGTTCGATCCGATCACGAACGGCCATCTCGACATCATTCGCCGCGCGGTGAAGCTGGTCGATCATCTCGTCATCGGCGTCGCCATCAACGAAGGCAAGGGACCGATGTTCTCCCTAGAGGAGCGCGTCGAGATGGTCGGCCACGAGGCGGAACGCCTGCGCGGCCAGGCGACGATCGAGGTCAGGCCGTTCAAGTCGCTGCTGATGCAGTTCGCCGAGGAAGTCGGGGCGCAGATGATCGTGCGCGGCCTGCGCGCCGTCAGCGACTTCGAATACGAGTTCCAGATGGTCGGCATGAACATGCGCCTCAACAACGAGGTCGAGACGGTGTTCCTGATGGCCGAGCCGATGAACCAGGCCATCGCGTCCAAGCTGGTGAAGGAGATCGCCACGCTCGGCGGCAACATCTCGCAGTTCACCTCGCCCTATGTCGCCGAGCGCGTGCTGAAGCGCATCGCCGAGCGGGCGAAGGGCTAGGGCGCCAGGCGGGTCGCGCCTCAGCGGCGGTTGCGGGGATCCTGCGACTCGTCGTTGGGCGAAATCGGCGAGCCGCGCCCGACATTGCCGAAGATCTGCTGCAGGAAGGTCAGCTCGCGGCCGCGCGCCGGAGTCTCGCGATCGCTGAACGCGACCTGCACGCCGTCCTCGAGCCCGAGCCGCTGGACCGAAGCGACCGTCTGGTCGGGGCCGAACTTCACGGCGACGATCTCGCGCTCCACCTCTTCGGGGTAGAAGAACAGGAAGTCTTCCTGCTTGCTCGAGATATAGTACCAGGTGTTGTCGTTGAACGTCCCGATCGTCGAAGGCGAGCCAAGGGCCGCCTGCAGCGTGGACTTGGTATCGACGCCGACGCGGATCGCCTCCGTCAGGCCGGGAGTCGGCAGATAGCCCCGATTGTTGACGGTCGCCTCGCATCCGGCGGCCGAAACGGCGGCGATCGCCAGGGCCGCGCCGAGCGCAACCTTGCGCCCTGAACTAGACGTCATACGTTTGACTCGCTGTTGACGGGAAGCGTCCGCCTGACCTACCCCCCTCGGCCAGCGAATTCAAGGACGGGTCTTGCGGCCCGACAGACCGTGCGCGCACTTCTGACCTACCTGTTCGGATCGAACGAACGCCGCCGTCGGGCCGACCGGTTGCTCGCCGCGGTGACTGGCCAGGCCCGGCGGCCGGTATTCTACGAGGCGCTGGCGGTGCCAGACACGCTCGACGGCCGGTTCGATCTGATGACCCTCTACGGCTCGCTCGTCTTCCGGGCGCTGGACGGCAAGGGCAGGGAGGGCAGGGTCCTGGCGCAGGACACGCTGGATCTCATGTTCGCCGCCTTCGACGACGCGCTGCGCTCGCTGGGGGTGGGCGACAACGGCATTCCGCGCCGGGTGAAGGCGATGGGCAAGGCCTATATCGGCCGCGCCGCCGCCTATGACGCGGCGATCCAGGCCGGCGACGAGGCCGCGTTGGCCGAGGCGATCGGCCGAAACGTCTATCGTGGCGACGCTCCGCCCGGCGATGCGCTGGCACAGTTCGCCCGCTTCGCGATGGCTGAGGCCGGCGAATTGTCTGCCTTGGAGCTGGACCGCTTCCAGGCCGGCGATCTCGGCGAACGGCCAGTCGATACGGCAGCAAAGGCGGCGGCATGACGGCCCTCGACGCAAACTTCCACCGCTGGATCGATCCTTCCGAGCGCGGCGCTGTCCGCGCCCGCCACAAGGTCGAGGCGACGGCCGACGAGCGCGCCCGCCTGGCCGCCTGGCTGGGCGTGCCCACGATCTTCCGGATGACCGCCGATCTGCTGGTCGAACGCGTTTCGACCGAAGAAGCGGCCGTCACGGGCGCCTTCGAGGCCGAGCTGGAGCTCGTCTGCGGCGTTTCGCTTGAGGCCTTCCGCGAGACGCTGTCGGCCCCCGTGTCAGGCCGCTTCCGCAAGCCCGCCGGCCGCGCCCCCAGCCGCGAGGAGCAGAGCCTGGGCGATATCGTCGTCGACCTCGATACCGAGGAGCCGGGCGAGTGGCGGCCGCAGGGCATCGACATCGGCGCCCTCGTCGCCGAGGAACTCTCGCTCGCTGTCCCCGATTTTCCCCGCAAACCGGGCGCCGCGCTGGAATCGCCCGCCGAGGTGCCGGATGAGGCCGACGGGAAGCCCAACCCGTTCGCCGCCCTGGCCCGTCTGAAGGAACAGTCCGGGAACCAGTCCTAATTCGTCCTTGCGCCCCGGGGGCGTTTCGAGGCATACCCCGCGCCTGATTTGACACCCCTATCTTCGCGCCCCGGACGAGGACGCCGCCACACGGCGTCGCACCGGTCGCGTTGCGGGCATGATTTGGAGAGAGACCCATGGCGGTCCCGAAAAGGAAAACCTCGCCGTCGCGGCGCAATATGCGCCGGTCGCACCACGCGCTGACCCCGGTGGCGTATGTGGAGTGCTCGAACTGCGGCGAGCAGAAGCGGCCCCACCACGTCTGCGCCAAATGCGGCCATTACGATGGCCGTGAGGTCGTCGCGGCCTCCGACTAACGGCGGCAGGCGGCGCGCGCCATGGCAGATGCGCCCAAGACCGGCCAATTGGTCCTGTCGATCGACGCGATGGGCGGGGACAACGCGCCCGGCGCCGTGCTCGACGGCATCGATATCGCGCGCGTCCGTCACCCGGGCGTGCGCTTCCTTCTTCATGGCGACAAGGGCGAGCTCGAACGGCTGATGGCCGGCGACGCCGGCCTGCTTGCCGTCGCCGAGATCCGTCATGCCCCCGATGTCGTCGGCATGGACGACAAGCCCAGCCAGGCGCTGCGCCGGGGCCGCGAGACGTCCATGTGGCGCGCCCTCGAATCGGTCAAGGCCGGCGAGGCCGCCGGCGCCGTCTCGGCCGGCAACACCGGCGCGCTGATGGCGATGTCGAAATTCCAGCTCCGTCCGCTCGACGGCATCGCGCGCCCCGCCATCGCCGCGCTGTGGCCGACCATGCACGGACAGAGCGTTGTGCTCGACGTCGGCGCCAATGTCGGTTCCGAAGCCCGCCACCTGGTCGACTTCGCGGTCATGGGTGCCGCCTTCGCCCGCGCCGTGTTCGGCCTGAAGACGCCCTCCGTCGGCCTCCTCAACATCGGCAGCGAAGAGCTCAAGGGCAACGAACAGGTCAAGGTGGCGGCGCAGAGCCTGCGCGATGCCGGCCTCGACATCGCCTTCGCTGGCTTCATCGAGGGCGACGACATCAGCGCCGGGACCGTAGATGTCGTCGTGACCGATGGCTTTACCGGCAACATCGCGCTCAAGGCCGCGGAAGGCACCGCCAAGCTGGTCTCCCACTATCTGCGCGAGGCGCTGAAGCGTTCGCTGCTGACCAAGATCGGCGCTTTCCTGGCCAGCGGCGCGTTCCGCATCCTCAAGGCCCGCATGGATCCCCGCGCCGTCAATGGCGGCGTCTTTCTCGGCCTTAACGGCATCGTCGTGAAGAGCCATGGCGGAACCGACGGGATCGGCTTCGCGGCGGCGATCGACCTGGCGATCGACATGGCCAAGCAGGACATGGTCCGGCGCATCGCCGACGACATCAAGGGCGTCTCGGGAGTCCTCTCGCGCCTCGCCCCGGCGGCGCCGGATGCGACCGATGCCGCCGCGGTGCCGCCGGCATGACGATCCGCAGGTCCATCGTCGCCGGCACGGGCGCCTATCTGCCCGAAAAGATCGTCACCAACGCCGACCTCGCCCGGATCGTCGATACCAGCGACGAGTGGATCGTCGAGCGCACCGGCATCTCGGAACGGCGCATGGCGGCCGATGGCGAGACGACCTCCGACCTCGCCGTCAAGGCGTCCGAGGCGGCCCTTGCCGCCGCCGGCATCGCGGCTTCCGAGATCGACCTCATCGTCATGGCGACGACCACGCCGGACGACACCTTCCCTGCCGCCGCGACCCACGTGCAGCGCCGCCTCGGCATGACGCGCGGCGCCGCCTTCGACGTCCAGGCGGTCTGCTCGGGCTTCATCTACGCGCTCAACATCGCCGACAATTTCATCAAGGTCGGCCAGGCCGAGACCGTCCTGGTGGTCGGCGCCGAGACGATGTCGCGCCTGCTCGACTGGACCGACCGGACGACCTGCGTCCTCTTCGGCGACGGGGCCGGCGCCCTCGTGCTGCGGGCCGGGCAGGGCCAGGGCACCGCCCAGGACCGCGGCGTGCTCTCCAGCCACCTCTATTCCGACGGCCGTTTGCGCAACCTCCTCTATGTCGATGGCGGCCCTTCGACGACCCAGACGACCGGCCATTTGCGCATGGAGGGCCGCGAGGTCTTCAAGCACGCCGTCACCAACATTTCCGGGGCGATCATGGCGGCGCTCGAGGCCAACCACCTCACTGCCGCCGATATCGACTGGTTCGTGCCGCACCAGGCCAACAAGCGCATCCTCGACGCTACGGCGCGCAAGATCGGCCTCGCGCCCGAGAAGGTCGTGATGACCGTCGCCCGCCACGGCAACACCTCCGCCGCCTCGATCCCGCTCGCCCTGCACGAGGCGGTCGCCGACGGCCGCGTCAAGCAGAACGACCTGGTCCTGCTCGAGGCGATGGGCGGCGGATTCACCTGGGGCTCCTCGCTGATCCGCTGGTAGGCTGTCAGGATGGACGAGGTTTAACGTCTATCCCATTGATTTTCGAAAATGTTTCGGTTTCAGTCGCAGGAGCGCCGATTCCCGCGCCGGGAAAGGACCGACCATGACCAAGACACTCACCCGCTCGGACCTCAGCGAAGCCGTCTACCAGGAGGTCGGGCTGTCGCGGAACGAGTCCGCCGCTCTCGTCGAGCGCGTGCTCGATGAGGTGGTCGATGCGCTCCTGCGTAACGAACAGGTCAAGCTCTCCTCGTTCGGCACGTTCCTCGTCCGCGCCAAGGGCGGACGGGTCGGCCGCAATCCCAAGACCGGCCAGGAAGTGCCGATCGAGCCGCGAAAGGTGCTGCTGTTCCGCCCCTCGCACGTGCTGAAGGATCAGATCAACGCGGCCACGAAGCGCGGAGCCGCGCCGGCCTGATGACCGAGAGCCAGGGCGCTCTCGACGCCCCCAGCGAAGCGGAGCGCGAGCAGGAGCGCCAGGCCGGGCAGAAATCGCCCGATGCGTTCCGCACGATCAGCGAGGTCTCCAGCGACCTCGACGTGCCCCAGCATGTCCTGCGCTTCTGGGAGGGCAAGTTCGCCCAGATCCGTCCGCTCAAGCGCGGCGGCGGCCGCCGCTACTACCGTCCCGATGACGTCGATCTGCTGCGCGGTATCCAGCATCTGCTCTACGGCGACGGCTACACGATCAAGGGGGTGCAGAAGCTGCTGCGCGAGCACGGCGTCAAGCACGTCATCGCCGCCGGCCGCCGCGTCGCGCCCGCCGCACCGCCGCGGGCCATCCCGGCCGCGCCGCCAGTCATACCGTCGGCTGTCGAGCCGCCGCCCGTCGCGGCGCAGAGGCCGCCGGCCGCAAGCGGTGCCCCCGTCGTCGCCGGACCGGCGCCGCACGCGCCTGCGCCCCCGCCTGCCGCCCCGCCGGCGGCCTCGGCTCCCGCCGCGCTTGGAGCGCCCCCCGCGGACCGCGTTGAGCTGGCGGCCCGCCTGTTCGCGCGGTTGAAGGCGCTCAAGCGCGACTACGACCAGAAGCTCCAGGCGGCCAAGCGCGGCCGCTGATTCCTTTTCTCCGAGCGCGCTTCTGGCGTTGCGCATGGCCGGCCCCCCGCCTATAACCGCGCCCTCGCGCCCGGCCGGTGGTCTGGCGCGCCCCCGAAAGGTCGGAGCGTAGCGCAGCCTGGTAGCGCATCAGTCTGGGGGACTGGGGGTCGTGGGTTCGAATCCCGCCGCTCCGACCATTTCTTCGCGCCGGCCGGCGCGCCCCCCCGCGCCACGTTCCGGCGCTCATTGAATCGACGGCGATCGGGCCCACATTGAGCGGGAGACGTGCCTCCTCGAGCTCGACAGCCATGCAGATCGTCTGCCCCCACTGCCATTCCGCCAACCGCGTGCCGCCCGAGCGCGACGCCCGCGCCGCCAAATGCGGCAAGTGCCGCCAGCCGCTCTTCACCGGCAAGCCGGCGGCGCTGACGCAGGCCGGCTTCGACCGTCAGATCGCCGCCAGCTCCATTCCCGTCATCGTCGATTTCTGGGCCGCCTGGTGCGGACCGTGCCGCACCATGGCGCCGATCTTCGAGAAGGCGGCGGCCGAACTGGAACCCAAGGCCCGCTTCGTGAAGATCGATGTCGATGCGGAGGGCGAACTCGCCGGCCGCTACGCCATCCGCTCGATCCCCTCGCTCTATTTGTTCAAGGACGGCAAGGTCGCCGCCACCCATGCCGGGGTCGCCGATCTCGGGCTTCTGCGGCGCTGGGCGCTCGCCGCCTGAGCCGATTTTCGCTGGCCTCCCGG
>JAEUMK010000022.1 GCA_016792565.1 Alphaproteobacteria bacterium
GTTGGCGGCGGCGTTCTCAGCGGCCAGCGCCGCGAGATCGGCCTGAATCTCAAGCCCGGTGACGGCGACGCCCTCGACCCGGCGGGCGAGGCAGAGCGCCGCGACGCCCGCCCCGCTGCCGAGCTCGAGCACGCGCTCGCCGGCGCGCGCCGGGACGGCGGCGGCCAGCATCACGCTGTCCACCCCGGCGCGAAAGCCGCTGGCGGGCTGGACGAGGGTCAGCGTGCCGCCGAGGAAGGCGTCGCGGGTGGTCATGCCTCGTCGTCGTCCGGAGCGGCCGCCGCCGCGGCGCGCTCGGCCTCGGCCAGCGCCGCGTCGAGCGTCGCGCGGGCGGCCTCGGCCTGTTCCGACGGCACCAGGAGGCGGCGGGGAATGGCGGCGATCGAGCCGTCGAGGATCGACATGTTGGTGTCGCTGACGAAGGGATCGAAGCCGGCCTCGCCGAGGATCGCCTCGGCGAAGGACAGGAGCACCGCATCGTTGGTCCGCAGCAGCTCAACCATGTCGCCCTCTTGCGCTTGACCCGCCGCCTGCGGCTGACCATGTTCCCCCAAGATGGGGGCGGCCGGGTGCACAAGGCAACCCGCGCCCGGGGAATGGACACACGGTCTTGAGCGCAGCCGCCCGCACCGACAACGCGCCCGCCGCAGCCAGCGACGCGCTGGACAAGCTGATCGCGCTGGTCGCGACGGACATGGAGGCGGTCAACGCCACCATCGTGGAGCGCATGGCGAGCGACGTGCCGATGATCCCGGCGCTGGCCGGGCACCTGATCCAGTCGGGCGGCAAGAGGCTGCGGCCGATCCTCACCCTCGCCGCCGCCGGGCTGTGCAACTATGCCGGGCGCGACCATGTCCGTCTCGCCACCGCCGTGGAGTTCATCCACACCGCGACGCTGCTGCACGACGACGTGGTCGACAATTCGGCGCTGCGCCGGGGGCGCAAGACGGCGCACATGATCTGGGGCAACCCGGCGAGCGTGCTGGTCGGCGATTTCCTCTATTCGCGCTCGTTCCAGCTGATGGTCGAGACCGGCTCGGTCGCCATCCTCGGCGTCCTCGCCAACGCCTCGGCGATCATCGCCGAGGGCGAGGTGATGCAGCTGGCGGCGGCCAAGAACCTGGAGACGACCGAGGACACCTATCTCAAGGTCATCGAATCCAAGACCGCGGCGCTGTTCGCCGCCGCCGCCGAGGTCGGCGCGATGGCGGCCGGGGCGGACGCGGCGAAGGTGAAGGCGCTGGCCGACTACGGCCGCGCCATCGGCGTCGCCTTCCAGCTGGTCGACGACGCGCTGGACTATGCGGCCTCCGCCGACACGATCGGCAAGAACGCCGGCGACGATTTCCGCGAAGGCAAGATCACGCTGCCCGTGATCCTCGCCTTCGCCCGGGGCGCCTCGGACGAGCGGGCGTTCTGGACCCGGGTCATCGCGGACGACAAGCAGCGGCCGGAGGATTTCGACGCCGCCGTCGATCTCATCAAGCTGCGCGACGCGATCGAGGACACGCTGGCCCGCGCCCAGTCCTATGCGCTGGCGGCCAAGGACGCGCTGCAGCCGTTCGAGGACGGCCCCTACAAGCGGGCGCTGTCGGCGCTCGCCGATTTCTGCGTCGAACGGGCCTACTGAGCCTTCAGCAGTCCAGCCTTGTCGCCGCGATCCACCAGCCGGGGCGGGCGCGCTTGAGGGCGATGGCGGCGGCGCTGGCGGCGGCGTCGGCGGCGAAGAGGGCGAAGCAGGTGGCCCCCGATCCCGACATGCGCGCGGTGAGCGCGCCCGGCTGGGCCTTCAGCGCATAGAGCGCCTCGCCGACCTGGGGGGCGAGCGCGAGGGCGGCGGCTTCCAGATCGTTGCCGGTCGGGCCAAGCACGGCGGCGAGATGGGCGGCATCGCGGATCTCGGCGGGGAGCGCGACGGCGCCCGCACCGCGCCGCTGCGCCAGGCGGGCGAAGGCCTCGGCGGTCGGCACCGCGACGCCCGGATTGCAGAGCACGACCGGCAGTGCGGGGAGGGCCGGGCCGGGCGCGACGATCTCGCCGCGTCCCGACATCAGCGCCGAGCGGTTGTAGACGCAGACCGGCACGTCGGAGCCGAGGCTCGCGCCGATCTCCATGAGCTCGGCCGGATCGGCGTCGAGGTCCCACAGGGCGTCGAGCAGATGCAGCGTCGCGGCCGCGTCGGCCGAGCCGCCGCCGATTCCAGCCGCGGCCGGCAGCAGCTTGGTCAGGTGAAGGCGCGCGCCGAGCGGCGGCTGCGCCCCGGCGGCGATCGCCGCGGCGCGCAGCGCCTCGGCCGCGCGCATGGCCAGGTTGTCGCCGCCCGCCGGGGTCTGGCTGCCATAGGGGCCGTCGACGGTGAGCGAGAGGCCGCTGTCGGCCCGCTCGGCCTGCAGGCGGTCGCCGACGCCGGCGAAGGCGACCCAGCTCATCAGGGCGTGGTAGCCGTCGGGACGCTGCGTCCCGACATGCAGGAAGAGGTTCAGCTTCGCCCGCGCCAGGGCGTCGAGCCGCCGTGCGCTCACCGTCCGGCCGCCGCCTGGCGCTCCAGCGCCTCGCCGGCCGCGAAGCCGCCCGCGAGCTTGGCCTCAAGGATCGGCAGGCGCGGCGCCTCGGGCTTCAGCTTCAGGGCATGCCCCCACTGGAAGCGCGCCTCGCGCTCGCGCCCGACCTTCCAGTAGGCGTCGCCCAGATGCTCGTTCAGCGTCGGATCGTAGGGCGAGAAGGCGATCGCCAGTTCCAGCGTCTCGACCGCCTCGGCGTAGCGGCCGAGGCGGAAATAGGCCCAGCCGAGACTGTCGATGATGTAGCCGTCGTCGGGCCGCTGCTCGACCGCGCGCTGCAGCATGGCGAGCGCCTGTTCGATGTTCTCGCCGCGCTCGATCCAGCTATAGGCGAGATAGTTGAGCACCAGAGGCTGGTCCGGCGTGAGCTTCAGCGCCGCGCGGAAGTCGGCCTCGGCCTCGGCCCAGCGGCCGCCGCGTTCCAGCGCGATGCCGCGGGCATAGAAGAGCGGCCAGTCCTCGCCGACGAAATCGGGACCGGTGCGGGCGATCGCCCGGCCATAGGCATCGACCGCCTCGCTCCAGCGCTCGTGCGCGCGATAGACGTCGCCGAGCGCGCTGGCGGCGAGGCCGCTGGTCGATTCGGCCGCCTCGAGCCGCACCAGGATGCGGATCGCCTCGTCGGTCTTGCCCTTCTCGTCGAGCAAATCGGCGGCGGCCACCTGGGCGGTCAGGTAGAAGGGCGAGGAGTCCGGCACTCCGCGATAGAGATCGATCGCGTCGTCCTTGCGCCCGGCCCGCTCCATCGCGCCGCCCAGAAAGGCGAGCGCCCCGTCATTGCCGGGATCGAGATACTGCGCGAGGCGCAGATAGACGATCGCCGCATCCTGCACGTCGCCGTCGCTGACCGCGCTGGCGATGCCGTAGAAGCCTTCGGCGGCGCCCTGCTGCGGCGTCGCGATGCGGTGGGCGATGGGCTTGCCCGCCTGGAGGCGGTCGAGCGCCACGACCGCCACCGGATTGCCGGGCGAGGACTCGAGGAAGCGGGCGAGCACCGTCGCCGCCATGTCGGCCCGGGCCGTCGCCTGGAGCCACGCGGCATAGGCGAGCGCGACGGTCAGGCTGCGCCCGGCCGTGGTGCGGTCGGCCGCCTGGAAGGCCTCGTCGGCGCCGGCGGGATTCTTCAGCGCCTCCTCCAGCCGGGCCCGGTGATAGGCGATGAAGACGTCCGAGGAGGGATCGCCGGTCGGGGCGAGCAAGGCGCGCGCCGTCGCCGCGTCGCCCTGGCCGACCGCCGTCCAGGCGAGGGCCAGCGCCGCCATCAGGTCGGGATCGCCGGGCGGGTGGCTGGCGGTGAAGAACGCCTTCGCGGCGGCGTAGTCGCGGCGCTTCAGCGCGATGACGCCTTCGATCAGCGGCGCCAGATCGGACTGGGGATTGGCCCCGGAGACCTGGGGCGCGAGGCGCGCGGCGGCGTCCATGTCGCCGGCCGCGACCGAGAACACGAAGGCGCGTTCAAGCAAGGTCCGGTTGCCGGGGTCCTGCTTGAGCGCCGCCATGTAGCGGGCGGCGGCGACGCGGCTGTCGCGCGTGTTGCCGGCATAGTTGGCGACCAGGAAGTCGCCATAGAGCGTGCCGCCCGATTTCAGATCGTCGCCGGACGCGCGCGATCCGGTCGTCGTCGTGCCGCAGGCGGCCAGCGCAGAGGCGAGGACAAGCGCCAGGAGACTGCGGAAGCCGGTACCGGGGAAAGCGCGCAAGAAATGCCCTTACATGTTCGGATAGTTGGGTCCGCCGCCGCCCTCGGGCACGGTCCAGTTAATGTTCTGCGCCGGGTCCTTAATATCGCATGTCTTGCAGTGGACGCAGTTCTGGGCGTTGATCACGAAACGGGGATTGGAGCCGTCGCCGTCGCGCATGACCTCGTAGACGCCGGCCGGGCAATAGCGCTGCGCCGGCTCGTCGTAGAGCGGCAGATTGCTGCCGATCGGGATCGAGGGATCCTTCAGCTTCAGGTGCGCGGGCTGGTCTTCCTCGTGGTTGGTGTTCGACAGGAACACCGAGGAGAGCTTGTCGAACGAGACGATTCCGTCGGGCTTGGGATAGGCGATCTTCTTCGACTTCGCGGCCGGCTTCAGCGAGGCGTAGTCGGCCTTCCTGTGGCGGAGCGTGCCGAAGGGCGAGAAGCCGAACAGCGTCTGCACCCACATGTCGAGGGCGCCCAGCGGCACGCCGAAATAGGTGCCGAAGCGCGACCACAGCGGCTTCACGTTCTTGACCTTCTTGAGGTCCTTGTAGACGTGGCTCGCCTTGTAGGCGGCGGTGTAGGCGGTCAGCTCGTCGCGCTGGCGGCCGGCGTGGACGGCCTCGAACGCCGCCTCGGCCGCCATCATGCCGGTCTTCATCGCGTTGTGGCTGCCCTTGATGCGCGGCACGTTGACGAAGCCGGCCGAGCAGCCGATCAGCGCGCCGCCCGGGAAGGTGAGCTTCGGCACCGACTGGAGGCCGCCCTCGGTGATCGCCCGCGCGCCGTAGGAGAGGCGCTTGCCGCCTTCCAGGTGGGGGCGGACCATCGGATGGGTCTTCATCCGCTGGAACTCGTCGAAGGGCGACAGATACGGGTTCTTGTAGTTGAGGTGGATCACGAAGCCGATCGAGATGAGGCCGCCCTTCATGTGGTACATGAAGGTGCCGCCGCCGGTGTCGGAGCCCAGCGGCCAGCCGAAGGAATGGACGACCAGGCCTTCCTTGTGCCTGGCGGGATCGGCCTGCCAGAGCTCCTTGATGCCGATGCCGAACTTCTGCGGCTCGCAGTCCTTGTCGAGACCGAACTTCGCCATCAGCATCTTGGCGAGCGAACCGCGCACGCCCTCGCCGATGAGCGTGTACTTGGCGTGCAGCTCCATGCCGGGCGTGAAGCGGTCGGACGGCTCGCCGTCCTTGCCGATGCCCATGTCGCCGGTGGCGACGCCGTAGACCGCGCCGGTCTCGTCGTAGAGCACTTCGGCGGCGGCGAAGCCGGGATAGATCTCGACGCCCAGCTCCTCGGCCTGGGTCGCCAGCCAGCGGCAGACATTGCCGAGGCTGACGATGTAGTTGCCGTGATTGTTCATCAGCGGCGGCATCAGGAAGTTCGGCAGCCGCATGCCGCCCGCCGGGCCGAGCAGGTAGAAGCGGTCGTCCTTGACCGGGGTGTCGAGCGGGGCGCCCCTGTCCTTCCAGTCGGGGATCAGCTCGTTCAGCGAGACCGGATCGATGACCGCGCCCGAGAGGATGTGGGCGCCGACCTCGGAGCCTTTCTCCACCACGCAGACGGAGATCTCCTTGCCGGTCTCGGCCGCGAGCTGCTTCAGGCGGATCGCCGCGCTGAGGCCGGCCGGCCCCGCCCCGACGATCACGACATCGTATTCCATCGACTCGCGCGACATGTCCCGCCCCTCGAACCCGGCCACAAGCGTTCCGCCCCTGGCGGGCGTTTCCAGTCTTATCGGCGGCGATTCCGGGCGGGTCAATGGCGCGCCGCGCTTCCGCAGGGGTAACGGCCCCGTGTCGCCGCCCCGGCGTTTCGTCTAGAAGGACGCGATGATCAAATATCTCCTGATCGGCCTCGTCCTCGGCGCCGCCGTCATGTGGTGGCTGGGCCAGCGGCGCAAGGCGGTGCGCGACGCGCTGCGCCGCGACGCCCGGCTGCCCCCGACCGACCTGGTGCGCTGCCCCAGATGCGGGGTCCACGCCCCGCGCGGCGAGCATTCCTGCGGTTGACCCCCCAAGGGGGGGCGGCTACTTCCCTCGCCATGTCCGACGCCCCCGACCGCTCCTACCAAGGCCTGATCCTGACGCTCCAAGCCTATTGGGCGCGCCAGGGCTGCGTGATCCTGCAGCCCTACGACATGGAGATGGGGGCGGGCACCTTCCATCCCGCGACGACGCTGCGCTCGCTTGGCCCCAAGCCGTGGAAGGCCGCCTATGTGCAGCCGAGCCGCCGTCCGGGCGACGGCCGCTACGGCGAGAACCCCAACCGCTTCCAGCGCTACTACCAGTTCCAGGTGATCCTGAAGCCGGCGCCCGCCGACATTCTCGATCTCTATCTCGGCAGCCTCGACGCGATCGGCCTCAACCGCGAAATCCACGACATCCGCTTCGTCGAGGACGACTGGGAGAGCCCGACGCTGGGCGCCTGGGGCCTCGGCTGGGAGGTCTGGTGCGACGGCATGGAGGTGACGCAGTTCACCTACTTCCAGCAGGTCGGCGGCATCGACTGCAATCCGGTGGCCGGCGAGATCACCTACGGCCTGGAGCGTCTCGCGATGTATGTGCAGGGCGTCGAATACGGCTTCGACCTCGCCTACAACACGATGGACACGGCCTCGCCCGACTACATGACCTGGGGCGACGTCTATCACCAGAACGAGGTCGAGCAGTCGGGCTTCAATTTCGAGCACGCCAACACCGACGTGCTGTTCCGCCAGTTCAGGGAAGCCGAGGAGCAGGCCCATCAGCTGCTGAACGCGCCGGTCGGGCGCGCCGCGCAGAGCTTCCCGGCCTGGAAGCACGTGCTGCCCGCCTATGAGCAGACCATCAAGGCGAGCCACACCTTCAACCTGCTCGACGCGCGCGGCGTCATCTCGGTCGCCGAGCGGCAGGCCTATATCGGCCGCGTCCGGGCGCTCGCCAAGGCCTGCGCCGAGGCCTGGATGGAGAGCCCGCAGGGCCGCACCGACCGGAGCAACGGCTGATGGGCGGCAACCGGCTCGGCCTGATCTCTCCGCTCCCGCTTGCGGGGGAGGGGGACCACGAAGTGGTGGAGGGGGCAATTGCAGCTCACCGCCGTTTGCCCCCTCCGTCGCGCTGCGCGCGCCACCTCCCCCGTGAACGGGGGAGGAAAGCACTCCGCACCGGAGGTGCGTTCTGATGCCCCAGCTCCTGATCGAACTCTTCCAGGAAGAGATCCCGGCGCGCATGCAGGCGGCGGCGGCCGAGGACTTCAAGCGGCTGATGCTCCGTGGACTGAACGATCGCGGCCTCTCCGCCGCCGAGGCGCGCGTCTACGTGACGCCGCGCCGGCTGACGCTGGTCGTCGACGACCTGCCGGCCGCCTCGGCCGACGTCGTTGAGGAACTGAAGGGTCCGCGCACCAATGCGCCCGAGGCGGCGCTCGCCGGGTTCCTGAAGAAGACCGGCCTGACGAAAGAGCAGCTTGTCGTCCAGGCGGATCCCAAGGGCGATTTCTACATCGCGCGGATCGAGAAGCCGGGGCGCGCGGCGGCGGCGATCGTTTCCGAGGCGCTGGCCGAGACGGTGCGCTCGTTCCCCTGGCCGAAGTCGATGACCTGGGAGCCGAGCGGCCTTTCCTGGGTGCGGCCGCTGCGTTCGATCCTCTGCCTCCTCGACGGCGAGATCGTGCCGGTGGAGATCGCCGGTCTCGCCGCCTCGAACCTCACGCGCGGCCATCGCCAGATGGCGAACGCGCCGTTCGAGGTGCGGGGCTTTGAGGACTATGCCGCCAAGCTGCGCGAGCGCTTCGTCATGCTCGACCGGGCCGAGCGCATGGCCTCGATCCGCACGCAGGCGCTGGCGGCGGCGGCCGCGGCGGGCCTCAGCTTCCTGGAGGACGACGAACTGCTGGAGGAGGTCGCGGGCCTCGTCGAGTGGCCGGTGGTGCTGACCGCCGCGTTCGACGCCTCGTTCCTGGCGGTGCCGCAGGAGGTGCTGATCGGCACCATGCGCAAGAACCAGAAATATTTCGCGCTGACCGACGAGACGGGCAGGCTGTCGGAGAAATTCCTGATCGTCTCCAACCTCGAAGCGCGCGACGGCGGCGCGGCGATCGTCGCGGGCAACGAGCGCGTGGTGCGGGCGCGGCTGTCGGACGCCAAGTTCTTCTGGGAACAGGATCTGAAGACGACGCTGGAGGCGCGCCTGCCGCGCCTGAAGGACATCGTCTTCCACGCGAAACTCGGCACCCAGTGGGACCGCGTGCAGCGGATCGAGCGGCTGGCCGGCGAGATCGCCGAGCGGCTGGACGCCGACCCCGCCGAGGCGCGGCTGGCGGCGCGGCTCGCCAAGGCCGATCTGGTCAGCTTCACGGTCGGCGAGTTTCCGGAAGTGCAGGGCGTCATTGGTGGCTATCTGGCGCGAGCGGAAGGATTGCCCGCGACGGTGGCGGGCGCCATCGCCGAGCACTACCGGCCGCAGGGTCCGGCCGACAGCGTGCCGGCCTCGCCGATCAGCATCGTCGTGGCGCTGGCCGACAAGATCGACACGCT